>NZ_AUIS01000003.1 GCF_000423825.1 Thermithiobacillus tepidarius DSM 3134
AGGTCAGGTCGCCGACATCGAACAGGCCGCAGCACTGATCCAGGATCAGCCGGCCGAATTCATCGTGGCCGACAAGGGCTACGATTCGGATGCCTTCGTCGAAACAATTACGACGCAGGGCGGTCAGGCGGTAATCCCGCCGCGTTCCAACCGACTCAACCCCCGCTCGTTCGACCGGCATATCTACAAGAGCCGCAATCTGATCGAGCGTTTCTTCGCTCGCATCAAGCAATTCAGACGCATCGCCACGCGTTACGACAAGCTCGCCCACTCCTTCCTGTCGTTCGTCCATCTGGCTTGTTCCATCGTCTGGTTGGCTTGATTGAGAACAGACCCTAGGATAGCCCAGTCTGCCGGCCTTTGAATGCCCCATTGCCCTGACACGTACGCCATGCCGAACACCGTCACGCACATCGACCTCCTCCGCCACGGCGAGCCCGTGGGCGGCTCCAGCCGCTTTCGCGGCCAGATCGACGACCCGCTCAGCGACAAGGGCTGGGCGCAGATGCGCAGCGCCTGCGGCACACGCCCATGGACCCGCATCGTCAGTTCGCCCCTGTTGCGCTGCCGCGCCTTCGCCGAGGAACTGGCCGCCGCCATGGGCCTGCCCGTGGAACTGGACGAGCGCCTCAAGGAGGTGGGCTTCGGTGCCTGGGAGGGGCGCACCCGCGACGAGATCCATGCCGACGATCCCACCCTGCTGGCCCGCTTCCGCCGCGACCCCGTCGGCCTGCGCCCGGCGGGCGCCGAGCCGCTGGCGGATTTCGTCATGCGGGTCGGCGCCGCTTGCGAGGATCTGGTCGCACGCCATGCCGGCGAGCGCATCCTGGTGGTGGCCCACGCCGGCGTCATGCGCGCCGTCTTCGCCCACGCCCTCGGCGTGCCCCTGGATGCCCTCTACCACATCCAGGTCGGCAACGCCGAATTCAGCCGCTATCGCCACGAGGACGGCCGCTTCACGCTCCTCGCGCATGGCCTCAAGCAACTCTGACGGAACCCGCGCATGCCCCTGATCACCCTGGAAAAAGCCTCCCTCGCCTACGGCCACTGGGCCCTACTGGACCAGGCGGAATTCAGCCTGGAGCCCGGCGAGCGGGTCGGCCTCATCGGCCGCAATGGCGCCGGCAAGTCCAGCCTGCTGCAGGTCTTGGCCGGTATCCAGCCCCTGGACGCCGGCCTCGCCCGCCGCGACAACGCCGTGCGCCTGGCCTATGTTCCCCAGGAGCCGCCGCTGGACCTGGAACACAGCGTCTTCGAGGCGGTGGCGGAAGGCCTGGGCCCACTGCGGCAGACCCTGCTGGAGTACCACGCCGTCACCCACGCCCTGAGCGAGCCCGGCGCCGAGGTGGAGCAACTGCTGCAACGCCTGCAGCGCCTGCAAGGCCGCCTCGATGCGGAAAACGGCTGGGCGGTGCAGAACCGGGTGGAGACGGTCATCTCGCGCCTGGAGCTGCCCGCCGACAAGCGCGTGGCCGAGCTCTCCGGCGGCTGGCGCAAGCGCGTGGCCCTGGCCCAGGCCCTGGTGGCCGAACCGGACGTCCTGCTGCTGGACGAGCCCACCAACCACCTGGATCTGCCCGCCATCGAATGGCTGGAGGGCTTTCTCAAGGAGTTCCCGGGCAGCGTCCTGCTCATCACCCACGACCGCCGCTTCCTGGACAACGTGGCCACCCGCATCGTCGAACTGGATCGCGGCGTGCTCACCAGTTTTCCCGGCAGCTTTGCCGATTACCAGCGCAAAAAGGCGGAGCTGCTGGCCGTCGAGGCCACCCAGAACGCGCTCTTCGACAAGTTCCTCGCCCAGGAGGAGGCCTGGATCCGCCAAGGCATCCAGGCGCGCCGCACCCGCAACGAGGGGCGCGTGCGGCGCCTGGAGCAGCTGCGCCGCGAGCGGGTGCAGCGGCGCGAGCGCCTGGGCAACGTGAACCTGCAGCTGGATACGGGCGAGCGCTCCGGCCAGCTGGTGGCCGAGCTGAGCCACGTCCGCAAGTCCTTCGGCGACAAGGTCGTCATCCGCGACTTCTCCACCCGCATCATGCGCGGCGACCGCATCGGCCTGATCGGCCCCAACGGCGCCGGCAAGACCACGCTGCTCAAGCTCATCCTGGGCGAGCTCCAGCCGGACGGCGGCAGCATTCGGCTCGGCACGCGCCTGCAGGTCGCCTACTTCGACCAGCTGCGCGAGCAGCTCGACCCCGAGGCCACGCTGATCGACACGGTGAGCCCCGGCTCCGACTTCGTGGAGATCGGCGGCGAGCGCCGCCACGTGATCGGCTACCTGGGCGAGTTCCTGTTCCCGCCCGAGCGCGCCCGCACCCCGGTCAAGACCTTGTCCGGCGGCGAGCGCAACCGCCTGCTGCTGGCCCGCCTCTTCACCCAGCCGGCCAACGTGCTGGTGCTGGACGAGCCCACCAACGACCTCGACCTGGAGACCCTGGAACTGCTGGAAGGCCTGCTGGCGGAATACGCGGGCACCCTCTTCCTGGTCAGCCACGATCGCCAATTCCTGGAGAACGTGGTCACCCAGATCATCGCCTTCGAGGGCGATGGGGTGCTCACGGAATATGCCGGCGGCTACGACGACTGGGCACGCGCCCAAGCCGCCCGGGCTGCGGCCGCGCCCAAGGCCGCACCCCCGCCCGCCGCACCCAAGCCGGCGCCCGCGGCGGCCGGCAGCGGCGGCAAGCCCAAGCTGTCCTTCAAGGAAAAACGCGAGCTGGACGAGCTGCCCGGCCGCATCGAGGCGCTGGAGGCCCGCCAGCACGAAATCGCCGGGCAGCTGGCCGATCCGGCCCTGTACCGGAGCGCGCCGGAACGCGCCCAGGCACTGCAGCAGGAGGCCGCCGCCCTCGGCCAGGACCTGGAACGGGCCTACGCCCGCTGGGAGGAGCTGGAAGCCAAGGCCGGGGCCGGGAGCTGAGGCCGGCCGCGTGTCAGGCCACCTCTACCACGGTCACCTCGAACTCCACCGCCAGTCCCGCCAGCGGATGGTTGAAGTCCACCACCACCTCCGTGTCGCCGACCTCAAGGATGGTGGCGGGCAGCACTTCGCCCTGCGGTGAGTCGAAGCTCAGCACCTGGCCCGGCTCCAGTTCGAGCTCCGCGGGAAAGCTGCTGCGCGGCGTACGCGTGGTCAGCGACTGATCGTGCTCGCCATAGGCATATTCCGGCGGCAGATTGACCACCTTGTGCTCGCCCGGCGCCATGCCGAGCAGAGCCTGCTCCAGCCCGGCGACCAGTTCGCCCTGCCCCATCCTGATGGTCACCGTCTCATTCTCCTGCGTAGCATCCACCACCTGGTCGTTCTCCAGGCGCAGGACGTAGCGCAGGGTCACCTTGGAATCGGCTTGGACCGTTTGCATCTCGAACCTCCATCATCAAGCAAAACGCTGCTCCCGCCAGGGATCGCCGTCGTTATGGTAGCCACGCTGCTCCCAGAAGCCCGGCCGGTCCCCGGCCATCAGCTCCAGGCGCGTCAGCCACTTGACGCTTTCCCAGGCATACAGGCTCGGCACCACCAGCCGCGCGGGCCCGCCATGCTCCACCGGGATGGGCCGGCCGTCCAGGGCCGTGGCAATCAACACGTCATCGGCCAGCAGCCTGGCCAACGGGACATTGGCGCTGTAGCCCTCCGCACTGTGCGCCATCACGTGAGTGGCCGACGGCGCCGGCCGCGCCTGCGCCAGCAGCTCGCGCACCCGCACCCCGCTCCAGGCGGTGTCGAGCCGCGACCAGCGGGTCACGCAATGGAAGTCGGAAGGCACCGCGACCACGCCGAACGCCAGGAGCGCGGACCAGGACAGGGCCACGGGACGCTCGACCAGACCATCAACCTGCAGACGATAGTCCGCCGTGGCGATCCGGGGCCGGGTGCCGAGATCCAGCACCGGGAAATGGGTCACCGCCCTTTGGCCGGGCGGCACCCGGCCGGCGGCCGGGGCCGGGCGCGCCGGCGCATCCCGCGCCGCGGCGCGCAGCTTTCCGGCAATCAGCTTTTTCAGGTCCATATCTTGCTCCCCGGAACGCAGCAGCTTCAATTCCGACTGGACAAACGCGGATATCCGGTTAGACTACACCCTTTTCCCGCACCCGAATACGTCGCTTGCACACGGAGGCTCTACGCGCCTCGATGGACCGATTCGCATTGCCGTGCCCATGATGGCACACCGCTCCCGATCCCCTTGCCGCACCACAGGAACATGGCCAGATCCCCCATCACCGGAAAGACCGCCGTTTACGGCATCGTCGGCGACCCCGTCGCCCACAGCCTGTCGCCGCTCATGCACGCGGCCTTTGCCGAGGCCGTGGGCGCGGACCTGGTCTACGTACCCTTCCACGTCCGCGAGGCGCATTTCGCCGCCGCGCTGGCCGGCCTGCCGGCCCTGGGCGTGTGCGGCGTCAACGTGACCGTCCCCCACAAGGAACGGGCGCATGCCCTGGCGCAGGAACTGACGCCCGAGGCCGCGGGCATCGGCGCTGTCAATACCCTGCACTTCGTTGACGGCCGCGTGCTCGGCCACAACACGGATGCGGCGGGCTTCAGCCTGGCCTTGGACGACACCGGCCTGGACTGGCGCGGGCGCACGGCCCTGGTCATCGGCGCCGGCGGCGCCGCGCGCGCCATTCTCTGGGCCCTCGGCGCCAGCGGTGCCACGGCCATCCATCTCGCCAACCGCACGCTGGCGCGTGCCGAAGCCCTGGCCGCCGCCTTCCCCCAATTCCCCATCCATCCCCTGCCCCTCGATCGGGATCACCTGACGCCGCTGCTCCATGAGGTGGGGCTGGTGGTGAACACCAGCAGCCGCGGCCTGCACGGGGAAGGGCATCCGGAGCTGGAACTCGCCCGGCTGCCCAAAACTGGCATTATTTGCGACATCGTCTATAACCCCATAAGTACGCCGTTGCTCGCGGCAGCCAACAGCATGGGATTGCGGACCGTGGACGGGCTGGGCATGTTGCTGCATCAGGGAGCGGCAAGCTTCCGGCTGTGGACGGGCCAACAGCCGCCGGTAGCCGCGGTCAAGGAAAAACTCGAACAATGGCTAGCGTCAACCCAAACAGCAAACCACTGAATTCGCTTGCGCAGGCGCTGATACAGCAGGGACTCTGCTCGGAGGAGGTGGTCGCCCGCGCGGTGCAGGACGCCCAGCAGCAACACACCACCCTGGTGGCGCTGCTGGTGCGCAACGGCGTCGTCGATCCCAAGCGCCTGATGCGCAGCCTGAGCGAGCGCTACGGCCTCTCCATGCTGGATCTGGACGCCGTGGCGCTGGATGACGAAGTCAGCGGCCTGCTCGATCGCAAGCTGATCCGCCGCTACCACGCCCTGCCCCTGTCCAAACGCTGCAAGCACCTCTACCTGGCCGTCTCCGATCCCACCGACTTCAGCGCCTTCGACGACATCAAGTTCAATACGGGCCTGCAGGTCATGCCCGTGGTGGTGGAGGAGGACAAGCTCAACCGCCTGATCGAAGGCCTGCTCGGCCAGATGGAAGGCAATATTGCCGATCTCATCGGCAACGGCAGCTTCAACGCCACCCTCGAGAGCGAGGAGGACGCTGAGGTCAGCCTCGACCAGATGGCCTCGGGCGGCGACGACGCGCCGGTAGTCAAGTTCGTACAGCATCTGCTGCTGGACTCCATCCAGCGCGGCGCCTCCGACGTGCATCTGGAACCTTACGAAAAATCCTTCCGGGTGCGTTACCGCATCGACGGCATCCTGCAGGAAATCATCCAGCCGCCCCTGGGCCTGCGCGAAGGCATCACCTCGCGTCTCAAGATCCTGGCGCGCTTGGACATCAGCGAGCGGCGCATTCCCCAGGACGGCCGCCTGCGGGTGCGCCTGTCCAAGGAGCGGGCCATCGACTTCCGCATCAGCTTTCTGCCCACCCTCTACGGCGAGAAGATCGTGCTGCGCCTGCTGGACCCGGCCAGCGCCCGGGTCGGCATCGACAAGCTCGGCTTCTTCCCGGAGCAGCAGGCAGCCTTCCTGGAAGCCATCCACCGGCCCTACGGCATGGTGCTGGTCACCGGCCCCACCGGCTCGGGCAAGACGGTGACTCTGTACACTGCGCTGAACATCCTGAATACCCCGGGCGTGAACATCAGCACCGCCGAGGACCCGGTGGAAATCAACCTGCACGGCATCAACCAGGTCAACGTCAACGACAAGATCGGCATGGGCTTTTCCACCGCCCTGCGCGCCTTCCTGCGTCAGGACCCCGACATCATCATGGTCGGCGAAATCCGCGATCTGGAAACGGCGGAAATTTCGGTCAAGGCCGCGCAGACCGGCCACATGGTGCTGTCCACCCTGCACACCAACGATGCGCCGCAGACGCTGACCCGCCTGGAGAACATGGGCGTGCCCACCTTCAACATTGCCTCGGCGGTGCAATTGGTGCTGGCCCAGCGCCTGGCGCGGCGTCTGTGCGAGCATTGCAAGAAGCCAACCAGCATCCCCGAGCCCGCCATGCTGGAGGCCGGGTTCAGCAAGGAGCAGCTGAAGGGCTGGCGGCCCTACACCGCCGACGGCTGCGAAAAGTGCAACAAGACCGGCTACAAGGGCCGCGTCGGTCTTTATCAGGTCATGCCCATCTCGGAAGTCATGCGCAACATGATCCTGGAAGGCAAGACCGCGGCGGATCTGGCACGGCAGGCGGCCGCCGAGGGTATCCTCACCCTGCGCCAATCGGGCCTGCGCCGGGTGATGGACGGCACCACCAGCTTGCAGGAAGTAACCCGCGTAACCAATCTGTAGGACAGGACGACTCACTATGGCGCAAGCGGCACAGGAAGCGGCAGTCAGGAGCAAAACCGTAGCGGACCTGGAATTCGTGTGGGAGGGCAAGGACACGCTGGGGGCGATCAAGAAAGGCGAGATCCGTGCCCCATCGGAGGCTTACGCGCGGGCCATGCTGCGCCGACAGGGCATCTTGCCGACCCGGGTGAAGAAGAAGCAGAAATCCCTGCTCGGCGACCGCAGCATCAAGGAAAAGGATCTGGTGGTCTTCACCCGTCAGCTCGCCACCATGCTCAACGCCGGCTTGCCCATTGTGCAGGCGATCGAGCTGATCGGCGCGGGCGCCAGCAACAAGGGCATGCAGAAGCTGCTCAAAAGCATCCAGACGGATGTCGAGTCGGGCGAGCGCCTGTCCAGCGCCCTGGCCAAGTTCCCCGCCTACTTCGACAAGCTGTACGTGGCGCTGGTCTCCGCCGGCGAGCTGGGCGGCATCCTGGATACCATTCTGCTCAAGCTGGCCACCTACCGGGAAAAGAGCTACGCCCTGAAGGCAAAAGTCAAATCGGCCCTCTTCTATCCTACCAGCATCATCGTGGTCGCCTTCATCATCACCGCCATCCTGATGATCTTCGTGATTCCGAAATTCGCTGAAATGTTCTCCGGCTTCGGCGCCGAGCTGCCGGCGCTGACCTCCTTCGTCATCAAGCTGTCCAACGGCTTCGTCCGCTACTGGTACCTGGTCTTCGGCATTCCCATCGCCGGTCTCGTCGGCCTGCGCCTGGCCTACAAGCGGGTGCCCAAGGTCCATGCCGCCTTCGACCGCATGCTGCTGCAGATGCCGGTGCTGGGCGACATCCTGCTCAAGGCGGCCATCGCCCGCTTCACCCGCACCTTCTCCACCATGCACGCGGCGGGCGTGCCCATGACCGAGTCCCTGGAGACCATTGCCCGCACCTCGGGCAATACGGTGATCGAAGACGCGATCATGAAGGCGCGCGAGGCCGTGGCGGCCGGCCAGCGCCTGTCTCAGCCCCTGGCCGAGGCCGGCATCTTCCCGCCCATGGTCGTGCAGATGATCAACATCGGCGAGGAGTCCGGCGCCCTGGAGACCATGCTCGCCAAGGTGGCGGATTTCTACGAAAGCGAGGTGGATGAGGCGGTGAACCGCATGACCAGCCTGATGGAACCCATGATCATGGCCTTCCTGGGCGTGGTCATCGGCGGCCTCGTGATCGCCATGTATCTGCCCATCTTCAAGCTCGCCTCCGTCGTGGGTGGCTGAGCCGGCAGGAGCCATGCAGTTCTTTCATCAGACCACCGATCCGGCGCCGCGCATGGCGGACGGTGCCTGGCGCCTGCTGCAGGGCGTCGCCGCCTCCCGCCTGCTCATCACGGCGGCGCTGGCTTTGCTGGCACACTTCCCGGATGGCGCGCCCATCCTGGCGGTCAGCGGCAACAGCACCCTCCTGCAGCACAGCATCCTGGCGGCCGGGCTGGCCAGCTTCATCTACCTGGGGGTAACGCTGGCCAGGTGGCCCGGCAAGCCCCGCTTCCACGCCCTGCTCCAGGTCGTGGTGGACACCTTGCTGATCACGCTGCTGGTCCACTACACCGGCGGCCAGCACAGCCCGCTGAACGCCCTCTACCTGCTGGCGGTGGTCAGCGCCGCCTTTCTGCTGGGCGGGCACAGCGCCTTTTACCTGGCCTGGGTCATTCTCGGGCTCACCTTCCTGCTCGCCCTGCTGCGCCTGGCCCTCGGCCTCGATCAGCGGCTGGAAACCGCCCCCTTGTGGGTCTTCGGCTTGGCGCTGGTGGCCATTGCCGTGCTGGCCGACAACCTCGCCTCCCGCCTGCGGCGCTCCGAGCAGCTCCTGGCCGAGCGCGGCTCGGAGATTCTGAGCCTGAACGCCCTGAACAACGAAATCATTCAGCACATGGACCTCGGCGTGCTCGTGGTCAGCGAGGAAAACCGCGTGCTGCTCACCAATCCGGTGGCGCGCACCATGACGGGCTACCCCGAATGGTCCGAGGTCAGGCTGCCCATCGACGTGGTCAGCCCCACCCTGCTGAGCTTCGTGATCCAATGCCGGCTCGGCAAGCCGCGCAGCGTCGACCCGGTGGTCTTGAAATCCCGACGGCACGAGGAACGGCTGGTCAAGGTCCACTGCGTGCCGCTGGCGGAGCAGACCCAGGGCCCGATCCTGATGCTGCTGGCGGACGTCAGCCAGGACCAGGCGCGCGAGCAGCAGGCGCAGCTGGCCGCCCTCGGCCGCCTGACCGCCAACATCGCCCACGAGATCCGCAATCCGCTGAGCGCCGTCAGCCATGCGGCCCAGCTCCTGCACGAGCGGCTGCTCGATACCCAGGTGCGCCGCCTCAGCCACATCATCGTGCGGGAGACGGACCGCCTGAACCAGATCGTGGAATCGGTGCTGGAACTCGGCAGCCCGCGGCCGCCCCAGATCGAGGACTTTGCCGTGCGCCCTTGGATCCAGCAGGTGATGGAACACCTGCGGCAGGACCCCGCTCACATCTCGTCCAATCTGCACCTGTACTTGGCCGAGCCCGAGCTGCGCCTGCGCGCCGATCCGGCCCAACTGCAGCAGGTGCTGTGGAACCTGGTGCGCAATGCCACCCACTATGGCCACCGGGACCAGGAAGAAGCGATCATCGAGATCCATGCTAAACGCGAGGATGATCAGCACGGCAGCATCGCCGTCCGCGACCATGGCCCCGGCGTCCCCGCCGCCCTGGCCCGCCGCATCTTCGAGCCGTTCTTCACCACCAGCTCCCGCGGCACCGGCCTGGGCCTGAACATCGTGCGCGATCTGGTCACCCACAATCAGGGTAGGATAAAATACAGCACCCATCCCCAGGGCGGAGCGGTATTCAAAGTGATCCTGCCCCTGGCGGGCCCCGAACCGGCCACGCGCAGCGGTGGCCCGCTCTCCGACACCCAGCAGCAACGCAGCATCTCCAATTCACGGGAAAGCATCTCTTCATGAACGGCAGCATGGAACAGAACATCCGCACCCTGATCGTGGACGACGAACCAGCCATCCGTGAGCTCCTGGCCTTCACCCTGGAGGACATGGACCTGCAGGTCAGCGTGGCCGCCACCGTGCGCGAGGCCAAGATGCAGCTCGAGCAGGGCGGCATCGATTTTTGCCTGACCGATCTGCGCCTGCCCGATGGCAGCGGCCTGGAAATCGTCTCCGAGATCCAGCACCACCACCCCCTCATGCCGGTGGCCGTGATCACGGCCTACTCCTCCGCCGACAGCGCGGTGGAGGCCATGAAAGCCGGGGCCTTCGACTACGTTTCCAAGCCCATCGAGGTCAACCGCCTGCGGCAACTGGCCCGCCGCGCCATTCAGCTGCTCGGCCCCCGGGTGGCGGAAAAGGCGGCGGTCGACCCGGTCGTCGGCGAAGGGCCGCAGATCCTCGGCGTCTCCCCGGCGATCACCCGCGTGCGTGAGCAAATCCAGCGCCTGGGCCGCAGCATGGCCCCGGTGCACATCACCGGCGAATCGGGTACCGGCAAGGAGCTGGTGGCCCGCGCCATTCATGCCGCCAGCCCGCGCGCCGCGGCGCCTTTCACCCCGGTCAACTGCGGCGCTATCCCCGAAAACCTGATGGAGAGCGAATTTTTCGGCTACGAAAAGGGTGCCTTCACCGGCGCGACCCAGCGCCGGGCCGGCCTCTTCGAGGCCGCCAACGGCGGCACGCTCTTTCTGGACGAGGTGGCGGACCTGCCGCTGCCCATGCAGGTCAAGCTCCTGCGCGCCATCCAGGAGCGGGCCATCCGGCCGGTTGGCGCCCACAAGGAGATGCCGGTGGACGTGCGCGTCATTTCCGCGACCCACCAGGACTTGGCGCAATTGGTGGCGGAAAAGCGCTTCCGCGAGGATCTCTACTACCGGCTCAACGTCATTCCCCTGTCCGTGCCGCCCCTGCGCGAGCGCCGCGAGGACATCCCCGTCATCGCCGAGATGCTGCTGCAGCGCATTGCCCAGCGCCAGGGGCTCGGTTCCCTGCGGCTCAGCCCCGCCGCCCTGGCTTGGCTGACCCACTACCCCTTCTACGGCAACGTGCGGGAGCTCGAAAACCTGCTGGAGCGCGCCGCGGCCCTGCATGAAGGCGCCAGCATCGAACCCCATGACCTGCAGGCGCCCGGCACGCCGCCGGCCGAAAGCTGCGCGGCGCCGCCCAACCTGGACGCCACCATCGAGGCCACCGAGGGCCGCATCCTCTTGGATGCCCTGGAACGCGCCCAAGGCGTGAAGACCGAAGCGGCACGCCTGCTCGGCATCAGCTTTCGCTCCTTCCGCTACCGCCTGAAGAAGCTGGGGCTGGATCAGTGAGCATGGGCCGTAAATCGTGAGTAGCGAATCGTGAGAAAGGGCTCCGTTCACGCTTCACGCGTCACGTGTCACGCCACGGAGGCGCGCGATGCCACTCGCTGAGCCCATGCAGACCGCGCTGCTCTTCGGCATCCTGGGCCTGCTCATCGGCAGCTTCCTCAACGTGGTGATCCACCGCCTGCCGCGCGGCCTGTCGGTGGTCAGCCCGCCCTCTGCCTGCCCGGCCTGCGGGCGCCGGGTGCGGGCGCTGGAAAACATTCCCGTGCTCAGCTTCCTGCTCTTGGGCGGCAGGTGCCGGGGCTGCGCCGGCCGCATCGGCTGGCGCTATCCGGTGGTGGAGGCCCTTACCGGGCTGCTGACCGCCTTCAGCGCCGTGCAGCTGGGCTGGGGGCCGCAGCTGCTGCCGGGCCTGCTGCTGCTCTGGGCCCTGCTGGCGCTGACCTTCATCGATCTGGATACCCAGCTGCTGCCCGATGCCATCACCAAGCCGGGCATGCTGCTGGGCGTCCTGCTAAACACCGGGGTTTGGTACGGCATGGGGCAGCCGCTTTTCGCCAGCCCGCTGAGCAGCCTCCTGGGGCTGCTGCTCGGCTACGGCAGCCTGTGGCTGCTGGCGATGGCCTATCTGAAGCTCACCGGCAAGCACGGCATGGGCTTTGGCGACCTGAAGCTGCTCGGCATGCTCGGCGCCTGGCTCGGCTGGAGCGCTGTGCCCATGATCCTCTTCATTGCGGCATTGACGGGCGGCCTGGTCGGCATCGCCCTGCTCGCCGCCGGCCGCGGGCGGCACTACGCCATTCCCTTCGGCCCCTATCTCGCCCTGGGCGGCTGGCTGATGCTGCTGTGGCCGCAGCAGATCATCCATGGCTACTTTTCCCTGCTCGGCGGCTGAACGAATGCTGATCATCGGACTCACCGGCGGTCTGGCCTGCGGCAAGAGTCTCGTCGCCGAGCAGTTCCGCGCGCTCGGCGCGCACGTGCTGGACACTGACCTCATGGCGCGCGAACTGGTCCTGCCCGGCCAAGCGAGCCTGGCGGCGATCCGGGAACATTTCGGCGCGGCGGTGATCAATCCGGATGGGACGCTGAACCGCGCAGCCCTGCGGTCGCGCATCTTCGCCGATCCGGCGGCAAAGGCATGGCTCGAAGCGCTGCTGCATCCGCCAATCCGTGAACTGCTGCAGGCCCGCAGCGCAGCCATCGGCCGGCAGGAGCCGGACGCCGTGGCGATCCAGGTCGTGCCGCTGCTCTTCGAGAGCGGCAGCGACCGGCAGGTGGATCGGGTCCTGGTGGTGGATTGTGATCCCGAGCTGCAATATCAGCGCGCTTTGGCGCGCGGTGGCTGGTCGCCCGCGGAGGTCCGCGCCGCCATCGCCAGTCAGTGCAGCCGCGAAGTGCGTCTGGCGCGTGCCGACGACGTGATCGATAATAACGGGACGCCCACCCGCACCCACGCCCAGGTCGCGGCGCTCATGGCGCGCTACCGGGCGCTGGCTCAGCAAGCGACAACAAAAAATGACCCGCTGCCCCACGGCGGGCCTTCATCGCCGAAGCAGTGAGGACATGACTGGACCTGTCTACGAACATCCGCTGAACGAACGCACCCGCATCTTCCTGCGCATCGAGACACTCTTTGCCTGCCTCGACGGGCACTTGGCCGATGCCAGCATGTGGTCGGCCAAGGCGGCCCTGAGCGTCATCAACGAACTCGTCGACCTCTTCGCCCGGCCGGACCTGAAGGGCGAGTTCACCGTGGAACTGGACCGGCTCATCCGCTGGCTGCAGGCACTGGCCCAAAGCCCCGACGTGGATCGGGAGCGCCTGCAGCACTACGCGCGGGAATTGCAGGAAGAGCAGGAGCGCCTTTACCAGATCCACGGGCAGTTGGGCCAGGATCTGCGCCAGCACGAGCTCCTCGCGGCCGTGCGCGGACGCCAGGCCATCGCCGGCGGCGTCACCCATTTCGAGTTGCCGGCCCTGCACTACTGGATGAACCTGCACGAGACCCAGCGCCTGCAGAATCTGCAGGATTGGGCTGCGCGCTTTTACCGGGTGCGCCCCGCCCTCGACCTGATCCTGCAACTGCTGCGCGAGTGCGGCGCCATGCAGTGGCAGACGGCGCGCCAGGGCATCTACCAGCAGGCCCTGAACCCGCGCATGCCGCCGGCCCTGATCCGGGTCCGGCTGGACTCCCCGGAACACTTCCCGGTGATCAGCGGCGGCCCGCACCGCTTCACCATCAGCTTCTCCGAGCTGGTCGACCTGGGACGCAGCCGTCTGGTAAACTCCGACGTGGATTTTGAGCTTGGAATCTGCTCTCTCTGAGACCAGAGGCCGTCATGTCGAACAAAGACCAGAACAGCGGACGCACCCTGCGCCCCTGCCCGCAGTGCCACAAGCCCGCGCCCTGGGAGGGCAACCCCTACCGGCCGTTTTGCAGCGAGCGCTGCCGCCTGCTGGACCTGGGCGCCTGGGCCAGCGAGCAGTACCGCGTGCCTGCGGAGGAGGCGCCGCCCGGCGACGCCGTCCCTAAAGACGAGGAGACATAATGCACATCGGCAAAACCCTGACCCAGTTTCTCCTGGAGGAATCCCGCCGCCATCCCGAGGCGACCGGCGACTTGGCCCCGTTGCTGAACGACCTCATGGTCGCCTGCAAGTACATCGGTAGCCTGGTCAACCGCGCCGGCCTGATGGACATCCGCGGGGCGGCCGGTGCGGAAAACGTGCAGGGCGAGCAGCAGCAGAAGCTGGACGTCATCTCCAACGAAGCCATCCTGCAGGCCATGGCGTGGACCGGCCACCTGGCCGGCATGGCCTCCGAGGAAATGGACGATCCCTACGTGCTGCCCCAGGGCGTGGCGCGCGGCAAATACCTGCTGCTCTTCGATCCGCTGGACGGCTCCAGCAACATCGACGTCAATATCAGCGTCGGCACCATCTTCAGCATTCTGGAAGCGCCGGTGGCGGGCCGCGACGCCACGGTGGAAGACTTCCTGCAGCCCGGCACCCGACAGGTCTGCGCCGGCTACACGGTCTACGGCTCCTCCACCATGCTGGTCTACACCCGCGGCTTCGGCGTGAACGGCTTCACCCTGGATCCCAACATCGGCGAGTTCATACACACCCATCCCGACATGCGGGTGCCGGAGGACACCAAAGAGTACGCCATCAACGCCAGCAACTACCGCTTCTGGGAAGCCCCGGTGCAGCGCTACATCGACGAGCTCAATGCCGGCAAGAGCGGCCTCCGCGAGCGCGACTTCAACATGCGTTGGGTCGGCTCCATGGTCGCCGATGTGCATCGCATCCTGAATCGCGGCGGCGTCTTCATGTATCCCTTCGACACCAAGGACCCCAAGAAGCCGGGCAAGCTGCGCCTCATGTACGAAGCCAACCCCATGGCCTTCCTGATCGAGCAGGCGGGCGGCGCGGCCACCACCGGACGCGAGCGCATCCTGGACATCCAGCCGAACGCCCTGCACCAGCGCGTGCCGGTGATCCTGGGCTCCAGGAACGAGGTAGACCGGGTCACCACCTATTATCAGGAACAGTGAGCGCCGTGCCGTAACCCGCTCCTTGCAGCCGGAAGGACTGGCTGTTCCTCTTGGGGCATATGCCGCAACCCTGTGGCATATGCCCCATTTTCTTGCCGCACCATGCGGACAAGTCTTTGATTTTTCATTACCTGCGATCGGGCATGCTCCTTGCTGTCAGCTGTCGCTGATACAGACCCAAGAACGGAGGATTACATGCCCACTGCCCGCCCCATCCTGCTGAGCGCTCTCTTCGGTTTTCCCTTGGCCGCACTCGCTGACGGCGTGCCCGTCTTGGCGCCGGTGGAAGTCCAAGGCGCATCCGAAACGTCGCAAGGCCCGACATTACGGCCCGCGCAGATACTGGAGCGCGCGCCCCAGGACAGCGCCGACCTGCTCAATACCGTGCCCGGCGCGGCGGTCAACCGCAATGGACCGCTGACCGGCATCGTGCAGCTGCGCGGGCTGGAAGGCGACCGGGTGGGCATCCGGGTGGACGACATGACCATCACCCCGGCCTGTCCCAACCGCATGGACCCGCCGCTGCACTACATCGCGCCGCAGGCGCTGGAAACGCTCACGGTGATCCCGGGCATCGCGCCGGTCAGCACCGGCCCCGGCGCCCCGGCCGGCGCGGTGCTGGCGGAGCGCAAGGGCGTGGCGCTGGGGCCCGACGCCAAGTACCGGCCCGGCGGCGAACTGGGCCTCGGCCTGCGCGGCAACAACGGCGCCATCAGTGCTTATCTGGCGGGACAGGTGGCCAACGAGGTCCAGGGCCTGCGCCTGTCCGGCAGCGCCGGCAAGGCCGCCAACACCCGCTTCCGCGGCGGCACCATCGCCGACACCGGCTACAGCTATCAGGCCGGCGACATCGACTACGCGCGCCGCCTGGGCCGCGGCCGCCTGGATCTCAGCGCCGGCCTGCACAATACCTGGGATGCCGGTACCCCGGCGCTGGGCATGGACATGATCTACGACAAATCGCAGCGCTACCGGGCCAAGTACAGCGGCCAGGGACCAGGCCCCTGGGCCCGCGTGGAAACCAGCCTCTATCACCATCGGGTCGATCATCTGATGGACAACTACAGCCTGCGCCCGAACACCGGCATGCGCATGTTCGCCCCGGCCGAGTCCCGCGACACCGGCGGCAAGCTCAGCGCGTCCCTGGCCGCCGGCGGCGGACTGGCCACCCTCGGCGCCGACTTCCACGTGAACAGCTTCGACGCCTATCAGCAGAACGCGGCCACGGGCGCGGCCATGGACATGTTCAACAATGCCCGCAGCCAGGACCTCGGCGTCTTCTCGGAATGGTCGCGGGAGCTGGGCCGGCGCTGGACGCTGGATCTCGGCGCGCGCCTGGACCGCTACGTGTCCGATGCCGACGTCATCGTGCGCAGCAACGGCATGACCGCCGCGGCGGCGGCCGCCTTCAATGCCGCCGAGCGCCGCCAGACGGACTGGAACTGGGATGCCACCGCCAAGCTGAGCTACCTGGCCCGCGCGGACCTCAGCTACAGCCTGGGCGTGGCCCGCAAGACGCGCTCGCCGAGCCTCCTGGAGCGCTATCTCTGGACTCCGTTGGCCGCCAACGCCGGCCTCTCCGATGGCCGCCGCTATCTGGGCGACGTGAACCTGCGCCCGGAGGTGAGCTATCAGGCCAACCTCGGCCTCGACTGGCGTCCCCGGCAGGCGCTGCTCACCGTCAATCTTTTCTACAACCAGGTGCACGACTACATCCAGGGCGCGCGCACCCCGGCCGCCATCGCCGCCGGCGCCGACGTGCTGCAGTTCGCCAATCTGGACAAGGTGATGCTCTACGGCATCGACGGCCAAGGCCACTATGACCTCGGCACCGCCTGGCGTTTGACCGGCCAGGCCGCCTACGTGCGCGGCCGCCGACTGGGCGACGGCGACAGCCTGTACCGGATCGCCCCCCTGTGGGGCACCCTGGGCCTCTGGCATCGGCGGCAGAGCTGGCAGGCGGGCCTGGAAACCCGCTTGGTCGCCCCGCAGAACGCCGTGGCCGCCTTCAACGGCGAGCAGCGGACGCCCGGCTACCAGCTACTGAACCTGCGTGCCCGCTTCACGCCGAACCAAGCCTGGCAAGTGGATGCCGGCATCGAGAACCTGCTCAACCGCTACTACGTGGACCACCTGAACGGCATCAACCGGGTGGCGGGCAGCGACGTGCCGGTAGGCGGCAAGCTGCCCGGCGCCGGCATCAACGTCTATCTGCAGGCGAGCTACCGCCTGTGAGCGGGCTCGTGGCCCGCTGGCAACGGCTTCGGAGATGTGGTGAGATACGCTGATGGATTTCGGTACGCAGCTTCCCATTCTCACCGCCCTCATCGTCGGCCTGCTGGGCGGCGTCCACTGCGTGGGCATGTGCGGCGGCATCGTCGGCATGCTGAGCTTCAGCCTGCCGCCCGCCGTGCGCGCCGAACCCCTGCGCCAGATGCCTTACCTGCTCGGCTACAACGCCGGCCGCATCCTCTCCTACTCGGTGGCGGGCCTGCTGGCGGGCGGCCTCGGCGCGCTGGCGGCCGGCGTGCTGCCGCTGCGCTTGGCCCAGCTCGTCCTGCAGGGCTTGGCGGCCGTGATGATGCTGGCCATCGGCCTCTACCTGGCCGGGTTGGCTCCCAAGGTCAGCCGCATCGAGCACCTGGGTCAGCCCCTGTGGCGGCGGCTGGAGCCGGTCGGCCGACGCCTGCTGCCGGTACGCTCCCCCGGTCACGCCCTGCTGCTGGGCACCCTCTGGGGCTGGCTGCCTTGCGGTCTCGTGTACTCGGCGCTCATCATGGCCCTGTCCGCCGGTTCGGCGGCGCGCGGGGGCCTGCTGATGCTGGCCTTCGGACTGGGCACCCTGCCCACCGTGCTGACCATGGGCAGTCTGGCCGGCCTGCTCACCCACTTCACCCGCAAGCCCTGGGTGCGCAGGGCGGCGGGCTTCAGCATCGCCGGCTTCGGCGTGCTGTCCCTGGTGCTGCTGCTGACCAAGCTGGTCGGCCAGCAGCCGTTACATTAGTGCATGCCGGTTCGCCGGCTTTCGATGAGGAGTTGTCATGCGTAAGACCTTGTTGGCCCTGAGCCTCGCGCTCGCCCCCCTGCTGGCCCACGCCGCCCCCGCCGTGGACCATCCGTGGGTACGCCCCATCCCGCCGGCCCAGAAGATCAGCGCCGCCTTCATGGTGCTGAAGAACCCCGATGCCAAGGCGGACGCCCTGATCAGCGCCAGCACCCCGGCGGCGCAGACGGTGGAACTGCATGCCACCATTGCCGACGGCAACGTCATGCGCATGCGCCAGCAGGACAAGATCCCCCTGCCCGCCCGCGGTCAGACGGAGCTCAAGCCGGGCGGCTATCACCTGATGCTGATTAACCTCAAGCAGCCCCTGAAGGCGGGCGACAAGGTACCGCTGACCCTGAAGTTCCAGAGCGGCAGCATCATCGAGCTGGAAGCACCGGTGGAGGATCGCACGGGCATGCCCATGGGGCATGAGCATCATCACTGAGGCTGGGTGAACGGCCTGGCGGGACGCGATGCCGTGCCAGACGAGGACGGGACCGATCGCAGCCGGGCTGGGTAGGAGCGGGCTTGCCCGCGATTCATGCCAGCCGGCGCGCCATATCGCGAGCCAGCTTGCGCCTGCGCCCGCCCGGAGTACTACGCCAGTGCGTACTTCTTCAGGCGGTAAAGCAGGGTGTCGCGACTGATGCCCAGCAGGCGGGCGGCCTGGGAGCGATTGCCGCGGGCCTGCTGGAGCGCCTCTTCGATCAGGCGGCGCTCGGCGGCGAAGAGACCCAGGCTCTCCCCGGCGGCCGGGACGGCCTCCGCGAATTCGGCCGGCAGGCACTCCGGCCCCAGCGGCACGCCGGCCTCGCCGTGCAGCACCGTCAGCCGCTCGCACAGGTTCTTGAGTTCGCGCACGTTGCCGGGCCAGGCATAGGCCGTCAGTCGAGCCAGCGCCCGCCGGTCCAGGCTGACGCAGGGACGGCCGTAGCGGGCCGCCGCTTCGGCGGCATAGTGGGCGAAAAGCAGCGGAATGTCCTCGAGCCGTTCGCGCAGGGGCGGCATTTCCAGCGGCACCACCTGCAGGCGATAATAGAGGTCGGCGCGAAAGCGCTGTTCGCGCACCAGCTGCAGCAGATTGCGATGGGTGGCGGCAATGAGGCGCGTGCGCACGGTCACCGGCCGGGCCTCGCCCACCGGATGGATCTCGCCGCTTTCCAGGAAGCGCAGCAGCTTGGCCTGTGCCATGAGCGACAGCTCGCCGATCTCGTCCAGGAAGAGCGTCCCCCCGGCGGCGGCGCGGATGCGGCCGGCATAGTCCTGGGTGGCGCCGGTGAAGGCGCCGCGCCGGTAGCCGAACAGTTCGGATTCCAGGAGCTGGTCCGGGATGGCGGCGCAGTTGATGGCCACGAAGGGGCCCGCCGCCTGGGCGGAGCCGGCGTGGACGAAGCGGGCCAGAAGCTCCTTGCCGGTGCCGGACTCGCCCTGGATCAGCACGGTGACATCCGTGGCCGCCACCAGGCGCGCCGCGCGCAATACCTGCTGCAGGGCCGCCGCGCGGCCCAGGAGGAAGGGAGCATCGAGTCTGAGATCCGTCATGGCGTCCACCGTCATATCCGCAGCGCCGGGAGGCGCCCGCGGCAAGTTGGAGAAAGCATACGATGACCGTCAAGCGCAAATGGCTCTTGGGCCTGCTGCCGGTCCTGATCCTTGTCGGGATATTGGCATCCATTTATATACAACGCGACCGGCTCCGGCAAGTCATCGCCCCGCCCGCCGCCGCGCAAATCATGCGCGCCGCACCCGCCGGCTGCGATCTGGGCAGCGGCCCCTGCGGCGCAGTCGATGCCGACGGCCGGCACGTGAGCGCCGAGCTGCAGCCGCGCCCGGTACGCACCATGGAGCGGCTGCGCTTCACCATCCGGGTAGACCCGGCACTGGCGCCGCTGCAGGAAGCGCAGGTGGACTTCACCATGCCGGGCATGGACATGGGCGTGAACCGCTTCACCCTGCGCCCCGAGACGCCGACGCAATGGGCGGCCACGGCCATGCTGCCCATCTGCACCCAGGGCGGCAGCGACTGGCGCGCCACCCTGCTGCTGCGCGACCGCAACGGCCGACTGTGGCAGGCCCAGTGGCCGCTGCACGTGGCCGGCGGCTTGGCATCAGGCGCCTAGCATCCGCCTCCCGAATGCGTCGGTGGCCCGCCGCAGCGCTGTGGGACGGCACGGCCACGGCGACCGCGAGCAGGCTCGCCGCTGCAAGGCGGGTGGCACCCAGTCACCGGAGCGAGCTCGCGCGATGGGCGCCCGGCCTGAAAAGCACTTTCAGGCGGCGGGCGCCAGGGCAGCCAGATATGCCGTCACCGCCTCCCGCGGATCCGGCGCCTCCAGAATGCCGCCCAGCACCGCCACGCCCGCCGCCCCGCGGGCCAGCGCCGCTGCCGCCCGCGCCGGGGTGATGCCGCCCAGCGCCAGCACCGGCAACGCCGCCTGCCGCACCAGGCCGGCGAAGCGCTCCAGACCCAGCGCCGGAGCGCCGGGGTGGGTGGCGGTCGGGAAAACCGGCGACAGCAGGGCGAAATCACAGCCCACAGCCGCGGCGGCCGCCAGCTCGGCCGCATCGTGGCAGGAAGCCCCCAGCAAGCCCCAGTCCGCCTGGCGTCGCTGCCCCGCAAGGTGCGCCAGCTGGGCGGCGGAGAGCTGCACCCCGTCCGCGCCCCAGGCAGCCACCTGGGCGGGATCGCCGTTCAGCAGCAGCCGGGCGCCCGCCGGGCGCGTGATGGCCAGCACCTGTGCCGCCAGCGCACGGGACTCCTGTTCCGCCAAGCCTTTGGCGCGCAACTGTACCCAGGATACGCCGGCATCGATGACGGCTTGCAGGTGGGGCAGAAAGTGCCCGGGCGGGCAGCGGGACGGATCGGCGATGAAGTAGAGGCGCGGCTCAGGCAGGGCCATGCGGCAGCTCCGCGGACAGGGTTTGCAGCGCCGCGACGATGGGCAGATTGGCCGCCGGAAAGGACAGCGCCATCAGCTCGGCCACGGACGCCCAACGCAGCGGCTGCCCCTCCAGGCCGCGCGGCTCGCCGCTGAAGCGCCGCACGAGGCAGATCTGCAAAGCCACCGACTTGTCGGGGTAGCGGTGCTCCTGGGTAAACCAGTGGCGGGCCTCCTCCACCCGGATGCCCAGCTCCTCGTGCAGCTCGCGCCGCAGAGCCGCCAGCAGGTCTTCGCCCGCTTCGATCTTGCCGCCGGGAAACTCCCAGAGGCCGCCCTGGTGCGCCTCGGGCCGGCGGCGGGCGACCAGCACCCGCCCCGCCGCGTCCAGCACCACCCCCACCGCCACCTGCACCACGCTGCCGTGCGACTGCTCACCGCTCACGTTGCGCTCAGGTCCGGTATTCGGCGTTGATCTTGACGTAGTCGTAGGACAGATCGCAGGTCCAGATGGTCTCGCTGGCCGCGCCGCGACCCAGGTCCACGCGGATGACGATCTCCGGCTGGGCCATGACCGCCGCCCCGTCCTCCTCCCGGTAGCCGGGCGCCCGCGCGCCCTGCTGCACGATGGCCAGCTCGTTGAGCCAGATGGCCACCCGGTTCACGTCCAGATCGTCGATGCCGGCCGAGCCGATGGCGGCGAGCAGGCGTCCCCAGTTGGGGTCGGAGGCAAAAAAGGCGGTCTTGACCAGCGGCGAGTGGGCGATGCGATAGGCGGTGCGCAGGCACTCCGCGCTGTCGGTGCCGCGTTCCACGGCGATGGTGATGAACTTGGTCGCCCCCTCGCCGTCGCGGACGATGGCCTGGGCCAGCTCCAGCATGACCTCGGCCACCGCCGCCTGCACGGCGGCAAAGGCCGCCCCCTGCGGCTCGGCAATGGGCGCCAAGGGCGCCCGGCCGGTGGCGATCAGCACGCAGGCATCATTGGTGGAGCTGTCGCCGTCGACGGTGATGCGGTTGAAGGAACGGTTGGCCGCATGCTCCAGGCAGGCTTGCAGGGCGCTCTGCCCCAGCGGCGCGTCGGTGGCGACGAAGGCCAGCATAGTAGCCATGTCCGGGCGGATCATGCCGGCGCCCTTGCAGATGCCAGTCACCGTCATCGGCACGCCGTCGATCTCGATGCGGCGCGAGGCGCCCTTGGCCACGGTGTCGGTGGTCATGATCGCTTCAGCCGCCCGCGCCCAGTTGTTCTCGTCCAGCTGGGCCGCGCAGCCGGTCAGGCCGGCCAGCAGCCGCTCCACCGGGAAGCGCTCGCCGATCACGCCCGTGGAGAAGGGCAGCACCTCGTGCAGCTCGCAGCCCAGCTGCTGGGCCACGCCGTCGCAAACCGCGCGGGCGTCCTCGATGCCGGCCTCGCCGGTGCCGGCATTGGCGTAGCCGGTGTTGATCACCAGCGCTTGCGGCGTGGCCACGCGCAGGTGATTCTTGGCCAGGATCACCGGCGCGGCGCGGAAGCGGTTCCTGGTGAACACCGCGGCCACCTTGCTGCCGGGAGCCAGGTGCATCAGAGTCAGGTCCAGCCGGTTCGGCTTCTTGATGCCGGCCGCCACGCTGCCCAGGCGCACGCCGGCAACGGGATGCAAGGACGGCAAGGCACTGAGTCCGACAGCCATGATCAGCGCACCCCGCCCAGCCAGCGCCGCGCGGCACAAGCGGGCTCCATCACACCGCCCGGCCGACGGGGCGTTTTCCCAGTGGGCACGACATGCTTTCTTTTATTCATGGCTTATTAACGACTTGACTGGTTCAGGCCAACCGGCCGCAGCAGTGCTTGTACTTCTTGCCCGAACCGCAGGGGCAAGGTTCGTTGCGGCCGACCTTCTGTCCTTCGCGCACGATCGGCTGCGGCCGCATTTCCGGCCCTTCCTCCACCCCGCCGGCCGCTTCGGCGAAGCTGGGATGCTGATACTGCACCTCGGCAGGATGCGGGCGCTGTTCCTCGAAGGCGGCCACGTCCTGTTCGGCGGCCACGTGCAGCCTGGAAACGATCTCGATGACCTCGGTCTTGACCCGCCGGATCATGTCGTTGAACATCTCGAAGGCTTCGCGCTTGTACTCCTGCTTGGGATTTTTCTGGGCGTAGCCGCGCAGATGGATGCCTTGGCGCAGATGGTCCATGGCCGCCAGGTGGTCCTTCCACTGGGTATCGAGAACCTGCAGCATGGCGGCCTTCTCGAAATGCCGCATGACCGGCGCGCCGACCAGTTCCACCTTGGCCGCGTACAGGCTCTCCAGATCCGCCAGCAGCCGCTCGAAGAGAGCGTCGCGGTGCATGGCCTGATCCTGAGCCAGCCATTCGCGCACCGGCAACCGGGCGCCGAACTGACGCTCCAGGGCGTCCTCCAGCCCCGCCAGATCCCATTCCTCTTCCATCACGCCGGCCGGTGCGTAGGTCACCAGCAGCTCTTCCAGGACCTCGCGACGCAGCTCGGCGATGGTGTCGCTGATGTCGTCCGTGTCCATGAGGGAGTTGCGCTGCTGGTAGATGACCTTGCGCTGCTCATTGGCCACGTCGTCGTATTCCAGCAGCTGCTTGCGGATGTCGAAGTTGCGGCCTTCCACCTTGCGCTGGGCGTTCTCGATGGCCTTGGTGACCCACTTGTGCTCGATCGCCTCGCCTTCCTGCATGCCCAGGCGCTGCATGATGACGCCGATGCGCTCGCTGGCGAAGATGCGCATCAGGCTGTCCTCCAGGGACAGGAAGAAGCGGCTGGAGCCCGGGTCGCCCTGACGTCCGGCGCGGCCGCGCAGCTGATTGTCCACGCGGCGCGACTCGTGGCGCTCGGTGCCGACGATGTGCAGGCCGCCCAGCTGAATGACCTCGTCGTGGCGCGCCTGCCATTCCTGGCGGATCTGCTCGATCTTGGCCTGCTTCTGCTCCTCGCTCAGCAGGACATCGTCGCGCACCTGCTGGATGAGCGGCTCGGGGTTGCCACCCAGCACGATGTCGGTACCGCGGCCGGCCATGTTGGTGGCGATGGTCACCGCCTTGGGCTGACCGGCCTGGACCACGATCTCGGCCTCGCGCTCGTGCTGCTTGGCGTTCAGCACTTGATGCGGGATCTTGGCCTTTTTCAACAGGCCCGACAGATACTCGTTGGTCTCGATGGAGGTGGTGCCCACCAGCACCGGCTGACCGCGCTCATAGCAGTCGCGGATCTCGTCGGTGATGGCCTTGTACTTCTCCTCGGCGGTGCGATAGACCAGGTCGGGCATGTCCTTGCGCTGCACCGGCCGGTGGGTCGGGATCACCACCACTTCCAGGCCGTAGATCTGCTGCAGCTCGTAGGCCTCGGTATCGGCGGTGCCGGTCATGCCGGACAGCTTCTGGTACATGCGGAAGTAGTTCTGGAAGGTGATGGAAGCCAGGGTCTGGTTTTCGTTCTGGATCTTGACCCCCTCCTTGGCCTCCACGGCCTGGTGCAGGCCGTCGGACCAGCGCCGCCCGCTCATCATGCGGCCGGTGAACTCGTCGATGATGATCACCTGGCCGTCGCGCACGATGTAGTCCACCTCGCGCTTGAACAGGGCATGGGCGCGCAGCGCCTGGTTCAGGTGATGCACCAGGGTGACGTTGCTCGCGTCATAGAGATTGCCCTGTACCAGCAGGCCGGCATCGCGCAGCAGGTTCTCCGCCCGCTCCGTGCCTTCTTCCGTGAGCATCACCTGGCGCGCCTTCTCGTCGACGGTGTAATCCTCCTCCGGCTTCAGGTGCGGGATGACCTTGTCCACCTGATGGTAGAGCTCGGTGCTGTCCTCGGTCGGGCCGCTGATGATGAGCGGCGTGCGCGCCTCGTCGATGAGAATGGAATCCACCTCGTCGATGATGGCGTAGTGCAGCTTCCGCTGCACCCGTTCCTCTGGGCGGAAGGCCATGTTGTCTCGCAGGTAATCGAAGCCGAACTCGTTGTTGGTGCCGTAGGTGATGTCGGTGCCATAGGCGGCGCGGCGCTCCTCCTGGGACAGATCGGACACGATCACCCCCACGGAGAGCCCCAGGAAGCGGTAGACCTTGCCCATCCATTCGGCATCGCGGCGCGCCAGGTAGTCGTTCACGGTGACCACGTGCACGCCTTGGCCGGTCAGGGCGTTGAGGTAGGCCGGCAACGTGGCGACCAGGGTCTTGCCCTCGCCGGTGCGCATCTCGGCGATCTTGCCCTGGTGCAGCACCATGCCGCCGATCAGCTGCACGTCGAAGTGGCGCATGCCCAGCACGCGCTTGGAAGCCTCCCGCACCACCGCGAAGGCTTCGGGCTGGAGATCGTCCAGGCTCTCGCCGCCGGCCAGACGCCGCTTGAACTCCTCGGTCTTGGCGGCCAACTGGCTGTCGCTGAGCGCGGCGAGGTCGGCCTCCAGGGCATTGGTGCGGGCGACCAGCCCCTGCAAGCGGTTGATGAGCCGATCGTTGCGGCTGCCCATGAAGCGGCGTACTAAACTAGAAATCATAGGAAAGTCTGCATCCAGCACAGGAGATGAGAAAATTTTGCTGACAAATTACCATAGGACGCTCCCCCGCGTAAGGGGTGGACATCAGAAGCAAAGACAAATCAGGCAATTCCACGAGCATGCAGGGGTAAAGGGCCGGTGACCATCCATCAAATCATGCGCTGCGCCCAAGGCACGGAGCTGGCGGACCTGCTCGGCATCGCCCGCACCTTGCACGCACGCCAGCAGGCCTGGGAAGCATGGGTGGGGAAGGAGGCCCGGGGACACATGCATCTGCTCGATTGGCAGGACGGCACGTTGTGGGTGGGTGTCAGCTCCGGGACCTGGGCCCAGTGGCTGCGCCTGCGGCGCGATGAGCTGCTGGCCCGCTGGAACCGGCACTATGCGGACAGCCCGGTGACGGCGCTGCGTTGTCGCGTGCAACCGCGCTTGGCGACCCTGCTGCGCCAAACGCCGGCTTCCCAGAACAAGAGACCCGCAAATGGTCCGGCAAGTTCACCGGAGGCCGCGGCAGCCCTGCGGGTAGCGGCACTGATGGTCGAGGATCCGCAGCTGGCCGGCGCCATGGACCGGCTGGCGCGCACCCTGGAAGGCAAACTCAGGTACTAGCAAGCCCTTCCACGAAGGCGCCGGGCGCATAGTCCTCGCGGCCGTCCAGAAACTCCCAGGCGTCGCGATGGGCCAACAGATGGCGCAGAAGCTGATTGTTCAAGGCATGGCCCGATTTGTGGCCGCTGAAGTGGCCGATCATGGCATAGCCCATGAGATAGAGATCACCGATGGAATCGAGGATCTTGTGGCGGACGAACTCGTCGTCGTAGCGCAGACCGTCCTCGTTCAGCACGCGGTAATCATCCACGACGATGGCGTTGTCCAGGTTGCCGCCCAGGGCAAGCCCCATCTGCCGCAAGGCCTCCACTTCGCGCATGAAGCCGAAGGTGCGCGCCCGCGACACCTCCTTGACGAAGGAGGTCGTGGAAAAGTCGATGCTGACGAATTGCTGGCCGTGGCGGATGACCGGGTGATCGAAGTCGATGGCGAAGGACACCCGGAAACCGTCGTAGGGTTCCAGGCGGGTCCAGCGGTCGCCGTCCTGCACCTGCACCGGCCTGGTGATGCGGATGAAGCGCTTGGGCGCGCTCTGCTCCTCGATGCCGGCACACTGGATCAGGAACACGAAGGGAGCGGCGCTGCCGTCCATGATGGGCACTTCCGGCCCATCGAGGTCGATGTAGGCGTTGTCGATGCCCATGCCGGCCAGCGCGGACATGAGGTGCTCCACCGTGGCCACGCGCACGCCGTCCTTGCCCAGGTTGGTGGACAGTTGGGTGTCTACAACATTCTCGGGGCAGGCCTTGACCAGCGCGCCCTCGCCCAGATCGGTCCGGTGAAAGACGATGCCGGTATTGGCCGGGGCCGGGCGAAGGCCGATGTACACCTTTTTTCCCGAATGCAGGCCGATGCCCGTGCCCCAGACCATGTTCTTGAGTGTGCGCTGTCTTACCATGCTCGCTTTAGGCCCTCACGGGCCCCTCCCTGGCTTCGGGACAAGCCTACCAAAAACTGGCCGCTTGTCCAGACCAAAACTGACCGGTCGGTCAGACACAACCATTATACTTATTTTTATCCAACAGCTGTAGCCTTTTTGCAACACCCAAAAGTCTGCCGCTCAGTCGGCCTGCTTGCGCAGAAAAGCGGGGATGTCTAGATCGCTGTAGTCGGGCAGCGGCCCCGCTCCCACGGCGCGATGCTGGGTCCGCCAGCTGCCGCGCTGCCCCGCCGGGCGATCCAGCTCCTCCCAGTTGGGGCGGGCCGGCGTGGCAGTGCTGGCAGCCACCCGCATCATCGGCTCGTTGGGCAGGGTCACGGCACGGCCCAGGCCGGTGGCCACCACGGTCACCCGCAGCTCGCCGCTCATCTCCGGGTCGATCACGGTGCCGACCACCACGGTGGAATCGTCGGCGGCAAAGCCCTTGATGACGTTGCCCACTTCCTCGAACTCGCCGATGGACAGGTCCATGCCCGCCGTGACGTTGACCAGGATGCCGCGGGCGCCGCTCAGATGGACGTCCTCCAACAGCGGGCTGCTGGCCGCCCGGGTGGCCGCATCCTTGGCACGGTTGTCGCCGGTGGCCGTGGCGGAACCCATCATGGCCACGCCCATCTCCGACATCACGGTGCGAACGTCGGCGAAGTCCACGTTGATCAGGCCCGGCCGGGTGATCAACTCGGCGATGCCCTGTACCGCGCCCAGGAGCACGTTGTCGGCGTACTTGAGCGCATCCTTCAGGGACACATTCTTGCCCAGCACGGACAGGAGCTTATCATTGGGGATGGTCACCAGCGAGTCCACGTGCTTGGTGAGCTCTTCGATGCCGGCCATGGCGTTGGCCATGCGCTTCTTGCCCTCGAAGCCGAACGGCTTGGTGACCACGCCCACGGTGAGCACGCCCAGCTCGCGGGCGATGCTGGCCACCACCGGGGCGGCGCCGGTGCCGGTGCCGCCGCCCATGCCGGCGGTGATGAAAACCATGTCGGCGCCGGCGAGCATTTCACGGATCTGTTCCTGATCGGCTTCGGCTGCCTTGCGCCCGATGTCGGGGTTGGCGCCGGCGCCCAGGCCGCGGGTGATCTCCGCGCCCAGCTGCAGCGCGTGCTGGGCCTTGGAGCGGGCCAGCGCCTGCGCATCCGTGTTGGCGGCGATGAATTCGACGCCATCGAGGCCGACCTCGGCCATGTTGTCGATGGCGTTGCCGCCGCCGCCGCCGACGCCGATGACCTTGATGACCGCCGACATTTCCTGTGTTTCCATCAGTTCATACATGGTTGTTACCCCCGTTCTCCTGCAGTTATGCAACGCGCGGATCGATGATCCGCTTACCTTGGCGCGCCCGAAAAGCCGCCGGCCCGATTCAAAAAATGTGCAACAATCGCCCTACTCGCCCTGGAACCAGGTCTTCATCTTCTGAAAAATGGATTTCATGCCGCCGTTCAGATGCTGTTCCACCGCCCGCCCGCCCATGTTGTGCTGAGCGAAGAGGATCAACCCCACGCCGGTGGCGTAAGTGGGGTCGCGCACCACGTCCAGCAGGCCGCTGACGTGGGTCGGCTCGCCCAGGCGCACGGGCATGTGGAAGATCTCCTCGGCCAGCTCCACCATGCCGTCCATCTTGCTGGAGCCGCCGGTCAGGACCACGCCCGAGGCGATGACGTCCTCGAAGCCGGAGCGGCGCAACTCCGCCTGGATCAGCTGGAACAGCTCGGCCACGCGCGGCTCGACGATTTCCGCCAGGGTCTGGCGCGACAGGGTCCGGGGCGGCCGGTCGCCGACGCTCGGCACCTGAATGTTTTCCTCCATGTGCGCCAGCTGGGTCAGGGCGCAGGCATGCTTTTTCTTGATCTCCTCTGCCGCCTGCGTGGGCGTGCGCAGCGCCACGGCGATGTCGTTGGTCACGTGGTCGCCGGCGATCGGGATCACCGCCGTGTGACGGATGGCGCCGTCGGCGAAGACCGCGATGTCGGTGGTGCCGCCGCCGATGTCCACCAGGCAGACGCCCAGCTCCTTCTCGTCGGCGGTCAGCACCGATTCGCTGGAGGCGATCTGCTCGAGCACGATGTCCTCCACCTCCAGGCCGCAACGGCGGATGCACTTGATGATGTTCTGGGCCGCGCTCACCGCGCCGGTGACGATGTGCACCTTGGCCTCCAGGCGCACGCCGGACATGCCGATGGGATCGCGCACGCCCTCCTGATCGTCGATGATGAACTCCTGGGGCAGGATGTGCAGGATCTTCTGGTCCATCGGGATGGCGATGGCACGCGCCGCGTCGATCACACGGTTGATGTCGTCCTGGGTCACTTCCTTGCTCTTGATGGCGACGATGCCGTGACTGTTGAAGCCGCGGATGTGGCTGCCGGCGATGCCGGCGAAGACGTTGCGGATCTGCACGCCCGCCATCAGCTCCGCCTCTTCCACGGCGCGCTGGATGGCCTGCACCGTGGAGTCGATGTTCACCACCACGCCCTTCTTCAACCCCCGGGAGGGATGCTGGCCGATGCCGATGATTTCCACTTCGTTTTCAGGCGTCAGCTCGGCCACCACCGCGCAGACCTTGGAGGTCCCGATGTCCAGGCCGACAACCAGATTCTTATCAAGCTTCTTGCTCATTTCCTCTCCCAAGCCGTGCTTTCCAGCGGGTTCATCATGGCAAATCCGTTGGCGTAGCGCAGATCCACGGCGGCATTCGACGCCAGATAGCCGCGGATCTGCGGATAGATGGCCAACCAGCGCTGCAGGCGCGCGAACGGTTCCGTGCGCCCCAGTGCCAGATGGATCTGCCCATTGAGGGTGCAGCGCCAGGAGCCTCGTGCATCCAGCTCCAGCCGCGTCACCCGTGTCCCGGAAGACTGCAGGGTCCGGTTCAAATCCATCAATTGCGTCAACATCTTCTTCTGCTGGCCCAGCGGTCCCTCCAGCACCGGCAGGTCCTTGGGCATTTGCGCGGCCGGCACCCGGAACAGCTCGCCGCGGGAGTTGACCAGCACCGTCTGTTCGTCCTGCCGCCAGAGTGCCACCGGCTTCTGTTCCACCACCCGGATGCGCAGCTGGTCCGGCCATTCGCGCCAGACGGCCACCTGATCCACCCAGGGCAGCTCACTCACCGCCTGACGGATGGCCAGTGGATCGAGGCGCAGGAAGCCGACCGCCGCCAAGGGCTTCACCTGCTCCAGCACGCGCGCCGCCTGCACGTGCTGCAGGCGCCCCTCCACCACCAGCGCCCGCACCGGGAAGCTCTGCGGATCACGCAGCCACTGCCAGGTCCATCCCACCGCAGCCAAGAGCAGCACGGCAGCCAGCAGCAGCGCCAGGTGGCGCGGCCGAAAGCCGCCGGCGACGGGCCGGGGCGCCGGGCGGCGGTAAGTTTGCATCAACCGGCCCGCGCCTGCATCTGGCACTGCGCGCCGGCCAGGATGCGGCGGGTCAGGGTGGCGAAATCGATGCCGGCCGCCTTGGCCGCCATGGGCACCAGGCTGTGGCTGGTCATGCCGGGCACGGTGTTGATTTCCAGCAGCCAGGGCTGCCCGGCCTCGTCCACCATGAAGTCCACCCGCCCCCAGCCGCTGCAGCCGAGGGCATCGAAGGCCTGCAGGGCCAACTCCTGCAGCCGGCGCTCTACCGTCTCGCCCAGGCCCGAGGGGATCAGGTAGCGGGTGTCGTCGGCCAGATATTTGGCCGTGTAGTCGTAGAACTCCCGCGCGGTCTCCAGGCGAATCACCGGCAACGGCTGGCGCTCCAGGATGCCCACCGTCGTTTCCTGTCCCTTGATGAAGCGCTCGATGATCACCGTATCGTCGAAGCGACGCGCCTCGGCCACGGCCGCCGGCAACGCCTCCAGGGCATTCACCTTGCTGATGCCCAGGCTGGAACCCTCGCGGATGGGCTTGACCATGAGCGGCAGGCCCAGCACCGCCACCAGTTCCGTCCAGTCCGCCGTCTCGCCGCGGACGATGCGGAACTCGGGCGTGGGCAGCCCGGCGCCATGCCACAGCCACTTGCTGCGCAACTTGTCCATGGCGAGGCTGGAGGCCAGCACGCCGGAACCGGTGTAGGGCAGGCCTAGGGTCTCCAGGCAACCCTGCACCACGCCGTCCTCGCCGAAGCGCCCGTGCAGCATGTTGAACACCCGCTGCGCCCCGCTGGCCTGCAGCTGCGCCGGCAGGGTGCCGGGCATGGCATCGATGCCGACAACGTCGATGCCCTGGGCCTGCAGGGCCTCCAGCACGTTGCGGCCGCTCTCCAGGGAGACTTCGCGCTCCCCGGCCGGCCCTCCATACAAAACCGCCACCCGTCCAAAACTCTCCATCTCGCTCCTTGCCTCCGGGCCCGCCGCCAAGCGGCGGGCCCCATTGACGCAGCCTGATGCCGCGCTAAATATCCACTTCCTCGCCGATCACCCGCACTTCCGGGTGCAGGCGCACCCCGCAGCGGGCTTCGACCGTTGCCGCCACGTGCCGGATCAGGGTCTCGATGTCGGCGGCCCTGGCGTCGCCCAGATTGACGATGAAGTTGGCGTGCTTCTCGGAAACCTGAGCACCGCCGATGCGCCAGCCCTTCAGGCCGCAGGATTCGATCAGCCGCGCGGCATGGTCGCCGGGCGGATTGCGGAACACCGAACCGCAGCTCGGCAGCTCCAAAGGCTGGGTCTGGCTGCGCCGCTCCAGCCACTCGCGGATGCGGGCGTTCACCGCCGTCGGCGCATCGGGATTGAGGCGCAGCTCCGCGGCGGCGAACCAGGCGTCGCCCAGGCCCTCCACGCTGCGATAGCCGATGCGGAAAGACTCCGGGGCACGGCGCTGCAGTTGGCCATGGGGGTCCAGCGTCTCCACCGCCTGCACCAACCGCCAGGTCTCGCCGCCGTGGGCGCCGGCGTTCATGGCCAGGGCGCCGCCCAGGGTGCCCGGCACGCCGGCCAGGAACTCGGCGCCGGCCAGCCCGGCGTTGGCGCAGAAGCGGGCCAGCTTGGCGCAGCTCACCCCGGCACCGGCGCGCACGGTGCGCTCGTCCAGCAGGCGCAGTTCGCTCAGGGCGCCGGCGGTGACCACGACCGTGCCGCGGATGCCGCCGTCGCGCACCAGCAGATTGCTGCCCAGCCCGACCCAGGTGACCGGACCGACTGCCCAGTGCCGCAGGAAATGCTGCAAGTCCGCCAGATCCTTGGGCAGATAGAGACGGTCCGCCGGCCCGCCCACCCGCCAACTGGTGTAGCGGCTCATGGGCTGGCCCAGGCGCAGCCGGCCCCGCAGAGGCGCCGGGGTACCGGCCGAAGCCGCAGTCGGCGCAGCGGCGGCTGGCGGGTGCAGGGCGTTCATGCCTGCCACTCCTCGCCGAAAAAGGCGGGCCACTGGCCGGCCAGCTTGCCGATGCTGCCTGCGCCCAGGGTCAGGCAAACATCGTTCGGGCGCAGGCACTCGCGCAGGCGGGCCGGCAGCTCGCCGATCTCGGCGACGAAGTGCGCCGCCTTGCCCTGCGCGGCAATGGCCGCCGTCAGCCGGGTGCCGCTGGCTTCTGATATAGGCGCTTCTCCGGCGGGGTAAACCTCGGTGATGAAAATTTCATCAGCGTGGCCGAAGGCTCCGGTGAAGGCCTCGAAGAGATCGCGGGTGCGGCTGTAGCGATGCGGCTGGAAGCTCACCACCAGACGCCGCTGCGGCCACGCGCTGCGGGCCGCGGCCAGCGTCGCTTCGATCTCGCGCGGATGGTGGCCATAGTCATCCACGAAAATGACGTCGCGCCACTGGCCCAGCACCTGAAAGCGCCGTCCGACCCCGCCGAACTGGGACAAGGCACGCAGGATGGCCGCCTCGTCCACGCCCACCCGGCTGGCGATGCCCACCGCCGCCAGGGCATTGAGCACGTTGTGGCGGCCCGGCAGGCGCAGCTCCACGTCCAGCCACTTCAGACTCTCGCCGTTGGAAACCTTGCGCCACAGCTCGAAGCGGCTGTACAGCCCGTCCGGCTGCAGGGCGCGCGCCTGCAGGTCGGCTTCCTCGCTGAAGCCGTAGGTGAGCACCGGTTTCTGCACCTGGGGCAGGATCTGACGCACCACCGGGTCGTCCAGGCACAGCACCGCCTGCCCGTAGAAGGGCAGCCGGCCGAGGAACTGCAGGAAGGCGCCCTGCAGCTTGTCGAAATCGTTGTCGTAGGTCTGCATGTGGTCGGCGTCGATGTTGGTGACCACCGCCATCACCGGCGACAGGTAGAGAAAGGAGGCATCCGATTCGTCCGCCTCGGCCACCAGGTAATCGCCGCTGCCCAGCGCCGCGTGGGTGCCGGCGACGTTCAGCAATCCGCCGATCACGAAGGTGGGATCCAGGGCGCCTTCCGCCAGAATGCTGGCAATCAGGCTGGTGGTGGTGGTCTTGCCGTGGGTGCCGGCCACGGCGATGCCCTGCTTGAAGCGCATCAGCTCAGCCAGCATTTCCGCCCGCGGAATGACCGGGATGTGAGCTTCACGGGCCGCCAGCACCTCCGGGTTGTCGGCCCGGACCGCCGAGGAGATGACCACCACGTCGGCGCCGCGCACGTTGGCGGACTCATGACCGACGAAGACCGTCGCTCCGAAGTCCTGCAGGCGCAGGGTGGCGGGGCTGGCCGCCAGATCCGAGCCAGAGACGTGATAGCCCAGGTTGAGCAGGACCTCGGCAATGCCGCGCATGCCGGCGCCGCCGATGCCCACGAAGTGGATTCTTCTGATCCAGTTACGCACGTCCCGCTCTCCAGAAATAATGTGCCGTGTTCATCCGTTTCACTTCCCGCCTCCGGCGTGCTGCATGGCCCAGTGGCGGCACGCCTGCGCCACCGCCTGCGCCGCGGCAGGCTTGGCCTGGGCGCGCGCCGCCGTCGCCATGCGCAGCCGCGCCTGCGGATCGCGCAGCAGCGGCATCAAGAGCTTCAGCAGCGAATCCGCGTTCAGGGCCTCCTGCCGGATCACGCGGGCTGCCCCGGCCTTGACCAGAAACTCGGCATTCACGGCCTGGTGATCGTCCACCGCATAGGGATAGGGCACCAGAATGGCGCCCAGGCCGGCGCAGGCCAGCTCGGCGATGGTCAGGGCGCCGGCCCGGCACAGGGCCAGATCGGCCCACGCCAGGGCGGCCGCCACGTCCTCGATGAAGGGCTCCACGCGCGCTTCCACGCCTGCCTCGGCGTAGGCCCGCTGCACCTCCTCGAAGTGCTTCTGGCCGGTCTGATGCCAGATCAGCGGTCGCTCCGCCGGCGCCAGGCGGGCCATGGCCTCCAGCAGCACCCGGTTCAAATCGCGGGCGCCCAGGCTGCCGCCCATCACCAGCAGATGCGGGGCGCCCGTCCGTCCGGCCAGGCGCGCCTCGGGCACCGGCAGGGCGGCAATGGCGGCGCGCACCGGATTGCCGACCCACTCGCTCCGACCCAGGGTCGGGATGGGGAAACCGGTCAGCACCGCCTGCGCCACCCGGGCCAGAAGCCGGTTGGCATAGCCGGGCACGGCGTTCTGCTCGTGAATCAACAGCGGCACGCCCAGGCTGCGGGCGGCCAGGCCCGCCGGCCCGGACACGAAGCCGCCCATGCCCAGCACCACCTGCGGAGCCTCGCGGCGCAGGAAGGCGCGGGCTTGGCCGATGGCGCGCAGCAGGAGCCACGGCGCTGCCAGCCAGCGTCCCACGCCCTTGCCGCGCAGGCCGGCCATCTGCATCAGGCCCAGCGGAAAGCCCGCCGCCGGCACCACGCGCGCCTCCAGGCCGGCGGCCGTGCCCAGGAAGCCCACGCTGGCGCCGCCGGCGCGCAGTTCCTCCGCCACCGCCAACGCGGGAAAGACGTGGCCGCCAGTGCCGCCGGCCGCGATGAGCACGCGGATCGGCGCATTCATGTTCCGAGCCTCGGACGGGTCAACGTGTCCATCAGGCCCGGCTGCTTGCGCAAGGCAGGCTGCAGGCGGGCGCTGATGCCCAGGACGATGCCGATGGCCGCCGCCATGGACAGCAGGCTACTGCCGCCGTAGCTCATCAACGGCAGGGTCAGCCCCTTGGTGGGCAGGGCCCCCAGATTGACGCCGATGCTCGCCAGCGCCTGCGCCGCGAACCAGATCATCACGCCATAGCTCAGCAGCGCTTCAAAGGCGAAGCCCGCCTGCTCGGCCGCCTGCGCCACCCGGAAGATGCGCACCGTGACCAGCACGAACAGGCTCAGCACGGCGAGCACGCCCACCAGTCCCAGTTCCTCGCCGATCACCGCCAGAATGAAGTCCGTATGAGCCTCGGGCAGGTAGAACATCTTCTGCACGCCCTCGCCCAGCCCGACGCCGAAGAAACCGCCGCGGCCGAAGGCGATGAGGGATTGGATCAACTGGAAGCCCGAGTCCAGCGGATGCGCCCAGGGGTCGCGGAAGGCGGTCATGCGCGCCAGCCGGTAAGGCTCGGCGATGGCGAGCCAAGCCAGGGCCGCGGCGGCCAGGGACCCGCCCACCACCACGTAGCGCAGCGGCAGGCCGCCCAGGAAGATGATGCCGCCGGCGATCACCACGGCGACCACCAGGGCGCCCATGTCCGGTTCCATCAGCAGCAGGAGACCGCCGATCACCAACACCGCCACGATGGGCAGAATGCCGTCCTTGAGCGACTGCAGCGCTTGTCCTTTGCGCACCACGTAGCCCGCCATGAAGATGAGCAGGGTGAGCTTGAACACCTCCGAGGGCTGCAGACGCATGACGAAAAGGTTGATCCAGCGGCGGCTGGCGTTCACCGTCACGCCGATGCCCGGAATGAGCACCAGCACCAGCAGCACCAGGCTGATGAGCAGCAACAGCGGTCCGCGCTCCCGCCAAAAGGCCATCGGCACGCGGGCCACGCCGAACATGGCTGCCGTGCTGGCGGCCACGTAGACCGCTTGGCGGATCAGGTAGTGATACGGATTGCCCAGGTCGTGGCCGGCGCGCGCGGCGCTGGCCGAAAAGACCATGACCAGCCCCAGGCCCATGAGCAGCAGCACGCCGCCGAGCAGCCAGGGGTCCATCTGGGACAGCAGACCCGGCTGGCGCTTGGCTTGGCCGTTGCCCGGCGCCTGCGGCTCGAACAGTTTGTTGATACCCGCTTTCAGCTTGACCATGCCTGCCTTCCATTCGCCAAACGCAGCACCGCTTCCGTGAACACCCGCCCCCGCTCCGCGTAGTCCTGGAACATGTCGAGGCTGGCGCAGGCGGGCGACAGCAGCACCTGATCACCCGGCTTGGCCAGCTCCGCCGCCAATTGCACCGCCTCTTCCATGCTGCGGGCATGGCGCATGGGCACCAGCCCGGCCAAAGCCGCCTCGAGGCGGGGTGCATCGCGGCCCAGCAGGACCACCGCCCGTGCCTGCGCCACCACCGCCGCGCGCAGGGGCGTGAAATCGGCTCCCTTGCAGTCGCCGCCCAAAATGGCGACCACCGGCCCGGGCAAGCCGGACAACGCCTTCAGCGTGGCACCCACGTTGGTGCCCTTGGAATCGTTGTAGTAAGTAACGCCGTTCAGTTCCGTCACCCGGATCATGCGATGCGGCAAGCCGGCGAATTCGCGCAGGGCCGCCGCAGCGGCCGCCGCAGGGATGCCGGCGGCAAAGGCGATGGCCAGGGCCGCCATGGCGTTTTCCACGTTGTGCTCGCCCACCATCCGCAAAGCCGAAAGCGGCAGGACCATCTGCGTGGTGCCTGCGGCGCCATCGATGCACAACTGCTCGCCGAAGCCCTCGTCCAGCACCCGCACATGGCCGAGTCCATGCGGCGCCTGCCGGCCGAAGTAGACCAGATCTACGCCGGCCGGCACCTGGGCAGCCAGCGCCCGGGTCGGCGCGTCATTGGCATTGAGCACCAGGGTATCGCCGGCCCCCATGCGGGCGAAGATGCGCGCCTTGGCGGCCACGTAGTCGGCGAATCCGTTGTAGCGGTCCATGTGGTCCTCGGACAGGTTCAGGACCGCCGCCACCCGCGGGCGGAAACTGTCCACAAGCTCCAACTGGAAACTGGACAACTCCAGAATGTAAAGATCCGGCTCGCCGCCATCGGCGGGCAGCAGATCCAGGGCCGGCGTGCCCAGGTTGCCGCCCACCCCGGCGCGCAGCCCGGCTTTTTGGGCCATCTCGCCGACCAAAGTAGTCACCGTGCTCTTGCCGTTGGAGCCGGTGATGCCCACCACCGGGGCCTTGGCCAGCCAGGCAAAGAGCTCGATGTCGCCGATCACCGGCACGCCGACGGCGCGCGCCTGCGCAAAGGCCGGATCGCTCTGCGCCAATCCCGGGCTCGCCACGATCAGATCCTGGGCGGCGAAGAGGGCCGGCTCGAAGGGACCCAGGTACCACTGCACCGCGGGATAACGCTCGCGCAGCGCGTCCAGGCCGGGCGGCGCCGCCCGGCTGTCCGCCGCCTGCACCCGGGCGCCCAGGCGCAGCAGCACGGGCAGCACCGACTGCCCGGTCTTGCCGAGGCCCACCACCAGGACATTTTGGTTTCGCAGTTCGCGCATCAGCGTATCTTCAGGCTGGACAGGCCAACCAGGACGAGAATGACGGTGATGATCCAGAAACGCACGATGACGCGCGGTTCGGGCCATCCTTTCAGCTCAAAGTGATGGTGCAGGGGCGCCATGCGGAACACCCGCCGGCCGGTCAGCTTGAAGGAGGCCACCTGGATCATGACCGAGAGCGTTTCCATGACGAAGACGCCGCCCATGATGAAGAGCACGATTTCCTGGCGCGCCACCACCGCCACCAAGCCCAGGGCCGCGCCCAGGGCCAGGGCGCCCACGTCGCCCATGAAGACCTGGGCGGGATAGGCGTTGAACCACAAAAAACCGAGGCCCGCCCCCACCAGGGCGCCGCAGAAGATCAGCAGCTCGCCGCTGCCGGGCACCGCCGGAATACCCAGGTAATTGGCGAAGACCATGTTGCCGGACACGTAGACGAACACGCCCAGCGCCGCCGCCACCATGACCGTGGGCAGGATGGCCAGGCCGTCCAGGCCGTCGGTGAGATTGACCGCATTGGACGAGCCGACGATCACGAAGTAGGTCAGCAGGATGTAGAAGTAGCCCAGATCGATGCTGACACCTTTGATGAAGGGCAGGATCAGCTGCGTCTCCACAGGGTGCTGGGCGGTACGGTAAAGCACGAAGGCCGCCACCAGGGCGACCAGGGACTGGAACAGATATTTGTAGCGGGCCGCGAGCCCCTTGGGATCCTTGAGCACCAGCTTGCGGTAGTCGTCCACCCAGCCGATCACGCCGAAGGCCAGGGTCGTCGCCAAGGCGACCAGCACGAAGCGGTTGCTGAGATCGGCCCACAGCAGGGTCGCCACCGCCACCGCCACCAGGATCAGCCCGCCGCCCATGGTCGGGGTGCCGGACTTGCTCAAGTGGGTCTGCGGCCCGTCCGTGCGCACCGTCTGGCCGATCTGATACTTCTTCAGCCAGTCGATGAAGGCGGGGCCCACGATGAAGGAGATGCCCAGAGCCGTCAAGGTCGCCAGTACCCCGCGCAAGGTGATGTATTGAAAAACGCCGAACCCGCGATAGTTCAGGGCCAGGTCCTGAAACAGGTGATAAAGCATTCAGTTCGTTCCCTTCGTCGTTATTTCCTGCACCACCCGTTCCATGCGCGCCGAGCGCGACCCCTTGACCAGCACCCGGGCATTTTCGTTCAGCAGCGGGCGCAAAGCGGCGAGCAGCCCTTCCAGATCCGGGTAGGCCGCACCGCCCTCGCCGAAGGTGTGCGCCGCATGGGCGGCCAGATCGCCCAAGGCCAGCAGCCGATCGATGCCCAAGGCCCGCGCCGTCTGGCCAGCCGCGGCGTGCAGCGCTGCCGCTTCCGGCCCGAGCTCGCCCATGTTGCCGAGCACCAGCACCTTGAAGCCATTGCCGCCGGCCAGCACCTGCATGGCCGCCTCCAGGGAAGCGGGATTGGCGTTGTAGGTGTCGTCCAGCACCCGGCTGCCGTCCCGTCCCTCGCGCCACTGCAGACGACCCGGCAGGGACGGCATCTGCGCCAGCCCCGCGGCGATTTGCGCCGGGCTCAGGCCCAGGGCCAGGCCCACCGTGGCCGCCGCCAGGGCATTGGCGCCGTTGTGGCGGCCCGGCAGCGGAATCTCCAGGGGAAAGCGGCCCTGCGCCGCCTCGACCAGCAGCTCGCCGCCCGCGGAATGCGCCTGCCAGGTGCCGCGCACGTCCAGCTGCGCGGCATCCAGGCCGAAGCGCAGCACCCGTCCCGGCGAGCGTGCCGCCCACTGCTCCACGAAGTCGTCATCGCCATTCAGCACCGCCACGCCCGCCTCGCTCAGCCCTTCCAGAATCTCGCCCTTGGCCGCCGCGATGGCTGCCACGCTGCCCAAGCCCTCCAGGTGCGCCGGCCGGGCGTTGTTGATCACCGCCACGTCGGGACGGGCCAGCCGGGTCAACTGCGCCAGCTCGCCGGCATGGTTCATGCCCATCTCAATCACGGCGAAGCGGTGCTCGGGACGCAGACGCAACAGGGTCAGCGGCACGCCGATGTGATTATTCAGGTTGCCGCGGGTGGCCAGGGTCGGACCGACGCCCGCCAGGATGCGGGTGGTCATTTCCTTGACCGTGGTCTTGCCGCAGGAACCGGTCACCGCCACCACGGGAATGGCGAAGCGGCTGCGCCAAGCCGTGGCCAACGTCTGCAGGGCGGTCAACGTATCGGGCACCACCACCTGCGGCAGCGTGATCTCCGACTGGGCGCGGCTCACCAAGGCGCCGGCGCCGCCGCGGGCCGCCACGTCGGCCAGATAGGCGTGACCGTCGAAACGCGGCCCCTGCAGGGCAACGAAGAGCATGCCCAGCTCCACGGTCCGGCTGTCCGTGCCCACGCTCTCGACCCGGACATCCGCACCGAGCAGCTTACCGCCCGTGATCCGGGCCACTTCTGCCATTGTCAACACTGCCAAGACTCCAAGGCCCGCTGGGCCACTGCTGCGTCATCGAAAGGCCGGCGCACGCCGGCTTGCTCTTGGTAATTCTCGTGCCCCTTGCCGGCGATCAGGATGCAGTCGCCGGGCCGGGCCGCGCGGACGGCGGCCTGGATGGCCCGGGCGCGGTCATGCACCCGGACGGCGGCGGCGGGCTGCGTCATCCCGCCCAGAATCTCCGCCACGATCGCCTCGGGCGCCTCGCTGCGTGGATTGTCGTCGGTCACCACCACCCAGTCCGCCCAGGTCTCCGCAATGCGCCCCATCTGCGGGCGCTTGCCGCGGTCGCGATCGCCGCCGCAGCCGAACACGCACCACAGCTGCCCCGTGGTCATCTTGCGCAGGTCCGCCAGCACCGCGTCGAGGGCATCGGGCGTGTGGGCATAGTCCACCACCACCACGGGCGCAGCGGCGGGACCGGGCACGCGCTGCAGTCGTCCCGGCACCGGTGCCACCCGGGCGAGGCGCTCGGCTGCCGCCCGTGGCGCCTCGCCCAACAGCAAAGCGGCGGCCAGCGCCGCCAGGAGATTGTAAGCATTGACGCGGCCAATCCAAGGACTGTGCAGCCGGCACTCGCCCAACGGCGTGTCCACCGTCATGCGCAGGCCGCTCGCCTCGGCGGTCAGCTCGCGCGGACGCACTTCGCCTTGCGTCAAGCCGTAGGTGATGCGTTCGGCGCCGGCGGGCAAGAGAGCCAGCAGGCGCTGTGCCTGCGGGTCATCGGCATTGATCACCGCGTAGCGCAGCCCCGGCCGCCGGAACAGGCTTGCCTTGGCCGCGAAATATGCCTCCATGTCGCCGTGGTAGTCGAGATGGTCCCGGCTCAGGTTGGTGAAGACGGCCATTTGGATCGGCACGCCGGCGATGCGGTCCTGATCCAGGGCGTGGGAGGACACCTCCATGGCGATGCTGCGGGCGCCGGCCTCGCGGCAGGCGGCGATGGTGCGATGCAGCGCCTCGACATCGGGCGTGGTGTTGGCCTGGGCTTGCAGTTGGCCCGGCAGGCCCCAGCCCAGTGTGCCGATGATGAACCCCGGCTGCGGCAGCACGGCGCTCAGCAGATGCGTCACGCTGCTCTTGCCGTTGGTGCCGGTCACGCCAGCGATGAACACCGAGTCGGGCGAAAGATCGTAATAGCGGGCCAGCGCCGTGCCAAGCAGAGCGCGGGCGGCCGGCTCTCGCCACACCGGACGCCCGGCGCGCCAGTCCAGGCCGGCATCATCGGATTCCAGCAGCACCGCCGACGCCCCGGCGGCCAGTGCCGCCTTCACGTAGCGATCCGCAGGTCCCCGGGTGCCCCTCAAGCCGACGAAGAGCTCACCGCCGCGCACCCGGCGGCTATCGGTGGCGATGCCGGTAAAAGCCAGATCGGCCAACGCCCCGGGGAGGCGATCGAAGAGCGCGGCGGCCGGCTTCAGCCCTGTTGCGGCCATTGTCCCTCCCGTGCCCTGTCCTCGACGTTGACCAGCTTGGGCTTGGGCTTGGCCTTTACTTCCTTCAGCGCGGGCTGCGGCCCTTCCAGCAGCAGCGGCGCCGCCGCGTCCGGCGAGACGTTCAGCAGGCGCAGGCTGCCGGCCATCACCTGACGGAACACCGGCGCGGCCACCAGCCCCCCGTAATACTGTCCCTTCGGCTCGTTGACCATGACCGCCATCACCAAGCGCGGATCGCTGGCGGGCGCGAAGCCGACGAAGGAGGCGACGTAATTGTTGGCGTAACCGCCGCGGCTGGCCTTGTGGGCCGTGCCGGTCTTGCCGGCCACCCGGTAACCCGGAATGCCCGCCAGGGTGCCCGTGCCTTCCGGGCTGATCACGCCTTCGAGCATCTGGCGCAAGACGGCCGCAGTCTGCTCCTTCATGATGCGCTGGCCGCGCACCGACGCGGGGTCCGCCACCCGGAACAGCGTCGGCCGCAGATAGATGCCGCCGTTGGCGATGGCGGCGTAAGCCCCGGCAAGCTGCAAGGCATTGGCGGAAAGTCCGTAGCCGAAGGCCAGCGTGGCCCGTTCCACCAAGCCCCAGCCCTGGTAAGCCGGCAGGCTGCCCGGCGATTCGCTGGGCAGGCCGCTGCCGGACAACTGGCCAAAGCCGGCGCCGCTCAGCATCTCGTAAAATTTTTCGGGGGGCGTCTTCAGGGCGATCTGGGCGGCGCCGATGTTGCTGGAATACAGGATGATCTGGCTGACATCCAGCACACCATGCGGATGATCGTCGCGGATGCGGGCGTTGCCCACGGGGTAGTACTTATAGCCGCAGTTGAAGGTGCTGTTGGGGCGGATGACCCCTGCCTCCAATGCGGCGGCCACCGTGAACGGCTTGATGGTCGAGCCCGGCTCGTAGGCGTCGGCGATGGCGCGGTTGCGCCAGTCCTTCGGCGTGCTGCCGGCGCGATTGTTGGGGTTGAAACCCTGCTGGCTGGCCATGGCCAGAATTTCGCCCGTGCGCACGTCCATCACCACCGCCGAAGCGGACTTGGCCTGGAATTTCTGCACGGCCGCCTTCAGCTCGCGATAGGTCAGATACTGGATGCGCTTGTCGATGCTCAGAGTGAGCTCGCGCCCGGGCTTGACCGGCTGCAGCATGGCGAGATTGGTCACGCGCCGGCCGATGTTGTCACGGATCGCCAGCATCTTGCCGGGCTGCCCCTGCAGCCAGTCGTTGTAAGCCAGCTCGATGCCCTCCAGCCCGTGGTCGTCCACGTTGGTGAAGCCGAGCAGATGGCCCGTCACCTCACCGGTAGGGTAATAGCGACGGCTTTCCTTCAAGGCATAGACGCCGGGAATGTCGAGCTGCGCCACCTGCTCCGCCAGGGACGGGGGAATCTGCCGCTTGATGTAGACAAAGGTGGCATGGTCGTTGCGCACCAGGCGGGCCAGCTTGGCGGGATTCATGCCCAGCACCCGAGCCAGCTCGGGCCAGCGCTCCCGGCTGCGGCGAAATTCCTTGGGATTGACCCAGATGGAACGCATGGGCGTGGACAGGGCCAGCGGCTCGCCGTTGCGATCGTGAATGGCGCCGCGCAAGGTGGGCATGGGTACCTCGCGCAGATAACGCTGCGCGCCCTGCTCGCGCAGGAAGCCGGCCTGGAACACCTGCAGGTCGAAGGCTCGCCAGCCCATGTAGACAAAAGCCAAAAAAATGAGCCCGAGCGTAACCCAGGCCCGGGTGCCGATCTGCGGCTCGAATCCCGGCTTGCCGGCGTCCCGCCGCCGCGGTTGAGGATCCCCGCCCTTGAAGTCGCGGCCCATCATGGCTGCCGCACCACCAGGATGCCATTCACCGGCGGCATGGTCATGCCGAGCTTCTCGCGGGCGATGGTCTCAATGCGGCCGTGCGCCGCCAGGGTGGACTGCTCCAATTGCAGCTGCCCCCAGGCGGTATCCAGCTTGAAGTGTTGGTTCTGCGCATCCTGCAGGGCGATGAACAAATCGCGGCTCGTCTGCCGAGCCGCCACCACGCCAAGCAGGCTGACCAGCACCAGCAGAGCGAGCAAGATCGTACTCAAGCGCATCAGCGCCCCCTTCCGCCGGTGCCGCGCTCGGCCACCCGCAGCACGGCGCTGCGGGCGCGCGGATTGCGGGCCACCTCCGCGGCGGAGGCGTGCACGGCCTTGCCGACCGCGTGCCAGGCGGGCGCGGGCAGCGCCGCCGCAGCGATGGGCAAATCCGGATGCACCTGGGCCGCTTGGGCACCGTGGCGCATGAAGCGCTTCACCAAGCGGTCTTCCAAAGAATGGAAGCTGATGACCGCCAAGCGGCCGCCGGGCGCCAGCACGGCTTCGGCCTGGGCCAGAAACTGCTGCAGTTCGTCCAATTCCCGATTGATGTGGATGCGGATCGCCTGAAAGGTGCGGGTGGCCGGATCCTTGCCGGCTTCGCGCGTGGGGACCGCCTTCGCCACCAGCGCCGCCAGCTCGCCGGTGCGGGTCAGCGGATGCTGGCCGCGCGCGGCCACGATGGCGCGAGCAATGCGCAGGGCGAAGCGTTCCTCCCCATAGTCACGCAGCACGCGCGCGACCTCGCCGACCTCGGCCTGCGCCAGCCAGTCGGCGGCCGTCTCCCCCTGGGTGGGATCCATCCGCATGTCGAGCGGACCGTCCTGACGGAAGCTGAAGCCGCGCGCCGCCTCGTCCAGCTGGGGAGAGGACACGCCCAAATCGGCCAGGATGCCGTGGACCTGCGCGACGTCCAAACCGCTCAGCACCTGCTGCAAACGGGAAAAAGGGGAATGCACGATGGCGACGCGGGCGTCCTGGCCGAAGCGGGCGCGGCCGGCGGCGACGGCCGCGGGGTCGCGGTCCAGCAGGATGAGCCGCCCGGCAGGGCCCAGCCGTTCCAGCACGGCCGCGGCATGGCCGCCGCGCCCGAGAGTGGCGTCGACATACACCCCGTCCGGGCGAACCGCCAGGGCGTCCAGCACCGGCTCCAGCAGAACCGGCACGTGGCTGTGCCTTGCATCGTCAGTCATGGCAAGCGCGCCTTGAGCACTCATAAAACCAGATCGCCCAGGTGGGTAAAGTCTTCATCCATAGAGGCCAGCCACTCCTCCTGCCGGAGGTTCCAAAGGCCCTGATCCCAAATCTCGAACTTGTGCACCTGTCCGACCAGGACCACGTTCTTTTCGAGGCTGGCAAAGCGGCGCAGCGTGGGCGAAATCAGCACCCGCCCCTGGGCATCCAGGCCCAGCTCTTCGGCATGCCCCACGAAGAGACGCTGGAACTTGCGGACCGCGGGATCGGCGCTGGGGAGTTGCGCCAGCTTCCGCTCGATTTCTTCCCAGTGGGGCAAGGGATAGGCAACGAGGCAGCGATCCTTGTCGATGGTCACCACCAGCTGTCCGCGGCACTGCACCTCCAGCCACTCGCGAAAGCGAGCCGGGACGTTGAGACGCCCCTTGCTGTCCATGCTGTGCTGGTGGGTTCCGCGAAACATCCGGCTTTACTCTCCCCCCTTGGAACCACTTTTACCCACTTATCCCCACTTTGATCCGAAGAATAGTGACCCATCCCCCACCTGTCAAGGTGAACAAAAGTGCACCGGACGCATAAGGAAACCCTTAAATTTCAGGAAAAAAAGAAGGGCCCACCGCATCAGCGGTGGGCCCCTCCTTCTTAAGCTGTATGATGTTGAGCAGGCCTGTAAGCCGGGTTCTGTCGAGGGCGGCCATTCCTCTTGGTCCCGGCTCGCGCCGGGACTCCAGCAACCTACCCGCGTGCCATGCGGGCCGCATGATCGCACGCCTATTTGGTCTTGCTCCAGGCGGGGTTTACCCTGCCACTCCCGTTGCCGGCAGCGCGGTGCGCTCTTACCGCACCTTTTCACCCTTACCTGCCCCTTGCGGGACATCGGCGGTATCTTTTCTGTGGCACTTTCCGTCGGCTCACGCCGCCCGGCCGTTAGCCGGCGCCTTGCCCTATGGAGCCCGGACTTTCCTCCGGGATCGCTCCCGGCGGCCGCCCAGCCTGCTCAACGCGCTCATTATATCATTAATCGAGTGATGAGTGATGAGTGATGAGTGATGAGTCCAGGCTGGGGCGGGCGAGATGCCGCATCCAGCTTGGTGCATCATCGCCAGGATCGTAGGAGCGGGCTTACCCGCTCCTACATCTGAGGTGGTCGGGCCTGGGCCTTGCCAAGCCTGCGGGGCTCCCATCTTAGCCGCCGGGTGCCGCAACCCCGACGGGAAGAGTGCGCGGGTCGCGGCGCAGCCGCGCCTGTTATCCGCAACTTCGCGCGCTCAGCCCCGCCCCCTCAACTCTCTTTCAACTCCAGCGCCCGCCCATACACCTGCTTGCGCGGCAGCCCGCTGATCTGCACCGCCACGGCGACGGCCCGGCTCAGGGGCAGGGCCTGCAGCAAGGGCGCGAGCAGCCTGTCCAGGTCCTGCTCCCCGGCCGAGGCGGCACCCTTTTCCGCGCCGGCCAGGACCAGGACCATCTCGCCGCGGCACTTCTCTGGCTGAGCCTGCAGCATGGCCAGCAATCCGCCGAGACTGTCGCGCAGGATTTCCTCGTGTACCTTGGTCAACTCGCGGCCGATCGCCGCCGAGCGCTCCGCGCCGAAGGCCGCGGCCATGTCCGCCAGCGTCTCCGTGATCCGGCGCGGGGATTCGAACCAGATCATGGTGCGGGTTTCGGAGGCGAGGGCCTGCAGGGCCGCACGGCGAGCCGCGGCCTTGGCCGGCAGGAAACCCTCGAAGCAGAAGCGATCGCTGGGCAGACCGGAAGCGGCCAGGGCCGCCAGCACGGCGCTCGGCCCCGGCACCACCCGGACCGGAATCCGTGCTTCCCGGGCGGCGCGCAGCAGGAAAAAGCCGGGGTCGGAGACCAGCGGCATGCCCGCATCGCTGATCAGCGCCAGGCTTTCGCCGGCCTGCAGGCGGGCCAGCAGGCGCGGCGTTTCCTCCCGCTCGTTGTGCTCGTGCAGGGACTGCAGCCGAGGGCGCAGCGCGAAATGGTCCAGGAGCTTGCGCGAATGCCGGGTATCCTCCGCCAGCACCAGGTCCACCCGGGCCAGCACCTCCCGGGCCCGCGGCGAAAAATCGCCCAGATTGCCGATGGGTGTGCCGACCACATACAAAATCCCAGCTTCTGCCATATCCGTGACGGGCTCCCGCGCTCCCTGACAAGCAACAGTCCATATTCTATATGAATGGGGGACAAGCCGCTCGCAATTGATCTGCGCGCCAAAGCTCCCTACACTGCTTGCTTTGATGCGCGCGCATGCTGCACGGTGACACTCAACAGATGCCAAAACAGAACGAGCGCCGGCCTGTGGCCAAACCCCATTCGCCCGTCCGCACAGCCGGGTTGCTGATTGCCGTGCTGGGGATCGCGGGTGCGCTGGGTACGCGCCCCGGACGCGCCGCCGAGCTCCCGCCGGCGCCCGCCGACCAGCCGGCCGCATCCGCTCCGCCCGCGCGCGCCTGCGCGCTCCTCCCCGAGTCCGGCCACTACGCCGCGCTGGCCAACGCCATCCGCATAGGCCTGGAAAGCGCGGCCGGGCAGCCGAACCCGCCGCCGCGGCTGGCGATACGGAGCTATGACACCCAGGGCCAGCCGCAAGCGGCGGCCGCCGCCTACCGGCAGGCACTGCGCGACGGTTGCGCGGTCATCATCGGCCCGCTGCTGCGCCAGGAGGCGGCGACCGTCATCCGCTCCCGCCAGGACACGGATCCGCCCCTGCTGACCCTCACGCCCATCGCAGCTCCTGTGCAGAAAGGCTTGTACCAGTTCGGCCTGCCGCCGGAGCAGGAGATGGAGCAAATCGCAGAGGATGCCTGGACGGCGGGCTACCGCCATCCCGCGCTGATCTTCCCGCAAAACGAGATGGGCACCCGGCTGCGCGACGCCTTCGTCCAGGCGTGGCGCCGCCAGGGCGGACAGGTGGCGGCGGCCACGCCGCTGCCCGCCCGGAACGAGGATCCGGACGGGCTGATCCGCAGGGCGCTGGGCCTGGACGAGACCCAGCCATCCGACGCTGACGGCGATGCCGCCGCGCCGGCATCGCAACCGGCCGCGGACTTCGTGCTGCTGCTGGTCAGCGATGTCCGCGCCCGCGCCCTCATGCCGGTCTTGCGCAGCTACGCCCTCGATCTGCCGGTTTTCAGCAGCTCCCGGGTTTACAGCACCCAGCCCGACCCGTTGCGGGACAGTGTGCTGGATGCCCTGAGCTTCGTCGACATGCCCTGGCTGCTCAGTCCCGGCGAGGAATGGACGCTGCTGCGCCAGGAACTGGCCCAAAAACTGCCGGCACGCAACGAAATCACCTGGCGGCTGGCGGCTTTGGGCCTCGACAGCTACCAGATTGCGCTGCGCATCTGGCAGGGGCAGACCCAGAGCGCCTACGCCGGCGCCACCGGCCTGATCAGCTTCGCGGACAATGGCATCCTGCAGCGGCGACTCATCTGGGCGGCGTACGAGCAGGGGCAAGTCCGGCTGCGCAATGGCCCGCCGCCGAAGCTGCATGATTAGGCTGCCCTGGCCATCCACCCAGGAAAAGGGGCGCGCCAGCGAGGACCTTGCCCTGCACTTCCTGCAAAGCCGCGGCCATCATTTGGTGGCGCGCAATTTCCGCTGCCGCCGGGGAGAGCTGGACCTGATCACGCTGGAGGCCGCCACGCTGGTCTTCGTGGAAGTCCGCTACCGCAGCCATGCCGGCTTCGGCGGCGCGGCGCTCTCGGTGGACCCGCGCAAGCAGGCCAAGCTGATCCAGGCGGCCCGCTACTTTTTACATCAGCACCCGGAGCATCAGCACCGGGACTGCCGTTTTGATATCATTGCCTTCGACGCGCGGCGCCAGCCGCAGTGGATCCAGCATGCCTTCGAGGTTTCCGATACATGAATCAACTCAGCGACCGCGCCCGCGCCAGCTTTCTCGCCAGCGCCCAGACCAAGCTCGATTGCGCCGACCTGCTCGCTCCGGTCATCGCCATCGCCGCCGAGCGCATGGCCAGCGCACTGCTGGACGGCCGGAAGATCCTGGTGTGCGGCAACGGCGGCTCGGCGGCCGATGCCCAGCACTTTTCCTCCGAACTGCTCAACCGCTTCGAACTGGAGCGCCCGGCCCTGCCCGCCATCGCCCTGACCACGGACAGCTCCACGCTGACCTCCATCTCCAACGACTATCAGTACGCTCAGGTCTTCTCGCGCCAGATCCAGGCCCTCGGCCAGAGCGGCGATCTCCTGCTGGCCATTTCCACCAGCGGCAATTCGCCGAGCATCACCCAGGCGGTGGAGGCCGCCCAGGAACGGGAGATGGTCGTCATCGCCCTGACCGGACGCGACGGCGGCGAACTGGCCCGCCTGGCGCAGGGCTACGGCGACGTGGTCATCTGCGTCCCCAGCCAAAGCACCGCCCGCATCCAGGAAGTGCATTTGCTGGTCCTGCACTGCCTGTGCGACCTGATCGACCAGCAGCTCTTGGGCGGCTTCGACTGAAGCCCCCGCCCGCTTCACACAAAGGAGTCTCCATGCGTCGTACTGCTTCTCTCTTTCTTGCTCTCGCCCTGCCCGCCGTGCTCGGCGGCTGCGCCGCGGCCGTGGTCGGCGGCTTGGCCACGGGCGCCTACGTGGCCCAGGATCGCCGCACCGTCGGCAGCCTGGTGGACGACAAGATGCTTGCGGTCAAGGCCACCTCGGCGCTGCGCCAGGACCCCTTGACCGTGCCGGGCCGCATCATCGTGTCCAGCTTCAACGGCACCGTGCTGCTGGTGGGCGAGGTACCCAGCGAGGAGGCCAAGGCACGGGCGGGCGATCTGGTGCAGCGGCAGGGCGGCGTGCAGCGGGTGGTCAATGAACTGCGCGTCGGCCCCATCGCTCCGTTGGGGGAGCGCGCCAAGGACTCCTGGATCACGGCCGAGGTGAAGACGCGCCTCCTGGCCGCCGAGGACCATCCCGGCCTCAAGGTCAACGTGACGGTGGATCGCGGCGTCGTGTACCTGCAAGGCCTGGTGCGCCAGGACGAAGGCGACTGGGCGGCCGATGTGGCCAGCCACGTCAGCGGCGTCACCCAGGTGGTCAAGGTCTACGAGTACATCTCCTGACATGGACGCCCCGCCCCGCTTCCGCCGCAAGATCATCCGGGATTGGCAGGCGCTGGCCGCCGCCTGCGGTGGGCGGCGGCCGCTGGTCTTCACCAACGGCTGCTTCGACATCCTGCACCGCGGCCACGTCACCTACCTGGACCAGGCGCGCAGCCTGGGGGCGGCGCTGGTGGTCGGGGTCAACACGGACGCCTCCGTGCACCGCCTGAACAAGGGGCCGGAACGCCCCATCAACCCGCTGGAAGACCGCCTGGAAGTGCTGGCCGCCCTGGAGAGCGTGGATTTCGTGACCGCTTTCGACGAGGACACCCCGCTGCAACTGATCACCGCCCTGCAGCCGGACGTGCTGGTCAAGGGCGGCGACTGGCCGGTGACGGCCATCGTCGGCGCCGACCTGGTGCTGGCCCGCGGCGGCCAGGTGCATTCCATTCCCTTCGAGCATGAACGCTCCACCACCGCGCTGGTGAGGCGTCTGCAGGAGACCGGCCATGGCCGTTGACGCCTTCGCGAGTGTCCTGCGCGAGCTGGAGGATGGCCTGGGCTCCGCACGGGTTTTGGCCGACGACTTCGCGCGCCAAGCCTACGCCAGCGACGACACGCCCAAATCCTGCCCGCCGCAGGCGGTGGTCTTCCCCCGCAGCCACGCGGAGGTCCGCGCCATCATGGAGATCGCCCTGCGCCATCGCCTCCCCCTGGTGGCGCGCGGTGCCGGGTCCGGCAACGTGGGCGGCGCCCTGCCGGTGGCCGGCAGCGTCGTGGTCAGCTTCGAGTGCATGACGCGCATTCTCGACTTCGATCCGGCCAATCGCACCATCACCGTGGAGAGCGGCGTGGTGACCGGCGACATCGACCGGCTGGCCCGCAGCCAAGGTCTCTTCTATCCGCCCGATCCGGGCAGCGCGCCCTATTGCCGCATCGGCGGCAATCTGGCCATGAACGCCGCCGGCCCCAAGGCGGTCAAGTATGGCGTGACCCGCGATTACGTGCTCGGCCTGCGTGCGGTGACCGGCACCGGCGCCGAGATCCACACCGGCTGCCGCACCAGCAAGGGCGTGGTGGGCTACGATCTCACCCGGCTGCTGGTGGGCAGCGAGGGCACCCTGGCGCTGATCACCGAAGCGACCCTGCGGCTCCTGCCGGCGCCGGCCGCCAAGGCCACCCTGCGGGTCTGCTACGACGGCAGCGTGCCGGCCTGCGCCGCGGTGGCGCGCGTCATGCGCCAGCCGGTGATCCCCAGCGCCCTGGAGTTCATGGATCACCACGCGATCGCCGCCATCCGCGCCGCCGGCGCGGCGTCCGACCTGCCGGCCGGCACCCAGGCCCTGCTCATGGTGGAGGCGGATGGCGACCCCGCCGACGTAGCGCGCCAGACCGCCGCCCTGAAGGCGGCCCTGCAGGGACCGGGCCTGCTGGAGCTGCAGGAGGCGCAGGACCCCGCCGCCGTCGCCGCCCTGTGGAGCGCGCGCAAGTCCCTGTCCGGCGCCATCAAGCGCATCGCGCCCCTGAAAATCAACGAGGACGTGGTGGTGCCCGTCAGCCGCCTGGCCGAGCTGGTCGCCCACGTGGACCGGCTGGCCCGCGACTGGCGCATTTCCATCGTCGCCTTCGGCCATGCCGGCAACGGCAACCTGCACGTGAACCTGATGGTGCACCCGGACGACGCGGATGAGATGGCGCGCGCGCGCGAGGCGCTGCACCGCCTCTTCGCCGAGGTGCTGCGCCTGGGCGGCACGCTCTCCGGCGAACACGGCATCGGCACGGAAAAGCGCAACTACCTGCCCCTGGAACTCGACCCGCCCACCCTCGCGGTCATGCGCGCCATCAAGGCCCAGTTCGACCCCTTCGATCTCCTCAATCCCGGCAAGACGCTCCCGGATTCCGATCAATGAGCAGCACCGTCCTGCATGCCGTCCAGGCCGTGCGCCACATCGCCCTCAAGCAGTGGCCCGAGGACTTCGGCATGACGGTGCTGGTCGATACGGCCGCCCAGCGGGTGCTGCGCCAAGGCGACATCCGCGTCTATCTCTTCCGCGCCGGCGTGATCGGCTTTTATGACGCGCCGCCGGCCTTGCAGGCCAGGGTGCTGGCCAGGGTGCAGGCCGACTTCGAGCCGCTGGATACGCCCCATGGCGAAGAGGTGCAGATCGGCCTGGGAGAGCGGGACGGCGTCGGCAAGGACGGCATCACGCTCCGGCAACTGGACGACGAGCGCCTGCTCCTCGTCGCCCTGCGCCTGGCGCAGAGCGTCGCCCTGGAGCTGCACGAGGAAGCGGTGGAAAACCTCATGGAGACCACGCTGAACCTGCTCAATCAGGTGGAGGCCAGCGGCCGCCTGCCGGGACGGCGCAGCAACCATCTCAAATTCCTGGCCTCCACTTCGGCCACCCGCACCGAAATCCTCGCCCGCTTGGCGGTGCTGGACAACCCGGACATCGTCTGGGACGAGCCCGGCCTGGAGCTGCTGTCGCGCGACCTGTCCGCCGACCTGGAGCTCACCAGCCGCTTTCGGGCGCTGGATGAAAAGCTCGACGCCATCAGCGAAGGGCTGGAAGTCATCATCGAAGGCAGCCGCCACAACCGCGAGACGCTGCTGGAGTGGATCATCATCGTCCTGATCGCCCTGGAAGGGTTGATCATGCTCATCGGGCCGGACTGAGCGGTCTTCATGTCCCGCACCAAAGTCCTAGCACTTAAGCCGGAAACAAGAAGCACTAGGACGAAAGGCGGTCTATACTTCAGAGAAGTTGTTGGTTTCCCTCCAGCGCCTTGTTTCCACCAGCCGAGCGGCTCATTGCAAGCCACCAGGCGGCAGGCCATGACCAAGCGCGGATTACCTTTTGTCCATCGCAGCCGCCCTCGCGGAAGCGGCCGGCGGCCGGCAGGCCGGAAAACGGTGCAGAGTACCCAAAGGGCGAGCGCAGGCTCGCCCTTTTTCGTTCGCCCGGCGAACGGCCTCGGCGGGACCACGGCGTCACCGTCCATGGCAAGCAGCATCGAGGCAACCAGCAGCAACGGAGGAAAGCGACCCTAAACAGAACCTGCACCACTCCATCTGCGGCTCTTCGAGCCAGGAGGAGTAATCATGAAATACAGCAGACGGCAGTTTCTCAAACTCGGGGCAATCGCGGGCGCGGGCCTGCTGCCATGGCAACTGGACCTGCGCAAGGCCTTCGGGCAGCCAGCCGTCCTGACGCCCTTCCTGGACCCCCTGCCCATCCCCACGGCCCTGCCCACCGCCGCGCAGTACCAGATCCGGATGACGGAGTTCTACCAGAAACTCCACGCCAACCTGCCGCTCACCCGTGTATGGGGCTATAATGGCACCTACCCCGGCCCCACCATCGAAGCACGCGCCAACGTACCGATCAAGGTCACCTGGATCAACAATCTGCCGACCACGCACCTGCTCAATGACGCGCTGGACTTCACCCTGCACGACATGACCGGCAATCCCGCCGTGCGCACGGTAGTGCACCTGCATGGCGGCCACGTGACGTCCCAGAGCGACGGCGGGCCCATGGACTGGTACGCCTTCGGGCGGCTCGGCGACCTTCGACTACCCGAACATCCAGCGGGCCAGCACCCTGTGGTATCACGACCATGCCATCTCCAATACCCGCCTGAACGTCTACGCCGGCCTGGCGGGCTTTTACCTGCTCCGGGACGCGGTCGAGGACGGGCTCAACCTGTCCCGCGGTTCCTACGAGATCCCGCTCGTGATCCAGGATCGCAACCTCGACCAGAACGGCCAATCGCTGTATCCGCTGTCGGGTTTCCCGAACGCGCCCTGGATTCCGGAGTTCTTCGGGGACACGGTGCTGGTCAACGGCAAGGTGTGGCCCTTCCTGCGGGTCGAGCCCAGGAAGTATCGCTTCCGCATCCTGAACGACTCCAATGCCCGCTTCTATCGCCTCAGACTGTCCTCGGGGCAGGTCTTCCACCAGATCGGCAACGAAGGAGGACTGCTGCCCGCGCCCGCCATCGCGGCGGAAATCCTGCTGGCGCCGGCCGAACGCGCCGACGTGATCCTGGACTTCTCGCGGCGCGCCGGGCAGACGATCATCCTGAGCAGCACGGCGACTGCGCCGTTCCCCAATGGCCCGGCCCAGACGCTGAACATCCTGCAGTTGCGGGTGGACAAGCCGCTGGCGGGGGCGGACACCTCCAGCCTGCCCTTGGCGTTGCCGCCGGTGCCGCAGCTCCGGGTACCGGTCGTCCGGACGCGCAACCTGACGCTCGGAGGGCATGGACCCGGTCGTGCCCGGCCGGCTCCTGATGCTGCTCAACGGCCTGCCCTTCGACGCCCCGGTGACGGAAACGCCCAAGCGCGGCACGGCCGAAATCTGGCGCCTGATCAACCTGACGGTGGACACCCACCCCATCCACCTCCATCTGGTGCAGTTCCAGGTGCTCGGCCGGCAACGCTTCGACGTTAACCGCCATTTGGCGAGCAAGCAACTCGTCTTTACCGGCTCCCTCGTGCCGCCCGACCGGAACGAGTTGGGATACAAGGACACGGTGCGGGTGAATCCCGGCAAGGTGGTGTCGCTGCTGGTGCCATTCACCGACTTCACCGGGCGCTACTCCTAGCATTGCCACATCATCGAACACGAGGATCATGACATGATGCGGCCCTTCGAGGTCCTGCCCTGAGCCAAGGCACCGGCCAGTTGGAAGGCGTCCGGCGGGATATCCGGCTACGGATATCCCGCCGTTTACGATGCGCCAAGCTCCCCATTGCCGAGCCGCAGCGCGGTTTCCAGCCAGATCCTCCCCCCGCAGCCCGATTGCATGCAGCCGCACTGTTAAGGTGCTGAACAGTTTTGCGTCCAGGGCCGCGACTCAGTTTTCATGCGCTTTTGGCAACCCGCCCTGGCTGCCGCTGAAGGAGGGGTGTTAATCCGCATTTACACTTGCATCTGCCGCCACTGTCGCTCCCACGAACCCCGCCCTGCCAAATCCGACAAAAAGCAATTCATTTTTAACGACTTAAGGTCGAGCGAAGCACTTGGCACACCCCTTGCTAAATCCCAGTGCCGACCAACGGGCTGCAGGCTGCACCGGCAGAATAGTGGGTAGGACTCGCGCACCGGATACGTTGCGTAATCACCATAAATCCAAATTTCAGGAGGATTCACCATGAACAAGACGTTGATGGCTGGCATTTCCGCTGTGCTCTTCGGCCTGTCCGCCTCCGCCTGGGCGTCCGGAGACACCAACGCCGCCGGCAGCATCGCCGACGCCGGCGCCGCCGTGGCCGGCAACGTGGCGGTCACGCTGTTCAGCGCCCAAGACAACACCATCAAGAACAACGCCTTCCAGCACGCCGAGGGCATCACCCAGGTGCAGCAGAACAACGGCAGCAACAACGCCATGCAGCAGGGCGTGGCGGTATCGGCCAACAAGAACGTGGGCGGCGCCAAGAGCAACGCCGCCGCCACCGGCGACTACAACGTCGCGGAAGTCGGGCCCAATCTCGACGTCAACATCGGCAGCACCCAGAACAACACTCTCAAGGACAATGCCTTCCAGGGTGCCTCTGGCGTGACCCAGGTGCAGCAGAACAACGGCAGCAACAACATCATGCAGCAGGGTGCCGCGGTGGCGGCCAATGAGGCCGACAACTACGGCGCCAGCACCGCCATCGCTGATTCCGGACATGGCGCTGCCGTGATCGGCAACGGTGCTGCCACCACCTCCTTCTACTTCTATGGCGGTACGCAGGACAACACCATCAAGGACAACGCCTTCAAGCAGGCCGAAGGCATCACCCAGGTGCAGCAGAACAACGGCAGCAACAATGCCATGCAGCAGGGTGCCGCGGTGGCCGCCAACAAGTGGGACAGCATCTGGAGCACGGCCGTCGCCGGCAGTTCCCTGGGTGCGGTGGTGGCCGGCAACGGCAGCGCCGTGATCATGGCCAGCCAGGACAACACCATCAAGGACAATGCCTTCCAGCAGGTGTCCGGCATCACCCAGGTGCAGCAGAACAACGGCGCCAACAACGCCATGCAGCAGCAGGTCGCCGTGTCCGTCAACCGCTGAGGGCGATCCGGCCGGTGGGCGCCAGCCCACCGGCTTCTTCCCCGACAGGCAACTTTGGGAGAAGGAATGGCGTCATGAAACAGTTTGCGCGTAGAGCACTGTTGAGCGGGACGCTGCTGGGCACCCTGCTGAGCGGGGGGGCTGCGCTGGCCGATGCGCCGGTTGACAGCTTCGCCATGGGTCACGCCGTTTCCGAAGCGGAACTGGGCCATCAGCGGGGCACTTTCGCCCCGGGGGTCGACATCAACGAACTCATGAAGGCCAGTTCGAACGGCAACAGCGTGTATTCCAGCTTCACCGGCAGCAATGCGATCGAAGGTGGCGCCTTTGGCGGCGCCAGCGGGATCGTGAACGTAATCCAGAACAATGGCAACAATGTGATCATTCAGAATGCCGTAATCGTCAGCATCACCATGCAGTGAATCGCGGCCCCGCCCGGGGCCGCCTCCATTCGGGAGGAGAGCATGTCCTTCGATCGCCCCATGCGCCCCATGCTTGCCTTAGCCATCGCCCTGCTGCTCGGTGCTCCCGGCGCTGAAGCAGGCATGACCATGCTCAACGGCGTGGGCGGCAGCTTCAATGTCGGCGTGAAGAGCTTGAAGGAAATGCGCTTTCGCAGCGTGGTCAAGCAGCAGTACGACTTCAGCTGCGGCTCGGCGGCCCTGGCTACCCTGCTGACCTACAACTATCAGCGGCCCACCACGGAGCAAGACACCTTCAAGGCCATGTACGAGGCCGGCGACAAGGCAAAGATCCAGAAGGAAGGCTTTTCGCTGCTGGACATGAAACGCTACCTGGAAAGCCACGGCTATCGGGCCGACGGCTTCCGCGTGTCCCTGGATAAGCTGGCCGAGACCGGCGTACCGGCCATCGTGCTTGTAAATATCAACGGCTACATGCATTTCGTGGTGGTCAAGGGCGTTTCGCGCGACGAGGTACTGGTCGGCGATCCGGCTCTGGGCCTGCGGCGCATGCCGCGCGCCGATTTCGAATCCAGTTGGAACGGCATTCTTTTCGTCATCCACGCCGCCAAGGCGGGCATGCTGGCACACAGCGGTTTCAACAGCGAGGATGTCTGGCAACAGGTCCCCCGGGCGCCCCTGGGTTTGGCCGTGAGCCGTGAGGCCCTGGCCTCCTTCAGTTTGCTCCTGCCTGGCAAAAACGACTTTTAGGGGAAGAGATCACATGAGCACTTCAGACGGGGTGGCAGCACCTTGTTTTCGCATCTACAGACACCTGTGTGCGGCGGCCCTGCTGACCGCCTTGCCGCTGACGCCCCTGCCGGCCCTGGCCCAGACAGGCTTTGCCGGCCTGCAGACCGTCAGCCACGAGGAACTGGACCAAATGCGCGGCGGCTTCCTGGTCAACGGACTGCAAATCAACTTCAGCCTGGAAACGGCCACCTACGTCAACGGCGCGCTGCAGGCGCAGTCCACCCTCAACGGCATCGAGCACAGCAATCTCATCCAGATCGGCAACGGGAACGCCGTGTCGCCAGAGGCCTTCAAAGACACGCAGGCGCTGTTGACCGTCATCCAGAACAACCTGGACTCCCAGGTCATTCAGCACTTCACGGCACTCAACATGCAGGTCGCCAACACCAGCGCATACCAGCGCTCGACGCAGCTCGGCGCCATGCTGGACAACCAAGCCCTGCTCCTGCGTCCCTGAGACCAACGTCTGGTCCGCGAAGTTATCGAATAACGCAACATCATTGTGCCCATGTCACACCGGAGAAAGGCCATGGTTGGAATGATGCGCAGAGATATCGCGCGGCCAGGCGGCCGGCAGGGACACCCCCGCCGGCGCTTGGTCCTGGGGGCGGCCGCCTGGGCGATCCTGGCCGGCTGCCCGTTGCATGCCCTGGCTGAAGAACAAGCGCTTGCCCAGCCTGCTGATGCCATGGCCGCCTTCGGCACCGCGGCGCTGAACAACGCCGACCTTGCCCGGGACAGCGGTCTCGGCTTCTCCCAGCAGATGCCGGCCATGAGTCGTTCCTACCAGGAGCTGGCGGTGATCCTGTGGGATGAAAGCGCCCGTCCGCGCAAGCACCAACAGGAAAATCCCGTTTCGAACCTCGCCCTGCCCCGCTCTCCCAAACTACCCTGATGCATTGCAGCGCCAACTAGGACGCCCCGTTGCGGGGCGTCCTTTGCGCTTGCAGCGCGACCTCCAGCGCATGCGGCACTCCGTGGCGCCACGCCGGATGCCGCACGCGGCCAGCCTGTTTACTGCTGTACCAATGCTGAACAACTCGCGTGTTCTGGCGGCAGGCCTGTGTTTATCTCGCATGCTGCCGCCATTGCGCGGGCGCGACACCAGCGGGTGTTAAATCTCCTTTACACAGTTGCAACGCATGCATCCAGCACTTCCGCTCGCAGGCCTTTCGAAAGCAAACTTTAATCATAAAAAACAAAAAGTTAGCCAAAAAAGACAACCTTGGCACAAGCTTTGCTGAATAGAGCATGCCATGAAGTCAATTTACGGCTAATGGGTGGGACGACAAGCAAGGCACCACGACCATATTTGTTTTCATTCAACTAGTGAGGAGAATGCGATGAACAAGACCTTGATGGCTGGCATTTCCGCTGTGCTCTTCGGCCTGTCCGCCTCCGCCTGGGCGACGGGGCCGAGCGAATCCAACGCCGCCGGCAGCAGTGCCGACGCCGGCGCCGCCGTGTTGCTCAATGCCGCCGTGACGGCGGCTACCGTCCAGGACAACACCATCAAGGACAACGCCTTCCAGCACGCCGAGGGCATCACCCAGGTGCAGCAGAACAACGGCAGCAACAATGCCATGCAGCAGGGCGTGGCGGTATCGGCCAGCACGACCAAGGACAAGGACGACGGTCATACGCACAGCAACTTCGCCTACGCCCATGACGGCAACGGCGCCCTGGTCGGCGGCAACGTTTCCGTAAGCCTTGGCAACCTGCAGGACAACACCATCAAGGACAACGCCTTCCAGCAGGCCGAAGGCATCACCCAGGTGCAGCAGAACAATGGCAGCAACAACGCCATGCAGCAGGGTGCGGCCGTGGCGGCGAACCAGGAAGACAATTACGGCGCCAGCAAAGCCATCGCCCATTCGGCGCACGAGGCCGTGGTGATCGGCAACGGCGCTGCCGTGGCGGAGTATATCGAGCTGCTCGATCCCCAGCACAATACCATCAAGGACAACGCCTTCCAGCAGGCCGAGGGCATCACTCAGGTGCAGCAGAACAACGGCGCCAACAACGCCATGCAGCAGGGTGCCGCGGTGGCCGCCAACAAGTGGGACAGCATCTGGAGCACCGCTCTCGCCAGCAGCTCGCTCTCGGCGGCGGTGGCCGGCAACGGCAGCGCCGTGATCATGGCCAGCCAGGACAACACCATCAAGGACAACGCCTTCCAGCAGGTGTCCGGCATCACCCAGGTGCAGCAGAACAACGGCGCCAACAACGCCATGCAGCAGCAGGTCGCCGTGTCCGTCAACCGCTGAAGACGCGCGACAGACAGGCCGGTGGGCATCAGCCCACCGGCCTTTTTTATGCCTCACGCCGGCAGCGGCGAGAGGGAAAACCCGCAGGTCAGAAGGTGATCGGCAATCGCAAGGTCAACTGCACATCCGGCGCATCCTGGGTGGCGCCCACGCCGAAATTCAGATTGAAGCCCGTCTTGGGCGTCAGCCGGTAGGAATAGCCGAAGAGCACGGAACCCACCTGCAGCATGCGGGTATTGGGCACCGTCATGCCGTTCTGCTTGGGCTTGCCGATGATGCTGTGGTCATAGCCGAGGCTGAAAGAGGCTTTCTCGTTGAGGGACAAGCCCATGCCGAAGCCGAAGCCCACCGCGTCGCCCGGATCGATCTTGCCGTAGCCGTATCCTACGTCGCGCTCGATGTTCCACGAGTAGCTCAGGTTGCCGTAGAACACGGCGGGATCGGAGGGAAAGATGGCGGTCAGACTAGGCTGCACGCTCCAGAAACCGGTGCCGGTGGGCAGTTCGGTCAATAGATTGGTGGCCGGGTCGCGCGGCACTTCGAAGGGATTCTTGCCAGTGATGGTCTTCACCCGCAGGTTGCCCACGTAGAAGCCGGCTTGGCCGCCGCGGTTCAGCTGATAGTGGGCCGCGACCTCGACATCGCCGATGTCGCTGCCATCGGCATCCACCAGAATCGGCTCGCTGGTGCCGCCGTTCTGCACATTGCGGGTCAGGCTGCTGTCCGTGCGCCACACGTAAGGCACCCGCGCCTCCACCTCCAGTCGGTCGGTCAGGCCGTAGCGTCCGGTCAGGGCGGCGATGTAGGTGTTGCGGCTGGTGTCCTCGATCTGGATCGCGCCGATCAGGATGGCCGGCAGCACCGTGTATCCTTCCAGGCCGATGCGGTAAACGGAGGAATAGGCGTATTGGAAGGAGGGTTCCAGGATGAACTTGCCCTTGGGCGTCAGCACGCCCGTGGAACTGATCAGCGTCTCGATCTGCGGCGGCCGGGAATCCTCCTTCTTCTCCGGCGGCCGGCCCACGGGCCGGGTGGGGGCTTCGTCCTGTACCGCCGGGCTCGGTGAAGTGGTCGTGGCGTCCTCGCCATAGGCGGCCGGTGCCAGCGCCAAGGCGCTCACCAGCCCCAGCCCGGCGATCCGGGCCGGCCGGCGGGTTGCTTGCTTGCTCATGTTCTTTTCCTCACAGCTTATAAGTTGAAAAATCAGGCCCGCCGTCCGCGGGTGCACGTGCTCGAACGATGGTAGCGCTTCTTCGGCAGTCTTCTCTCCCTTTTTCTGTGGCCTTGTGCTGCGCGGCGGGTGCAAGCCGCGCGGCCGGGTCCGGATGCGTGTGTCAAAGCTCGATGGCGTACCTCTCGATCAGCCGGTACAGGGTGACGCGCGACACGCCCAGATGGCGGGCGGTCTGCGACAGATTGTTGCGGGTAAAACGCAGCACGGCCTGGATCGCCTCCTTCTCCGCGGCCGAACGCGCCTCTTCCAGCGTCGGCAGGCGCGGTGCCGCAGCGACGCCCTCCAGGCCCAGATCGGCCGGCGTGATCAGGCGTTTTTCGCTCATCACCATGGCACGGCGCACGCGATTGATCAGCTCACGGACATTGCCCGGCCAGTCGTAGTTGCTCATGCTGCGCAGGGCCTGCTGGCTGAAGCCTTTGACCGCCTTCTGCTTTTCCCGGGAAAACTTGTCGAAGAAAAACTGGGCCAGCAGCGGGATGTCCTCGCGCCGCTCGCGCAATGCAGGTACCCCGAGATGCAGCACATTGAGGCGGTAATACAAATCTTCGCGGAAGCGCCCCTCTTCCACCGCTTTTTCCAGATTGACGTGGGTAGCGGCCAAGACCCGCACATCCACATGAATGCTCTCGGTGCCACCCAGGCGCGTGATGGTTTTTTCCTGCAGGAAACGCAGCAGATTCACCTGCAGGTCGAGGGGCAGGTCGCCGATTTCGTCGAGGAAGATGGTGCCGCCCACGGCCGCCTCGATACTGCCGACCTTGCGCTGATAGGCGCCTGTGAAAGCGCCCTTCTCGTGGCCGAACAGCTCGGAATGGATCAGATTGGCCGGCAACGCGCCGCAGTTCACCGCGATGAAGGGCCCGCGGGCACGAGCGGAGCGTTCGTGGATGGCCAGCGCCGTCAGCTCCTTGCCGGTGCCGCTCTCACCCGTGATCAGCACCGGGGCGTCCACCCGCGCCATTTTGCGGATGCTCTGAAAGAGTTGCAGCATTGCCGGGCTGCCGCCCACCATCTCCTGCTCGCCAAGCTGGGCCTCTTGGCGGTCCCGCACCAGGTGCGCCATGCTGGCCATGCCGTAGGCATGCCCCAGGGTGACCAGCAGGCGCGGCGTATCCAGCGGCAGCGTGTGATAATCGTAGAAATGATCCATCACCATCTTGCAGATCTCGCGATCCTGCATGCTTGCCGGCGACAGCAGGGCAACCCACTTGATCGGGCCGCCCACAGTCATGAGGCTGTCCAACTGGGCGTGGATCTCCGTGCTGTACCCCTGTTCGAGAGAGGCCAGTCCGACCCGGAATCCGTACCGTTCGATCAGTTCGCCGGCGCTGCTCGCATCATGGGCCACGTGCACGTCCCAGCCCGAGGCGCGAAATTCCGCCACGGGGGCGGCGGAGAGCTTGAAGGGCGCGAGCAGCAACATTTTGCGGCGTTCGGGAATGGGCGTGGACGAAACAACGGACAAGGCATTGGGCGTTTCCATGATGGAAGCATTCCTCCCTACGTATTGTTTTTCACCTCACGCGAACACGGCATCCCACCTGCCACGCACGCCGGATGCGCACTTGGTCCATGTCAGTACTGGTTGGCGGGAGTTCGCGAGAGAGCAGTCCAGCTTGCCGCTACTTGTTCTGTAACTTTTCCCTTTTGCAAAGCTTGTTGTTTTCGCGTTGCCGCCCGTAGCACATCCGTCTTGCCGAGAAGACCGACGCCACCAGGGCAAAAGCACTTCTAGTTTGGATTTTCACATGTATTTTTCTGTCATCAATGAAGATAGATCAATCCAAAGCATTATCAAAGCGCGGTCTTATGACTTTCGTCGTAAGGCTTTCAACGCATGATCGATGTATACAACATGCCGTTGCGAAAAAAGACTCACGAAAGTTCCATTGACAAAGCAGCGTTTTATGCATGCCTGCGCGTGGCGAGCAAGGTGTCTCCATCGAACAATCCGGCGACCCGCTGATCTATACTAGAAGTATCCCTGACGCCAACGGGTAGGAGGTCGTCATGCCCACAGCCATTCTCAATGAAATGCGCGAAGCCCCTTCCATTCAGCCGATGGAAAACGTGGTCAACTGGTCCATTTTCCGACGGCGCAGCGAAGCGGAGGATTACATCCACAACATCATGCTCGGCAAGGACCAGATCCTGGTTGGCGGGCAGGGCCGGGACAGCATCGGGCCTTACTGGTGGGTGGGAGTGCGGGTGCAGGATCTGGAGAAGTGGGGCTCGCCCCACGCCGTGCACAAGCGCGACGCCATGGGCACCTGAGCTGCCTCGCCCGTGCTGTGCAGCCGTGATCGCGGCAAGCACATGGGCCGGATCAGCTCCTGTCGGACTCCGCAGCCGCGCCCAGCCTCTCCACGAGCCGGGTCAGTCGCGCCAACACCTGCTCCCTGTCGGCAAAACGGCCGGAAAGCTGCATCCGGAAGGCCAACTCGAGCCAGCGCCGGAAGCCCGGCCCGGCAACCAGTCCCAAGGCGGCCAGATCGTCACCCGTAATCCAGGGGGCCGGGCGCCCTTGCAGCAGGCCCATGCGCTCCCACTGCGCGCGCGCATGGAGCACGGCCGGATACTCCGCCTTGCCGGCGCCCGCCGCATCCGCCTGCGCCAAATCCAGCAGCAAGGCGGGATCGGGCACCCGCAGCGCCAAGCGCTGGTAGGCACCGGCCTTGGCGCCGTCCCGATGCAGGGCCGCAACGCCGCCGTGCCAGCGGATGAGCCCCAGAACCTGCCGTTGCAGGGCGGGTGAAGGAAACCAGCGCTGCAGGAACAGGGTGGCCCGTGCCACGCCGGCCTCTTCATGCCCGATGGCCCGCCAGCATCCCCGCGCATCGCGGCGCGTCATATCAATCTTGCCCAGATCATGCAGGAGGGCACCGAGCATCAGCGCCAGATCCCTGCCCTTTTCCCCCTTGCGCAATGCCGCCGCCGCGTTCAGCACGCGGCCCGTATGGATCCAGACGTCGCCTTCGGGATGGGCATCCGGCCGCTGCGGACAGCCCTGCAGCGCCTGCAGCTCGGGGAACAGCGCCTGGGCGCCGGTCAGGACCAGGGCATCCAGGGTCCAGGCCGGCTCCTGGCCGCGCAGGAGCCAGGCCGCCAGTTCCTTGCCGACCCGCTCCCAGGGCACCCGGACCAAGTCGGGCGCCAGCTCCCGGCACAGGCGCGCCGTGTCCGGGTGGATGCGAAAGCGCAGCTGCCCGGCCAGCCGCGCCGCCCGCAGCACGCGCAGCGGGTCTTCGGCAAAGGTGTCGGCATCCGTGTGCCGCAGCCGGCGGCGGTCCAGATCGGCCTGCCCGCCGAAAAAATCCAGCAGCTCACCGGCCAGCGGATCCCACAACAGGGCGTTGACGGTGAAATCCCGCCGGCGGCAGGCTTCGCGGGGCGGCACATCGGGCGCTACCTGGAAGCCGGGTCCCTGCGGCAAGGCCAGTTCGATGCCTTGCAGGACGTAGACGCCGAATCGCCCGCCCACCTTCTTGACCCGCCCGAAACGGGCGATGACGGCCTCCAGCCGCGCCTCCGCCAAGCCGTAGACCTCCAGGTCCCAGTCGTTGACGGGCAGCCCCAGCAACTGGTCGCGCACACCGCCGCCGGCCAGGTAGGCACGCCCGCCGGCGCCCGCCACCGCCTCGGCCAGCGCCCGTACGGACGCCGGCACCGTCAGCGCCGCAGCAGCCATAGGATCAGGGTGAGCACGATGCTGATGAGCAGACTGGTGGTGATGGGAAAGTAAAAGACCATGCCCGGCCTCTCGATGCGGATATCGCCGGGCAGATGGCCGAGCCCCAGCCGGCTGAGCAAGGGCCACAGCAAACCCAGCAGCACCAGGAGAACCCCCAGGGTCACGAACCACTTCGCCATTGCCTATCCCCCTGCGTCAAGCGCGCCAGCGGATGCGGCGCGAATCAGGCCTGCGCCTGCCTGATTCAGCCTAGATCAGCGTCCCGGCCCGCGAACCCGCAAAAGGGCCTAGGCCTCCTTGCCGTCGTAGAGGGCGTCGATGGCGGCGCCAAAGCGCTCCCACAGCACCCGGCGCTTCACCTTCAGGGTCGGGGTGAGCTCGCCGCCCTCCTGGGTCAACGGCTTGTCGAGCAGCAGGAACTTGCGGACCTGCTCATAGGCCGGCAGATCCTTCAAGGCCCATTGCACCGCCTGGCGCACCGCGCTCTGCACCTCTTCGGCGGAGGGATTCGGCTTGAGGGTTTCCTGCAGCCTTTCGCTGTTGGGATGGATGAGAGCCACCAGGTAGGGGCGGCGATCCCCGAAAACCACCGCCTGGTTGATGAGGGGATGGGTGGCCAAGCGCATTTCGATCTTCTGAGGCGCCACGTTCTCGCCGCCGGAGTTGACGATGAGCTCCTTCTTGCGGTCGGTGATCACCAGATAGCCCGCCTCGTCCAGGCGGCCCACGTCTCCCGTGTGCAGCCAGCCGCCGGCCAGTGCTTCGCGGGTCGCCGGCTCGTTTTTCCAGTAGCCGCGCATGACCGAGGGGCCGCGCACCAGGATCTCGCCGTCCTCGCCGAAGCGCAGCTCCAGATTGGGCAGCACCGGTCCGACAGTGCCGGGCCGCACCTTGCCCGGCGGGTTGGCCGAGATCACCGGGCTTGCCTCGGTCATGCCGTAGCCCTCCACGATCGGCAGACCGAGCTCCAGGAAGAAGCGGCCGATTTCCACCGGCAGCGGCGCGCCGCCGGATACGAAAAAGCGCAGGCGGCCGCCCAGACGCCGGTGCAGCGCCAGGCGCAGCAGATGCAGCGCGAGCCAGCGGCTGGCGCCCTTGCCCTGCCCTGTCACCAGGCCGCCGATGTCCAGCCCCAGCCCGCGGCGCAGCACGAAGCCCAGCGGCCCCTTCTTGCCCGCCACGTCGCGCAACAGCCGGGCATACAGCACCTGAAACAGGCGCGGCACTGAAATCAGGATGGTGGGGCGCGCCCGGGTCAGATCGCGGATGATGGTATCCGGACGCTCCGCATAGGCCACCTCCAGGCCGGCCAGGTAGGCGCCGAAGTGGCCGGTGCCACGCTCGAAGACATGGGACAGGGGCAGGAAGGACAGCACCCGGTCACTGGGCAATAGAGGGACCACCCGCAGAAAACCCTCGATGTTGGCCAGGATGTTGCCGTGACTCAGCATCACGCCCTTGGGCCAGCCCGAAGTGCCGGAGGTATAGACCAGGGTCGCCAGGTCCTCGCGGCCGACCGCCGCCAGCCGGGCATCCACCAGTTCGGGATTGATCCGCTCGCCGAGGTCCTTCAGCGCTTCCCAGCTCGGCAGGCCGGCCCGTTGGGCATCGGCAGGATCGCGCACGTACAGGCGCCCTTCCGGCAGGCAGCCCGGCGCCGTGTCCCGCAAGGCCTCGAGCTGCATCCGCCCATCCACCAGCATCAGGCTGGCGCCGCTGTCCTCCAGCACGAAAAGGGTTTCCGTGAGGCCATAGGTGGGGTAAATGGGCACGGTGACGGCGCCGACGGACAGAACGGCGAAATCCAGCATGGCCCACTCGGGCGAATTGCCCGCCATGATGGCCACCCGGTCTCCCGGGCGCACCCCCAGAGCCAGCAGCCCGCGCGCCCACCGGCGTACCTCGCTCGCCATCTCGCGCCCGCGGATGGGCGCATAGCCCTCGGCCGTGGGCCGCAAGGCGGCGGTCCGCTCGGGCCAGCGCTCCAGACGCTGAAAGAGGCCGGCAGCCAGGCTGGAAATGGTGGACAGATTCACATCCATGCGGAATGCCGGGGTCAGCCCCGCAGGTCGCGTTCGGCCATGGTCAGGCTGCGCTGGAAGCTGTCGCGCGCGAAGACCCGCTCCATGTAGTTGAGGATCGGCTTGGCGCTGGCCGGCAGCTCGATGCCCAGGTGCGGCAGGCGCCACAGCAGCGGCGCGACGGCGCAGTCAACCAGGGAGAACTCGTCGCCCATCAGGAAACGCTGGGAATTGAACAAGGGCGAGATGGCGGTGAGGCCGTCCCGCACGAGCTGCTTGATCTTTTCAGAAGGCTGCGGCGTGGAAAAAAGCGGCATGAACCAGTCGCGGTCGATGCGCAGGATGAGCAGGCGCGCCTTGGCCCGGGAGACAGGATCCACGGGCATCAGCGGCGGATGGGGAAAGCGCTCGTCCAGGTATTCGTTGATGATGCTGGACTCGTAGATCACCAGTTCGCGGTCGACCAGGGTAGGCACCTGCCCGTAGGGATTCAGGTCCTCCAGATCCTCGGGCTTGTTCGCCAGATCCACCTCGATGACCTGATGCTCCATGGCCTTTTCTTCGAGGACGATGCGCACCCGCTGGGCGTAGGGGCAGAGGCCGGAGGAATACAATGTCATGATGGGCTTTTTACTGCTTGATATTGCCATATCGCACACCTTCTCTTGCCTGTCAGTCCCTCCATTTTAGCATCTGCGCACGAAAAAAGGGGGCATCGCTGCCCCCTTTCCCCGCCGGCTTGCGCCGGGCTCGCCAAACATCGGCCTAGTGCACGTCGCGCCAGTACTCGCGCTTCAGCAGATAAGCCAGGATGGTGAAGATCAGCAGGAAGCCGAGCACGTACGGCCCCATGGATTGCCGCTTCAGCTCGGAGGGATCGCTGACGTACTGCAGGAAGGCAGTCAGGTCGGCCACCGTCTTGTCGAACTGCTGCGGCGTCATGCTGCCCGCCTGGATCACCTTGCCGTTCGCGTCCTTCTCGCCCTGCAGCGGAGCCAGGACATTGGGCATGGCCACCATGGGGAAGACATGGTTGTTCCAGCCCGTGGGACGGCCGTTGTCGCGATAGAAGCTGCGCAGATAGGTATAGATCCAGTCCACGCCGCGAGCCCGCGCCTCCAGGCTCAGATCCGGCGGCGCCTTGCCGAACCAGGCGGCGGCATCATCATGCGACATGGTCACGGTCATGTTGCCGTTGATCTTGGCTCCATCGGGACGCATGATCTCCTGCTTGACCACCGACTCGGGCATGCCCAGGTCGGCGACCAGCCGGTTGTAGCGCATGTATTTCACGCTGTGGCAGGTGAAGCAGTACTCGGCGAAGATCTTGGCGCCGCGCTGGATAGTCTCCCGGTCGAAGGTGTACTCCGGATGGTCCAGCTTGACCGCCGCTTCGCTCGCCCGCCCCAGGGCAGGCAGCCACATCACTCCCATCAACAGAATCGTTATTAGCTTTTTCATCACATCGTCACCCTTTCAGGAACCGGTTTGGTGCGCTCGATCTTGCTCACGAACGGCAGCGCCAGGAAGAAGAGGAAGTAAATGACCGTAAACACCCGCGCCAACATGGTATAGGTGGGCGACGGCGGATTCATGCCCAGGTAGCCCAGCACCACGAAGGTGATGGCGAAGACGATGAGCATGATCCGGTAGATCGGCCGGTGACGAACCGACTTGACCGGGGAGCGGTCGAGCCAGGGCATGAAGAACAGGATGAGCAGCGACAGCGCCATCACGATCACGCCCATCAGCTTGTCCGGCACCGCACGCAGCATCGCGTAGAAGGGCGTCAGATACCACAGGGGCTTGATCTCCGGCGGCGTCTGCACCGGGTCGGCCGGGAAGTAGTTGTCGTGCTCCAGGAAGACACCGCCCATGGTCGGCGCGTAGAAGATGATGGCGGCGAATACGATCAGGAACACGCCGACGCCGAAGATGTCCTTGACGGTGTAATAGGGATGGAAGGGAATGCCGTCCACCGGATGGCCGTCCGCGCCCTTGTTCTTCTTGATCTCCACGCCGTCGGGGTTGTTGGAGCCGACTTCATGCAGGGCAATGAGGTGGGCCACGATCAGGCCGATCAGGACCAGGGGCACAGCCACCACGTGCAGCGCCAGGAAGCGGTTGACGGTGGGGTCCGCCACCACGGGGCCGCCGCGGATCCACTCGGCCAGGGGCTCGCCGATGCCGGGAATGGCGCCGAACAGCGAGATGATCACCTGGGCGCCCCACAGGGACATGTTGCCGAAGGGCAGCACGTAGCCGAGGAAGGCTTCGGCCATCAGCACCACGTAGATGAGCATGCCGAAGATCCAGATCAGCTCACGGGGCTTCTTGAAGGAACCGTACATGAGGCCGCGCATCATGTGCAGGTAGACCACCACGAAGAACATGGAGGCGCCGGTGGAGTGGAGATAGCGCATCAGCCAGCCGTAATCCACGTCGTACATGATGTACTGGATGGAATCGAAGGCCTTGGCGGCATCCGGCTTGTAGTTCATGGTCAGAAAGATGCCCGACAGGATCTGAATGACCAGCACCAGCATGGCCAGAGAGCCGAAGTAGTACCAGATATTGAAGTTTTTCGGCGCATAGTATTCCGTCATGTGCGCCTTTATCGAGCTGGTGAGCGGGAAGCGCTCATCAATCCATTTCATCAAGCTGCCCATCTGTTTCTCTCCTTATGCCTGGTCTTTGCCAATGAGCACCTTTTTGTCGCCGTCAAAAAGGGCATAGGGCGGAATATCCATGTTGCGCGGCGCAGGCACGTTCTTGAACACGCGGCCGGCCAGGTCGTACTTGGAACCATGGCAAGGACAGAAATAGCCCCCCTGCCAATCCGGGGTCACTTCGCCCGGCTTGGGCTTGTAGAGCGGCACGCAGCCCAGATGGGTGCAGATGCTCAGCATCACCAGATACTCGGGCTTGCGGGAGCGGTATTTGTTTTTGGCGTAAGCCGGCTGCACCGAATCGCTGGAATTGGGATCGGCCAGCTCGCCGGCCACCTTGTCCAGGGTCGCCAGCATCTCGGGCGTGCGCCGCACGATCGCCACGGGTTTCCCTTGCCACAGCACCGTCAGCTGCATCCCTGGATCCATCTTGCTGATATCCGCCTCAGTCGTGGCGGCCGCCTTCACCGCCTCGCTGGGGCTCATGTTCTTGATAAACGGCACCGCCACAAAGCCGGCGCCCACCGCGCCCACCACTGTCGTTGCAGCAGTCAGAAAGCGCCGTTTACCCTTATCAACGCCTTGCTCACTCATAAAAGCTCCTATACCAGGATGTTCAAAGGAAACCCAGAAATACCGGGGGGACAACATTTGGGCTTTTATTTATAATGGACGCCACCAGGAGGCACTCCCGGCAGCGTCCCGATCCTACGCTCGCCCTGATTTTTGACCGGCTAAGCATGCTAGAAAAATATCTCTAGATCAATTAATGAATAATTTATTTGTTCATTAAGTTAATTAATCTCCATATGCTGATATTTATTGCATACTGAGCAGGACGACTGGACATAAACTAGACTCGGTCTTAATCTTGGGACCGCCCATCGTTCTTCACGCCAGGGACCCCTTATGCGCACACGCCTGACCTCCTTGTTTCTGACCGCCGGCATCATTGGTCTGGCAGGCGCCCTGCTCATCTACATTCTCAAGCCCGCCCTGCTGTCGCGCATCCTGCCCCCCAATCAGGTGATCATGCAGGTCGCCAGCAACAAGGAAAGCCAGCGCGTTGCGCGCCACCCCCTGGTCAGCTTCGCCGAGGCCGTGCAATATGCCGCCCCGGCCGTGGTCAACATCGCCTCCACCAAGGTGGTGGCCGTGGATGCCCACCCGTTTCTCAACGATCCCACTTTCCGGCAGTTCTTCGGCGACAACGTGCCCAGCATCCCGCGCCGGCAGATGGAGCGCAGCCTGGGCTCGGGCGTGCTGGTCAGCGCTGACGGCTATATCCTGACCAATGCCCACGTGGTGGCGGCGGCTCAGGAGATCGAAGTCGGCCTGCACGACGGCCGCACCGCCAAGGGCAGGCTGGTGGGCAGCGATCCGGAAAGCGATCTGGCAGTCCTCAAGGTGGACCTGGGCAACCTGCCCCACATCGTGCTGGGACATTCGCGCAACATCCAGGTGGGCGACGTGGTGCTGGCCATCGGCAACCCCTTTGCCGTGGGCCAGACCGTGACCATGGGCATCGTCAGCGCGCTGGGGCGCTCGCAATTGGGGATCAACGCCTTCGAGGACTTCATCCAGACCGACGCGGCCATCAATCCCGGCAACTCGGGCGGGGCCCTGGTGGATACGCACGGCAATCTGGTGGGCATCAACACGGCCATCTTCAGCCGCGAAGGCGGCGGCTCGCTGGGCATCGGCTTTGCCATTCCCGTGGATCTGGCCGCGCGCGTGATGAAGCAGTTGATCGAAACCGGACACGTGACCCGCGGCTGGCTGGGCGTGGGCGCCCAGGATCTCGATCCCGCACTCGCCAGTTCCTTCGGGCTAGCTGCGGGAAGCGGCGCCCTGGTCACCGCCATCCTGCCGGAAAGCCCCGCCGCACAGGCACAGTTGCAGCCGGGCGACGTGATCGTGGAGATCGACGGCAAGCCGCTGCGCGATGCCAAGGAACTGCTCAACCGCATTGCCGATTACAAGCCGGGCAGCAAGATCACCTTGACCATCGTGCGTCAGGGCAACAAGATGCAAAAAGCCATCCGGGTAGGCGTGCGCCCCCCGCCGCCGCCCATCGCCGAAGTGCCCAGCGAAGCGCTGCCGCTGCCCCCGGCGCCGCCACAATAAAAAGGCCTGCCCCGCGATTGCGGGCAGGCCCCAGGCCACGTTGCTCAACCCTCGATGCGGGCTAGCGCTCTCCCTTGGAAGTGGATGACGGCGGCTCCTGCTCGTTCAAGGCGGACAACTCACGCTCCGCGTCATCCAAGGCCTGGTCCATGTCCACCGGGCCCGATGCAGATGCCTCCCCTTCCGCTTCCGGCGCCGCCGCACCCGCCGCTGTTTCCGCCGTCCGGCTCGTCATCCCGACAAAAACCAGCCCCAGCTCAAACAGCAAGTACATGGGCACCGCCAACATGAACTGGGACAGCACATCGGGCGGCGTCACCACGGCCGCCACGATGAAGCAGCCCAGCAGCACGTAACGCCGGCTGCGCTTGAGGGTCGCCACGGACACCACGCCGATCTTGGCCAACACCACGGTGAGCACCGGAATCTGGAAGGCCGCGCCGAAGGCCAGCATGAAGGTGATGGCCAAGCTCAGGTAATCCCGCACCGCGGGCATGGCGGTAATGTCGCCGCCGGCGAAACTGATGAAGAAATGGAAGGCCGCCGGGAAGACCAGGTAATAGGCGAAGGCCGCGCCCCCGAAAAAAAGCGCTACCGAGGCAAAGAGCATGGGGAAGAACAGGCGCCGCTCGTGCTGGTACAGCCCCGGCGCCACGAAGGCCCAGAACTGATACAGGATGACCGGCAGGGCGAAGAAGAAGCCGGCCAGCATGGACAGCTTCACGTAGGTGAGGAAGACTTCCGGCAGGCTGGTGAAAATCAGCTTGCTGTCGGGCGGCAGGACCGCCGTCAGCGGCGCCGCCAGAAAGGCGTAGATCTGCCGGGAAAAGGGATAGGCAACGGCAAAGCCGGCCAGCAGGGCCAGCACGGACCTGACCAGTCGGCTGCGCAATTCCAGCAAGTGGCCGATGAAGGTGTTTTCCGCTTGCTGATCCGCAGGGTCGCTCATGCTCTGATTCTTTCAGGGGTGGTTGGGCCTTGTTCTTTTGAGTGCTGCCGGCCCGGCAGGTGCCCGAACCGCTAATGCAAGGTCTGGCGGGGCGGCTGCGCAGTCCCCGGCTCGGGCGGCACCGCCTCCGCCCCTGCCGGGGCGGCACCCGGGTTCCCAGCCGCGGGCCCTCCGGGAGCGGGCTCGCCTCCTGCCGCCGTGCCGCTCGGCACGCTGGCCTGGTTCTCAGCGGGTTTCTTGTTGATGCCCAGGGCGTCCATCTCCATGATCTCGCGGTTGCGGCGGGCGATCTCGTCCAGCAGCAACTGCTCGTCGACCTCGGCCTTCACATCGGCGACCATGCGCCGTGCCGCGCCCACCCACCGACCCACGGTGCGCGCCAGCTCCGGCAATTTGTCCGGGCCGACGACGATCAGCGCGATAATGCCGATCACCAGCATTTCGCTGAAACCGATGTTGAACATGGCGGTCTACTCGTCCGGGCTGAGGCAGCGGCTCAGCGCTTCACCGTTTCTTCGTGCTTCACCTCGGCTTCCAGGGTGCGCCCGCCGTCCGGGATGCCCTTGCTGCTCGCCGGGGCGGTCTCTTCCTCTTCCTTGACCGCGCTGCGGAAGTTTTTGATCGCGGCGCCCAGATCGCCACCAATGTTGCGCACCTTGCCCGCGCCGAAGATCACCAGGGCGATGAGCAGGACGACGAGCAAATGCCAGATGCTGAAGGTACCCATGCTTACTCCTTATGCCAACAATTCACACACATTGCAGCCGTCCATGATACGGCCGCATTCATCAATTAGGCTACTTTTTCCAGCTATCGTTCCCTTGGCCCCTGGCCGCCTTTTCGGCAATGCCGGACATGCCTTCGCGCCGGGCCAGTTCCCGCAGGACATCATTTACATGCAAGCCCCGTTCCACCAGCATGACCAGGACATGGAAGAACAGGTCGGCGGTCTCGTAGGCCAGCGCCTGGGGATCGCCGTTCTTGGCGGCGATGATGGTTTCCGCCGCTTCCTCGCCGACCTTCTTCAGGATTTTGTCCTGTCCGCCGGCGAAGAGATTGGCCACGTAGGACTGTGCCGGATCGGCCAGGCGCCGCGCCGAAATGGTCTCGCACAGGGCCTGCAGGACGGTGGCCGGCGGCGGCGCTGCAGCCGACCAGCCGCCGGCATCCTGCTCGCGGAAAAAGCAGGTGTCCTCGCCCGTGTGGCAGGCGGGGCCGCTCTGGGCCACGCGCAGCAGCAGGGTGTCGCCGTCGCAGTCCAGGCGCAGGTCCACCAGCTTTTGCAGATGGCCCGAGGTCTCGCCCTTGCGCCACAGGGACTGGCGGGAACGAGAGTAATACGTTGCGTAGCCATCGCGCAGGGTAGCAGCCAAGGACTCGCGGCTCATGTAAGCCAGCATGAGCACCTCGCCGGTACGCGCCTCCTGGGCAATGGCCGGCACCAGACCCTGGGCGTCCCACTTGATCGCCTCCAGCAGGGCTGGATCGGCATCCCGCCAGCCCATCAGAGCCGCACCTCGATGTTGTGCGAAGCCAGATACAGCTTGGCTTCGCGGACGGTGAACTCGCCGAAGTGGAAGATGCTGGCGGCCAAGACGGCGTCGGCATGCCCCTCCTTGATGCCCGCCACCAGATGATCCAGATTGCCCACGCCGCCGCTGGCGATCACCGGCACCGGCACGGCGTCGGCCACGGCCCGGGTCAGGGCCAGGTCGAAGCCGGCCTTGGTGCCGTCGCAGTCCATGCTGGTGAGCAGGATCTCCCCGGCGCCATGATCGGCCATCCGGCGCGCCCAATCCACCGCATCCAGGCCGGTGGGCTTGCGTCCGCCGTGGGTGAAGACCTCCCAGTGATCGCCCACGCGCTTGGCGTCCACCGCCACCACGATGCAGGAATTGCCGAAGCGCTGGCTGGCGGCGCGCACCAGCTCCGGCTCCTGCACCGCCGCGGTGTTGATGGCGACCTTGTCCGCACCGGCGTGCAGCAGGCGGCGCACGTCCTCGACGCTGCGCACGCCGCCGCCCACCGTCAGCGGGATGAAGACTTGGCCGGCCACCGCCGCCACCGTGTCCAGCAGGGTGGCGCGGCCTTCGTGGCTGGCGGAGATGTCCAGGAACACCAGTTCGTCGGCGCCCTGCTCGTCATAGCGCTTGGCGATTTCCACCGGATCGCCGGCGTCCTTGAGCCCTTCGAAGCGCACGCCCTTGACCACGCGGCCGGCGTCGATGTCGAGGCAGGGAATTATGCGTTTGGCCAGCATCTAATCGTCCTGGGCCAGGCGCAGGGCCTCGGCGAAGTCCAGCGTGCCCTCGTAAATGGCGCGGCCGGTGATGGCGCCCGTGACGCCCTCTTGTTCCACCGCCTTCAAAGCCTCGATGTCTTTGATGCTGGAAATGCCGCCGGAGGCGATGACCGGAATGTTGACGGAGCGGGCCAGGCGCACGGTGGCCTCGATGTTGGGGCCGCTCAGCATGCCGTCGCGGCTGATGTCGGTGTAGATCAGGGCCTCCACGCCGTGATCCTCGAACTTGCGGGCCAGGTCGATGACGTCGTGCTTGGACAGCTTGGACCAGCCCTCGGTGGCCACGCGGCCGTCCTGGGCATCGAGGCCGACGATGATGTGGCCGGGAAACTCGACGCAGACGTCGGACACGAAGCCGGGGTTGCGCACCGCCTGGGTGCCGATGATGACGTAGCGCACGCCCGCCTGCAGATAGGCCTCGATGGTCTCCTCGTCGCGGATGCCGCCGCCCACCTGCACCTCCACGTCGGGATAGGCGGCGGTGATGGCGCGGATGGCGGCCGCGTTCACGGGCTGACCGGCGAAGGCGCCGTTGAGATCCACCAGATGCAGGCGCTTGGTGCCCATTTCCACCCAGCGCCGGGCCATGGCGACGGGATCATCGGAAAAGACCGTATCGTCCTCCATGCGCCCCTGCTTCAGGCGCACGCACTGGCCGTCCTTGAGGTCAATGGCCGGAATCAGCAACATAATCCGCGTCGCTCCGTGTTCGTCAAAGCAAAAATGAATCGAGCCGCCATGCCGCTCACGCGCCGCAGCCCGCGCCCTCGGCGCGGCCGTCCCAGGCCAGGAAATTGCCGAGCAAGGTCAGGCCGGCGCGCTGGCTCTTCTCCGGGTGGAACTGCACGGCGAAGATGTTGTCCCGCGCGATGGCCGAGGTAAAGGAAAAGCCGTAAGGGGTAAAGGCGGCGATCAGCTCGGGGCTGGCCGGCTCCACGTAGTAGGAGTGCACGAAGTAGAAGCGCGCGTCCTGGGAAATGCCCCGCCACATGGGGTGCGGCATGACCTGCTGCACCTCATTCCAGCCCATGTGCGGCACCTTCAGGCGCTGGCCCCGGTGACCCGCCAGCGCTTCCTCGGGGAAGGCCAGCACCCGGCCGGGCAAAAGGCCCAGCCCCTCGTGCAGGCCGTGCTCCTCGCTGGACTCCATGAGGAGCTGCATGCCCAGGCAGATGCCGAAAAAAGGCTTGTTGCGGGCCGCCTGCACCACCGCCTCGCGCAGGCCGCGCTCATCCAGGGCGGCCAGGCAGTCCCCGAAAGCCCCCACGCCGGGGAAGATCACCCGGTCGGCGCGCTCCAGCTCCGCCGGATCGCTGGTGACCAGCGGCCGCCCGCCCAGGTGCTCCACGGCCTTGGCCACCGAGCGCAGGTTGCCCATGCCGTAGTCGACGATGGCGGTCCGGGAGTTCGGCATGCTCACAAGGCACCTTTGGTGGACGGCACCACCCCGGCACTGCGAGCATCGCGCTCCAGCGCCATGCGCAGGGCGCGGCCGGTGGCCTTGAACACGGTTTCGGCGATGTGGTGCGCGTTGCGGCCCCGCAGGCAATCGACATGCAGGGTAATCTGGGCGTGATTGACCAGACCCTGGAAGAACTCGTAGAAGAGATCCACGTCGAAGCCGCCCACCTGGCCGCGCGGGAACTCCACGTGATACTCCAGGCCCGGACGGCCGGAAAAGTCCACCACCACCCGGCTCAGGGCCTCGTCCAGGGGCACGTAGGCATGGCCATAGCGCAGGATGCCGGACTTGTCGCCCACCGCCTCGTGCAGCGCCTGGCCGAGGGTGATGCCGATGTCCTCCACCGTGTGATGGGCATCGATGTGCAGGTCGCCGCTCGCTTCGATCTGCAGGTCGATGAGGCCGTGGCGGGCGATCTGGTGCAGCATGTGGTCCAGAAAAGGCAGCCCGGTGTCGAGCCGCGCCTCGCCGTTGCCGTCCAGGTTCAGGGTGACGCTGATCTGCGTCTCCAGCGTCTCGCGCCGGCGCGAGGCCATGCGGGGGGTCATAGCAAAGTCTCCAACGCTTGCAGGAAGGCGGTGTTCTCCGCCGCCGTCCCGACCGTCACGCGCAAGCAGTCGTCGAGGCCGGGGGTGCCATGCAAATTCTTGATGAGAATACCTTTTTCGCGCAGGCCTTGGAAGATGCCGGGCCCGCGCCCCGCCGGAGCGCGGAACAGGATGAAGTTGGCATCGCTCGGATAGGCCGTGATCCCGGACAGGGCCGCCAGCGCCTGCGCCAAGCGCGCCCGCTCGGCCAGAATCCAATCCGCCTGTTCCGCCAGCACCGCGCCGTGTTCCAGGATGAAACGCGCGCTGACCTGCGTCAACACATTGATATTATACGGCAAGCGCAGTTTGTCCAGTTCGTCGATCCAGGGCTTGGGGCCCAGCAGCAGGCCCAGCCGCAGACCCGCCAGACCCTGCTTGGACAGGGTGCGCATCAGGAGCAGATTGTCGTAGCGGCCCAGCTCGCCGAGGAAGCTGCGCCCGCCGCTGAAGGGGGCGTAGGCCTCGTCCACCACCACCAGGCCGGGGGCGGCCTCGATGATCTCGCGCATGACCGCCGCATCGAAGAGGTTGCCGGTGGGGTTGTTGGGATAGGCCAGATAGACGACCGCCGGCTGCCGGGCGGCGATGGCGGCCAGCATGGCGTCGCGGTCCAACTGGAAGTCCGCGGTCAGCGGCACGCCCTCAAAGCGCATCCCGAGGGCGTCGGCCAGCACCTGGTACATGACGAAGGCAGGAGTCGGCGCCAGCACCACACGCTCGGGCCCGGCCAGGGCGATGGCCAGGAGCTGAATCAGCTCGTCGGAACCGTTGCCGAGCAGCAGGCCGATGTCCGGGCCGAGCCGCAGCTGCTCCCGCAGCAGCTCGCACAGCGCACCCGCCTGGGGATCGGGGTAGCGGTTGAGCTCGGCGTCGCGCAGGGCGGCCAGCCAGCCTTCGCGCAAGGCCTCAGGCAGCGGATAGGGGTTTTCCATGGCATCCAGTTTGATCAGACCGCGGCTGTCCTGCACGTGATAAGCCCGACTGGCCAGGAGCTGCGGGCGCAGCCAGCGCCGCAGGCGCGCGTCGGCGTTGCTCATTGGCCTTCCCGGATCCGGTAGGCGGCGGAGCGGGCGTGGGCGGTGAGGCCCTCCCCTTCGGCCAGGCGCTTGGCCGCCCGGCCCAGCTGGTCGGCGCCGACGGCGCTGGCGTAGATGATGCTGGTGCGCTTCTGGAAGTCATAGACGCCCAGGGGCGAAGAGAAGCGGGCGCTGCCCGCCGTGGGCAGCACGTGATTGGGACCAGCCACGTAATCGCCCAGCGCCTCGGCCGTGTAGCGGCCCATGAAGACGGCGCCGGCGTTGTGCAACGCGGGCAGCAGGGCGTCCGGGTCGGCCACCGACAGCTCCAGATGTTCGGGCGCGATGCGGTCGGCCACCGCGCAGGCCTCGGCGGCGTCGCGCACCAGAATGAGGGCGGCGCGGCTGTCCCAGGCCTGACGGGCGATGGCCTCGCGCTCCAGGGTCGGCAGCAGCTTGTCCACCGAGGCCGCCACCCGCGTCAGGCAGTCCGCATCCCAGCTGATGAGAATGCTCTGGGCCTGCTCGTCGTGTTCCGCCTGGCTCAGCAGATCCATGGCCAGCCAGTCGGGATCGGTCTGGCCGTCGCTGATGACCAGGATCTCGCTGGGCCCGGCGATCATGTCGATGCCCACGCGGCCGAAGACCATGCGCTTGGCGGTGGCCACGTAAATGTTGCCGGGCCCGACGATCTTGTCCACCGCCGGCACCGTTTCGGTGCCGTAGGCCAGGGCCGCCACCGCCTGCGCGCCGCCGATGGTGAAGACCCGATCCACGCCGGCCAGCTCGGCCGCGGCCAGCACCAGGGGGTTCAGCTCGCCGCCGGGCGCGGGCACCACCATGATGATCTCGGCCACCCCGGCCACCTTGGCGGGAATGGCGTTCATGAGCACGCTGGAGGGGTAGGCGGCCTTGCCGCCGGGCACGTAGATGCCCACCCGGGCGAGCGGTGTTACCCGCTGGCCCAGGCGGGTGCCGTCGGCCTCGCTGTACTCCCAGCTTTCCGCCACTTGGCGCTCGTGATAGCTGCGGATGCGCTCGGCGGCCAGCGCCAGCGCCTCGCGATCGGCGGGTGCCAGGCCGGCCAGCGCCTCCCGCAATTTCGCGCGGGGCACCTCCAGCTCCGCCAGGCTATTCGCCCGTAGCCGGTCAAAGCGCTGCGTGTAGTCCAGCACGGCCCGGTCGCCCTGCTCGCGCACCGCGTGCAGCACGTCGCGCACGGTGGCTTCCACGGCCGGGTCCAGGCCGGCATCCCAGTCGGTGAGGCGGCGCAGGGCTTGGTCGAAATCGGGGGTGCGGCTGTCCAGGCGTATCATGCGCTCACCTTCTGTTCCAGGTGCTTGATCAAGTCCTTGACGGCGCGCTGCTTGAGCTTCATGGCCGCCTTGTTCACCACTAGGCGCGAGCTGATCTCGGCGATGTGCTCCACCTCCACCAGGCCGTTTTCGCGCAGGGTGGTGCCGGTGGACACGAGGTCCACGATGCGGTCCGACAAGCCCACCAGCGGCGCCAGCTCCATGGAGCCGTAGAGCTTGATGATCTCGGTCTGCACGCCCTTGCGGCTGAAGTGGCTGCGGGTGATGTGCGGGTACTTGGTGGCGATGCGCACCCGTTCCCAGCTGCGCGGATCGTCCTGGGCGGCCAGGCCGGCCGGCTCGGCCACCACCATGCGGCAGCGGCCGATGCCGAGGTCCAGCGGCTCATAGAGGTCCACATCGTGCTGCTCCATGAGCACGTCGCGTCCGGCGATGCCCACGTCCGCCGCGCCGTACTCCACGTAGGTGGGCACGTCCGAGGCGCGGATGATGACCAGGCGCACGTCGGGACGGTTGGTGGGCAGGATGAGCTTGCGCGACTGCTCCGGGTCCTCCAGCGGGTGGATGTCCGCCGCCGCCAGCAGGGGCAGCGCTTCCTTGAAGATGCGCCCCTTGGACAGGGCAATGGTCAAGGATTCGCTCATGAGGCCACCCGCCGGATGACGGCGCCCAGGGCGCCCAGCTTCTCTTCGATGAGTTCGTAGCCGCGGTCGATGTGATAGATGCGGTCGATGAGGGTCTCGCCTTCCGCCACCAGGCCGGCCAGCACCAGGCTGGCGGAGGCGCGCAGGTCGGTGGCCATGACCGGCGCGCCCACCAGGCGCTCCACGCCGCGCACCACGGCCGTGTGGCCGTTGGTGGTGATGTCCGCCCCCAGGCGCTGCAATTCCTGGACGTGCATGAAGCGGTTTTCGAAGATGGTCTCGGAGATGACGCCGCTGCCCTCCGCCACCGCGTTCAGGGCCATGAACTGGGCCTGCATGTCCGTCGGGAACGCCGGATAAGGCGCGGTACGCAGGTCCACCGCCTTGGGGCGCCGGTCCATGCGCAGGCGGATCCAGTCATCCCCCTCCTCCACCTCGGCGCCGGCCTCGCGCAGCTTCTCCAGCACGGCATCCAGCAGGTGCGCGCCGGTGCGCTTGAGCATGACGTCGCCCTGGGTGATGGCGCCGGCCACCAGATAGGTGCCCGCCTCGATGCGGTCCGGCAACACCTCATGCCGGGCACCGTGCAGGGACTCCACGCCCTCGATGGTGATTTCGCTGGTGCCGGCGCCGGAGATGCGGGCGCCCATCTTGTTGAGGCACTCGGCCAGATCCACCACTTCCGGCTCGCGCGCGGCGTTCTCGATGACCGTCACGCCGTCCGCCAGCGTGGCCGCCATCATGAGGTTTTCCGTGCCGGTCACCGACACCATGTCCATGAAGATGCGGGCGCCCTTCAGGCGGTCGGCCCGGGCCTTGATGTAGCCGCCCTCCACCTTGATCTCGGCGCCCATGGCCTCGAGGCCCTTGATGTGCAGATTGACCGGCCGGCCGCCGATGGCGCAGCCGCCGGGCAGGCTCACCTCGGCCTCGCCGTGGCGGGCCAGCAGGGGACCGAGCACCAGGATGGAGGCGCGCATGGTCTTGACCAGCTCGTAGGGGGCGCAGACGGAGTGGACCGTGCTCGGGTCCACCTCGATGCCCAGCTGCGCGTCCACCATGAGGCGGGCGCCCAGGGTACCCAGGAGCTCCAGGGTGGTGGTCACGTCCCGCAGGTGGGGGACGTTGCCGATATGCACCGGCTCACGCGCCAGCAGGGTGGACGCCAGGATCGGCAGGGCCGCGTTCTTGGCCCCGGAAATGCGCAGCTCCCCTTTCAGCGGGCCGCTGGCCTGCACCAACAGTTTATCCATCGTGTGTTTCTCGTGATTCGTGACAGGTGAAACGTGAATCGTGATCGGCTCACCTTTCACGCTTCACGACTGCTTACTCCTTCGTGCTCGCCACCAGCTTCTGCAGCTCGCCCTGGCGGAACAGGTCGGTCATGATGTCGCTGCCGCCGATGAACTCGCCGTTGATGTACAGCTGCGGAATGGTCGGCCAGTTGGAGAACTGCTTGATGCCGTCGCGGATCTGCGGATTCGCCAGCACGTCCACCGCCTCGAAGTCGGCGCCGCACTGCTGCAGGATCTGCACGGCCCGCGCGGAAAAGCCGCACTGGGGCATGCGCGGGTTGCCCTTCATGTAGAGTACGATCTTGTGGTGCTCCACCTGCTCCTTGATCAGCTCCTGAATGTCTTTCATCTCTGCATTCTCCTGCGTGAGTGAGCCCAGGACCGGGCCGGTTGGCGCCGAGGCCTAGCGCGCTTGCTGCATCGCCTCCCACTGGGCGGGGGTCAGGGTGCGCATGGACAGGGCGTGGATCTCTTCGCGCATTTTATCGCCCAGGGCGGCGTAGACCAACTGATGCTGACGGACCATGCTCAGCCCTTCAAAGGCGTCGCTCACGATGATGGCCTCGAAGTGATGGCCGTCGCCCGCCACCTGCGCCTTGGCGCCCGGCATTCCCTGTTCGATCAACTGCTTAATGGTCTCTGGCTGCATCCTTGCACCTTTCACTGGTTGGAGTCCAAGTTCCGGCGTCTTTCGAACCGTCCTTATACCGTGCTTGGACCCGGCCCGCAACCCGTGCCGCCAGCCTAGTGGCGCAGCTTGTAGCCGCGGCGCAGCAGGATCAGGGCGATGGCCGCCAGCAGCAGGAAGAACACGGAAGCGATCAGCACGCTGCGCAGGACCGGCACGTCGCTATGGCCGAAAAAGCCGTAGCGGAAGCCGTCGATCATATAGAAGAACGGATTGAAGTGGGACAGCAGCTGCCAGAAAGGCGGCAGCGAATGGATGGAGTAAAACACGCCCGACAGGAAGGTGAGCGGCATGATGATGAAGTTCTGAAAGGCGGCGATCTGGTCGAACTTGTCGGCCCAGATGCCGCCGATGATGCCGAGCGCGCCGAGGCTGGCGGCGCCCAGCAGAGTGAAGAGCAGCAGGGTCAACGGATGGGCGACCGGCAAATGCACATAGAAGATGGCAAACAGATAGATGGCCGAGCCCACGGCGACGCCGCGCACCACGCTGGCGGCGGTCATGGCGGCGAAGAATTCCCAGTGGCTCAGCGGGGAAAGCAGCACGAAGACGATGTTGCCGGTCACCTTGGACTGGATCAGGCTCGACGAGCTGTTGGCGAAGGCGTTCTGCAGGATCGACATCATCATCAGGCCGGGGATGATGAAGGCCGCGTAGTCCACGCCCGGATACACCGGCGGCCGTCCCGACATGACGTGGGAAAACACCAGCAGGTACAGCAAGGCGGTGACCAGCGGCGCGAGCACGGTCTGGAACCACACCTTGGAAAAGCGCAGCAGCTCCTTGCGAAAGAGCCCGTAGGCGGCGCGCCAGTTGAAGCGCGGCGGCTCGGCGGCGCGGTACTCGCGCGCGGCGCGCATGGGCTTGCTCTTGTCCGGGCTCATTCCCGCTCTCCCAGGAGACTCACGAACACGTCCTCCAGATCCGGCTCCTGCACCTTCAGGTCGAGAATGTCCACGTCCAGGGCCTGCAGGGCGAGCAGGATTTCGCTCACGCGCCAGGTCCGGCTGTCGTACTGCAGGGTCAGGGCCTCGCCGGTGTGGCTGCGGACCAGCGGCTTCAAGAGCTCCGGCACCACCACGACCGGCTGGGCGAAGACCACGGTCAGGGTCTTCAGGGGATTGCGTGCCAGCAGGGCCGCCTTGCTGTCGCAGGCGATGAGCTGGCCCTTGCGCAGGATGCCGATGCGGTCGCACAGGGCCTCGGCCTCTTCCAGATAATGGGTGGTGAGGACGATGGTGTGGCCTTGGCCGTTCAGGCGGCGCACGAAGCGCCACAGGCTCTGGCGCAGCTCCACGTCGACGCCGGCGGTGGGCTCGTCCAGGATCACCACCTGCGGCCGGTGCACCAGCGCCTGGGCGATGAGCACGCGCCGCTTCATGCCGCCCGACAGGGCGCGCATGTTGGTGTTGGCCTTGTCGCTCAGATCCAGCTCCGCCAGGAGCTCGTCGATCCAATCGTCGTTGCGGCCCAGGCCGAAATAGCCGGACTGCAGGCGCAAGATCTCCCGCACGCTGAAGAAGGGATCGTAGACGATCTCCTGGGGCACCACCCCCAGTGCCCGGCGGGTCAGGCGATAGTCCTGCTCCACGTCGAAGCCGAGCACCCGGGCCGCGCCGCTGTCGCGCCGCACGAGCCCGGCCAGGACGTTGATCAGGGTGGACTTGCCGGCGCCGTTGGGGCCGAGGAGGCCGAAGAACTCGCCCGGCTCGATGCGCAGGTCCACCCCGGCGAGGGCCTGGAAGCCATGATACGACTTGCGCAACGCCTGGACTTCAATGGCGGGGGTCATGGATGCTCCGCGAACCGCTCAAGCGACTGCGTCGAAGGACAGCACGTCCTGCAGATGGTAGAGCCGCACCAGATCCCGCAGCTTCGCCGGCAGGCCGGCAAAAAACGGCGCCGGGCCGCCTTGGGCGACACTCTGCCGCGCCAGCTCGACGAGCAAGGCCAGGGCGGCGCTGTCGGCCTGCACCACCCCGCCCAGATCCACCCGCACCGGCGGGCGCTCTTGCACGGCCGCCTGCAGGCGGGGCAGCAAGTCGCCCAGGGTCCAGACCGTCAACACGCCCTGCAGGCGCAGCACGGGCTCGCTGCCCACCGTCGCCCAACTGAAGTCGGCGGCGGGCCGCCGGGTCTCGCTCACCCGGCCTCCTTGGCGCGCTGCTGCAGGCGCTGCAGGAGCGCATCGATGCCCTGCTGGCTGGCGATGCGCCCGAAGGAGGCGCGGTAGTTGGTGACCAGGCTGACGTTGTCGATGGTGACGTCGTAGACCTTCCAAGCCGAGCCCGTCCAGTAGAGGCGGTAAACGATGGGCACGTCGGCCTCGTTGCCGTTCTGGCGCACCACCATGCGCACCAGCGCGTCGCCGCTGGCCGGATCGATGGTGGTGCCGCTCACCTCGATCTTCTGGTCGCGGTAATTGGTCAGCGAATTGGAGTAGGTGCGCACCAGCAGGTCGCGGAACAGCTGCACGAACTGCTTCTGCTGGGCGGGGGTCATGGTCCGCCAGTTGCGCGCCATGACCCATTGCGACATGCGGTTGAAGTCGAAGTGGGGCAGCACGATCTCGTCCACCAGCTTCAGCAGGGCGGCCCGCCGCTCGGGCCCCTGGTAGTTCTTTTCCTTGAGCGCCTTGATCACCTGGTCGGAGGTCGATTTGACCATGACCGCGGGGTCCGGCCGCTGCGCGGCCCAGCCGGGACCCGCCAGAGCCAGGCCGACGGCCAGCACCGCCAAGAAGCGCGCGAAATACGACACGTTGATGTGCATGTGCAACCCTTTTGTCTTCCGTGAATAGCCAATGATATCCGGTATCAAGCACAGCCAAATCGGCCAAGCAGCGGAGTATACCGAAATTCAACGGCCCAGGCGGCGGACCGTTGACCCGGCGCCTCAGTGATACTGGCCCGTCACCAGATCCAGCCTGGCCGCCGCCATGTTGTAGTCGTTCAGCGCGCGCAGATAGTCGGCGCGGTTCAGGGCATAGCCCTGCAGGGCGCGCATCACTTTTTCGCCGTCACCCACGCCCGCCTCGAAATCGGCATAGCTGGCGACCATCCAGCGCCGGGCGGCCGCGCTGCCCTGCTCCAGCGCTTTGACGGCCTGCTGCTGGGCCTGGTACTCGTTGTAGGCCTCCGCCACCTCGAAGGGAATGCCCTTCTGGGCGAAGCTGGACTTCAGGTTCAGGGCGTCCAGCTCCGCCTGCGCGCCGGCCACGCGGGCGTCGGTGACCGCGCCCTGCCACTGCCAGCGCAGGCCCAGAATGGGCGTGGCGCCGTACTGGTGGAAGGGGTCGTAGAGGAAGGGGTTCTTCAGGTCGTCGCGGCGGCCGGCGTGGCTTACGACGCCGACCACGCCCGCGTACACGTCCGGATAGAGCTCGGCGCGCCGTGCCGCCACCAGCGCGCGGCGCGCGCGCAAGCCGGCCTCCAGCTGCGCGGCTTCCGGACGGCTGTTCAGCGCCTGCAGCTGCAGCTCACCCAGAGCCTTGCCGTCCAGGGTCCGATCCGCCACCGGGGTGATGTGCGCCTCGGCCAGCTCCAGCGGTTCGCTGGCCGGGATGCCCACCAGCAGGCGCAAGCCCTGGGCCGCCGTGTTCTCCACCGCCCGCGCCTGGGCGATGAACTTCTCCACCTGCGCCCGGCCGGCCTGCAATTGGTAGAGATCCGCCTGGGTGGCCTGGCCGCTGCCGGTATCGAGCCAATTCTGCACCAGCTTTTCGGCGTCGTTGACCTTTTGCTGCACCTCTTCCAGCATGGCCCGGGTGTCGCGGGCGGTCAGGTAGCCGTAGTAGGCCTTCTTCACTTCCATGACGGTCTGGCCGCGGCGCAGGCGCACGTCGCCGCGGCGCACGTCCGCCTGGCCCTGGGCGGCGCGGGCGTAGTTTTCGATCTTGCCGAAGGTGAAGAGCGGCTTAATGATCTGGAACTGCAGGAACTCCCAGTCGGACAGGCCGTCCACGTCGTAGGCGTCGCGGCGCAGGGTCGTGGTGCCCGGCTCGAAGATGTCGCCGTGCTTGGCGGTGGTCAGGCCGATGAAGGCATTGGCGTTGATCATCAGCCCCCGGTGGCCGAGGGCCTCGTCGATGAGGGCGCGCGCCGCGTCCACCAGCTTCTCGCTTTCCGCCACGCGCGGGTCCTGCTTCAGGGCGCGCTCCACGGCTTGATCCAGCGTCAGGGGCGCCGCCTGGACGGAAGCGGACAGCAGGACACCCACCAGGCCCGCCAATAAGCTGCGCTTCTTCATAGTCCCTCCCCGCCTGCCTGGGAACCCGGACTCGCCGGCGTTTCCGCGGCCTTGCTGTATAGGAATTGGCCGATGATCTGCTCCAGGGAAATGGCGGACTGGGTCAGGCTGATCCGCCCGTTGGGCTTGAGGTAGTCCGGAGAACCGCCCGGCTCCAGGGTGACGTACTGCTCGCCCAGCAGGCCGGCGGTGTAGATGCTCGCGCCCGTATCGGTGGGCAGCTTGATGCCGGGCTCGATCTCCATCCGGACCACGGCCAGATAGGATTGGGGATCGATGCTGATGGACTGCACCCGGCCCACGGGCACGCCGCCCATCTTCACAGGCGCCTTCACCTTCAGCCCGCCGACGTTGTCAAAGGTGGCCACGATAGGATACCCTCCCCGCGTCCCCAGGTCAGCCAGGTTGCCCACCCGCAATGCCAGGACGACCAGGGCGGCCAATCCCAACAGTACGAATATCCCTACCCACCAGTCTACCGCCTTACGTTCCATCCCGTCTCCTTGTCCGTGAACCGCGATTCGCGAATCGTGCTATAGCTTTCGCGACCCGCGAATCACGCCTCACCTAAAACATCAACGCCGTCAGCACGAAATCCAGCGCCAACACGGCCAGCGCCGAACCGACCACGGTACGCGTGGTGGCCCGGCCGACGCCCTCGGCGGTCGGCTCCGAACGGTAGCCCTGCCAGGTGGCGATCCAGGTCACCACCAGGCCAAAGCACAGGCTCTTGATCATGCCGCTGAGGATGTCGTCGTAGAGGCTCACGTTGGCCTGCATCTGCGACCAGAAGGCGCCCTCGTCCACCCCCATCAGGGGCACGGCGATCAGGTAGCCGCCCCAGACGCCCACCACGTTGTAGATGGCCGCCAGGATGGGCATGGCGATCACGCCGGCCAGCAGGCGCGGCGCGACTACCCAGGCAAAGGGGTTGACGGCCATCATCTCCATGGCGGCCAGCTGCTCCGTGGTTTTCATAAGGCCGATCTCCGCCGTCAGCGCCGAGCCCGCGCGCCCGGCGAAGAGCAGCGCGGTCAGCACCGGCCCCAGCTCGCGCACCAGCGACAGGGCCACCACGGTGCCGAGCGACTCCTCGGCGCCGAAGCGCACCAGCGTATTGTAGCCCTGAAAGCCCAGCACCATGCCGGTAAACAGGGCCGCCACCACCATCAGCAGCAAAGACAGCACGCCCACCGCGTAGACTTGCAGGCTCAGCTGCCGCAGGCTGAAGTGCCGCTGGAAGACCGCCGCGAGCACCAGCAACAGGAAGCGGGTGCTGGTGCCCAGATTGGCGAGCACCTCCAGCAGCCAGTGGCCGAAGCGGGGAATGGCGTCCCAGGATTGGGGCTTACGGGGCTGGCCGGGCATTCAGCAAATCCTGCTCGTAATTCAGCGGCGCCGCGTAGTGGAAGGGCACCGGGCCGTCCGGGGCGCCGTCGAGGAATTGCCGCACCAGCGGCGAGCGGCTGTCCCGCAGCGCCGCGGGCGTGCCCTCGCCGATCACGCGGCCGTTGGCCAGGATATAGGCGTAGTCGGCGATGCTCAGGGTCTCCGCCACGTCGTGGCTGACCACCACGGAGCTGGCGCCCAGGGCCTGGTTCAGGCGCTTGATCAGCGACACCACCACGCCGAGGCTGATGGGATCGAGTCCGGTAAAAGGCTCGTCGTAGAGGATGAGATCGGGATCCATGACCACGGCGCGGGCCAGCGCCACCCGCCGCGCCATGCCGCCCGACAGCTGGGACGGCATGAGCGCGTGGGCGCCGCGCAGGCCCACCGCCTCCAGCTTCATCAGCACCAGGGTGCGCAGGACCGGCTCGGACAGGCGCGTGTGCCGGCGCAGGGGAAAGGCCACGTTTTCGAAGACGGAAAGGTCGGTCAGTAGGGCGCTGTGCTGAAACAGCATGCCCATGCGCTTGCGCGCCTCGTACAATTCCTGCTGGCCCAGGCTGGCCAGCGCCACGCCGTCGAGCAGCACCTCGCCCCGCCGCGGCCGCAACTGGCCGCCCATGAGCTGCAGCAGCGTGGTCTTGCCGGTGCCGCTGCCGCCCAGGATGGCGACGATCTGCCCGCGCGGAATGCGGATATTCAAATCGGACAGAATGGCGCGGTCAGCGCGGAAAAAGCCGAGGTTCCGTATTTCCAGAATGTTATTGTTGTGAGCCGGGGACATGGACCCCTCTGTGCAAAGTACCTCGATCAGCCGCAAATCGGCTGACCGAGCGGTCAGACAATATACAGGACTCCCGCCGAATTAGACAAGGACACGGCCAAACCGACTGTCCGGGAAGCGTTGCACGCCCATGGCGCGAACGTACGGACAACCCCGGGCGGCCAAAGGTCCAATTTGCCTACAGCACCCGATTTCGCTAGTCTTTAATGGCTTTTCCACTCCAACCAGGACGGCCCATGACCCACTCCGCGCTCCCTACCCGGCACGACTTCCTGCATGACCTGGTCGCCCAGATTCTCGATGAAGCCAAGCGGCAAGGGGCGAGCCAGGCCGAGGCATCGGTCAGCGAGGGCAAGGGACTGTCGGTGACCGTGCGCCTGGGCGAAGTGGAAACCATCGAGTTTCACCAGGACAAGGGCTTGGGCGTCACCGTCTATTTCGGCCAGTCCAAGGGCCATGCCTCCACCTCGGACTTCTCCGCCGACGCGATCCGCGAAACCGTGCGCGCGGCCAGCACCATCGCCCGCCACACCGCCGCCGACCCCTTCGCGGGCTTGGCGGACCCCGCGCTGCTGGCCCGGGAGATCCCCGACCTCGACCTCTATCATCCCTGGGACATCGATGCCGACGACGCCATCGAGCTGGCGCGCCGCTGCGAAGAGGCCGCCCGCGGCGCCGACCGGCGCATCAGCAACTCGGAAGGCGCCAGCCTGGGCAGCGGCGAGGGCCTGGCGGTCTACGCCAACAGCAACGGCTTCCTGGGCGCCTACCGCTCCTCGCGCCATAACCTCTCCTGCTCGGTCATCGCCCAGGACGCGCAGGGTGGAATGCAGCGCGACTACTGGTACGACGTGGCGCGCGATGCGGGCAGCCTGGCCGATCCCGAGACCGTCGGCCGGATCGCGGCCGAGCGCACCCTGCGCCGCCTCGATGCCCGCAAGCTGAGCACGCGCCGGGCGCCGGTGCTCTTCGAGAACCAGGTGGCGGCCAGCCTGCTCAGCCACTTCAGCAGCGCCATCAGCGGCAGCAGCCTTTACCGCAAGACCAGCTTCCTGCTCGATGCGCTGGGCACCCCCGTGTTCGCGCCCGGCATCCGCATCTACGAGGAGCCGCATCGGCTCCGCGGCCTGGGCAGCGCCCCCTTCGATGGCGAAGGCGTCGCTACCCGCAACCGCGACCTGATCACCGACGGCGTGCTGCAGAGCTATCTGCTGGACAGCTACAGCGCCCGCAAGCTGGGCGCGACCAGCACCGGCAACGCCGGCGGCGCCCACAACCTGACCCTGCAGCCGGGCGAGCTGGACTTCCCGGCGCTGCTCAAGCGCATGGGCACCGGCCTGCTCGTCACCGAACTGATCGGCTTCGGCGTGAACAACGTCACCGGCGACTACTCCCGCGGCGCGGCCGGCTTCTGGGTGGAAAACGGCGAGATCCAGTATCCGGTGGAGGAAATCACCATCGCCGGCAATCTGCGCGACATGTACCGCCAGATCGCCGCCGTGGGCGCCGACATGCTGATCCACGGCAACACCGGCAGCCCCTCCATCCTCATCGAGGAAATGACCATCGCCGGCGCCTGACCGGCGCTGTGCTTGCCCCTTTTTGACATCGAAGCACCCCGATCGGCCTGCTGCGCCGATCGCGGCAAGTCCGCACCCGCTTTCGCACCCAGCCTTTAGATGCAACAACCGATCGCGAGCAAGCTCGCTCCTACGCTGTGTGCCTGGCGATCTCGACCTCGGGGGCAGCCGCTGCATTGATCGCGGGCGAGCCCGCTCCTGCAACGCCCGACACCCAAATCGATCGCGGGCAAGCCCGCGCCTACAACGCCCCTCGAAAATTTCTCCCTCGGTGCCCGCCGCCAATCGCGGGCGAGCCCGCGCCGACGCTACGGGCCGGATGTTGTAGGAGCGGGCTTGCCCGCGATGCCTTGCAATACCTTCCCCTTTCAGTCGCACCCTCCCAGGAAGCCGGCAAGCTGCTTGCATGTCTAAACTCGTGTTTACAAGCAGCACAAGAGAGGAGTGAGTCATGCCAAGCAATCACAGCGCCGCCGCCCTCTGGCACAACCTGGTCCTGGAAGCCGAAGAGCGCCTGGGGACCCGGCTCGGCGAGGACGTCGAAAGCTATCTCGTGTTCATGCTCATGCGCTACCTGCGCGATGCCGGCGTGGTCCGCCGCATCGTCGCGCTGGCCTTCCTGGAGGGCATGCAGAAGCAAGGCCGCGCCCGCGCGGAAGCCATGCAGAGCCTGGGCGACCAGTGCCTGCTCTTCGCCGGCTTCTTCCCGGAGCAGGCCCGCCGGCGCCGAGTCAGCCTGGATTACTTCGTGCAGATGGGCCGCAGCGCCTACGGCCAACTGGACGCACAACCCATCTTCACCGCCCTGGCCCGGCATTTCGTGCCGCTGATGGACGTCCTGGCGCAGATCCGCGCCGCCAACCCCCACCATCGGGCGCCTTCCCTGCTGGACCTGCAGGAACTGTGGGAAAGCACGGGCAGCCGCTACGCCGCCAAGCGCCTCCAGGAAGAAGGCATCCTGCCGCAGGCGATGCCGAGCCGGAGGCGGCACTAGTTTTGGGTGAGTCGTGAGTCGTGAGTCGCGTTGCGGCAACCGGGAAGGACTGGCAAGCGGAATCGGGATGGCCCGAGGAGGAGTTGGCGCGTCGCGGCCAATCGCGAGCAAGCTCGCTCCTACGGTGGGGCGCCTGATGGGGAGCCGGAAGTGGCGGTGGCTGAGAAACTGGTTGGATCGCGAGCAAGCTCGCTCCTACGCGTGTGGGGGGCAATTGCGTCTACCCGAGCCTGCGCGTCGGCCTGTATCCTCGTCCTACGTGCGTGGGCGGCAGTTACTTCCCCGGTGCAACGCCACCAACCATTGCAGCTCGTTCCTATGCGCGTGGGCGGCAGCGGGGTCCAAGGTGGATGCCGGGGCAGTGCCCACGCGGGCCCTCACCCCAGTCCTCTCCCCGAGGGAGCCGTTGGCTTTGCCGCTCGCCCGGCCCGCTCCTGGAGGGAGATGGAGCAATCAATCCTTCGGTGGGAGCGGGAGGAGGGATGCTCGGCGGCAATGCGCCCGCGTCGGCCGGCACGGATCGTAGGAGCGGGCTTGCCCGCGATTCGGTGGCGGCCAAAACCCCATCGCGGGCAAGCCCGCTCCTACATCAAGCTCGCCGACCTGAAACACGGGCGGCACGCAGGGCGGCACGCCCTCCCCGCGCGGCAGAATATGACGCTCGACCGCAAAGCGGGCTTGCCCGCGATGCCGATGCCGCCCCCACCAAATTGCGTACCCGCCCGCGGCTGTGTTCGCACCCAGCTCCCTCCAGGTGCCGCGACTGATCGCGAGCAAGCTCGCTCCTGCAAGATATTGACGCGCTTACGAGAACTCCGGCGCCGGTGCCAGGCGCTGCTGGCGCCGCTGCCAGGTCCAGGCCGACAGCAGGCCGAAACCTGCCAGGAGCAGCACCGGCCAGTCGCCGAAGCGGGCATAGGGGGTCAGGCCGGTGCGGGGCTGCAGGGTGCCGTTCAAAGTGCCGGTCTGGAACTGGGGCAGGCGCGACTGGATGCGGCCGTCCGGGCCGATGAAGACGGTGATGCCGGTATTGGTGGCCCGCGCCAGGGGGCGCTGGCTCTCGCGCGCGCGCATCTGCGCCATCTGCAGGTGCTGGTGCGGCGCGATGGTGTCGCCGAACCAGTCGTCGTTGCTGATGTTCAGCAGGAAGCGGGCGCCGGCGCGCACGTCGCTGCGGATCTCATCGCCGAAGGCCGCCTCATAGCAGATGGAGGTGCCGGTGGACTGGCCGTCCAGGCGCAGGACACCCACGCTGGTGCCCTTGCTGAAATCGCCCTGCCCCGGCACCAATTGGTTCACGACGGTCCCGATCCAGGGGCGCAGGGGCACGTACTCGCCGAAGGGCACCAGATGGCGCTTGCGGTAGCTCTGGATCGGCCCCTGCCCGGTGATGGCCAGGGCGCTGTTGTAGTAATCCACGCCGTTGCCGCGCGGCACCCGCTCGTCGATGCCCAGGATGATGGCGGTGCCCTGCCGCTGCGACCACAGCGCCAAGCCGCGCAGCAGCTCCGGCACCTCGTCGCGGAACAGGGGAATGGCGGACTCCGGCAGCACCACGAGATCGGTGCCCGGCGGCGTCTGCAGGAGCAGGTTCACGTAGGTGCGCAGGGTCGGCTCCACCGCCTCGGGTGACCACTTGACCGCCTGCGGGATGTTGCCCTGCAGCAGGCGCACCTTGAGCGGGCCGTCGACCGGGCGGGTAAGCTCGGCCTGGCCCATGAGCTGCGCCAAGCCCATGATCACGAGCACGGCCGGAAAGCCGATCAGCCACAGGGCGCGCCGGGTCTCCTCGGCCCAGCTCCAGGCCAACAGGCCCGCCATCCAGGCGGCCACCAGCCCGATGCCGTAGACGCCCACCCAGGGCGCCAGGCCGCCGAGGGGCGCCAGGGTCTGGCTGTAGCCCAGGGACAGCCAGGGGAAGCCGGTGAAGAGATGGCCGCGCAGCCAGTCCAGCAGCACCCACAGCAGCGGCATGCCCACCAGAAAGGCTAAGGTACGGTTGGGGAAGATCAGCCGCGCCAGCCCCACGGCAATGGCCGGATAAAAGGCCATCACCGCCGCCAGCAGCAGCATGAGCACGATGGCCAGGGGCCACGGCAGGAAGCCGTAGGTGTGCAGCGTGTGGCTGATCCAGTAGAGCCCGGTGGCGAAGCCGGCCAGGCCGAAGAGATAGGCGTGCCAGAAGGCGGCCTTCGGCCCATGGCGCGAGGTCAGGGCAAAGAGGGCCGCCAGCAGCAGGATGGGCAGGGGCGTGAAGCCGAAGGGCGCAAAGCCCAGCGGCCAGCACAGCCCCAGCAGGATGGCCACGGACACGGACCAATACCCCACTGGCGGGGGAAAGGACCAGGGGGGATAGTCGCGCGTGCCGGAAATCCGCTCGGACATCCGCTCAGCCGGGCGGCGCGACCGCAGCCAGGTCCGGCTCGCGACGCGCCAGCCGGAAGGTGTGCACCCGCCGGCGGTCGGCGCGCAGCACCTGCAGCTCCAGGTCGCCCAACTGCAGACGCTCGCCAATGCGCGGCAGATGGCCCATTTCCATGGCCACGTAGCCGCCCAGGGTGTCCACGTCCTCACCCTCCAGGCTGGTGCCGAAGGCCTCGTTGAACTCCTCGAGCGGGATCAGGGCGTTGACGAAGAACTCGCCGTCCGAGCGCGGCACGATCATCACGTCCTCGTCGATGTCGTACTCGTCCTCGATGTCGCCGACGATGATCTCCAGCACGTCCTCGATGGTCACCAGGCCCGCCGTGCCGCCGTACTCGTCCACCACGATGGCCATGTGATTGCGGTTGGTGCGGAATTCCTCCAGCAGGAGGTCGAGGTGCTTGCTTTCCGGGATGAAGGTCGCCGGGCGCAGCATGCTGCTCAGCTGCACCTGCTTGGGCCCGTTGATCTGGCAGGCCCGCAGCAGGTCCTTGGCCAGCAGGATGCCGCGGATGTCGTCCCGGCCTTCGCCGATGACGGGAAAGCGGGAATGCCCCACCTCCACCACGTGTTGAATGATTTGCTCGATGGGGGCGGCGAGCTCCACCACTTCCATCTGTGCGCGCGGGATCATCACGTCCCGCACCTGCATTTCGCCCACCCGGAAGACGCCCTCGATCATGCGCAGGGCCTCGGCGTCGATCAGGCGCCGTTCGCTCGCCTCCCGGAGGAGCTCCAATACGTCCTCCTGATCCTCCACGTTGCCGCGCAGGGACTGGGTGAAACGCACCCACCAGGAACGGGGGCGTATTTCACCATCGGGACTTCGGTCTTCGTTCATTGCGTTTCAAGCTCAAGGTACGGGTCGGCCACACCCAGATCGGCCAAAATGCTGCGCTCCAGCCCTTCCATGCGCACCGCGTCGGCTTCTTCCACATGATCATAGCCGAGCAGGTGCAGCACGCCATGCGTCAAAAGATGGGCCCAGTGCGCGCGCGGCGCCTTGCCCTGCGCCGCGGCTTCACGCAGCACATAGGGCACCGCCAGCGCCAGATCGCCCAGGTAGTCGCGCCGGCCGAGCGCCGCCGGCAGGGGCTCGGCCGGGAAGGACAGCACGTTGGTCGGCTTGTCCTGCCGCCGGTAATCGCGGTTCAGCGCCCGCATGGCCTCGTCGCTGGTGAATCTGACGGACAGGGCGACCGGCCGGCCCGCCTGCAAGCGCGCCGAAGGAGCGCGCAGCGCCGCCTGCACCACCCGCCGCGACCAGGCGCGCGCCGGGAGCCCGGCGGGGTCCGCCTCCGCGTCCACCAGCCAGTGCAGCACCAGCCGGGGCGCCGGGCGGTCAGCCGGCGTCGCCGGTGCGCTCGTCATAGCGCTGATAGGCATTGACGATGCGCGCCACCAGCGGGTGGCGGACCACGTCGGCGTTCTGGAAGAACACGAATTCGGCGCCCTCCACATCGCGCAGCACCTCGATGGCCTGGGTCAGGCCCGACATCTGCCCGCGCGGCAGGTCCACCTGGGTCACGTCGCCGGTGACCACCGCCTTGGAGCCGAAGCCGATGCGGGTCAGGAACATCTTCATCTGCTCGGGCGTGGTGTTCTGCGCCTCGTCCAGGATGATGAAGGACTCGTTCAGGGTGCGCCCGCGCATGAAGGCCAGGGGGGCGACCTCGATCACCTGCCGGTCCATGAGCTTGGCCACCTTCTCGAAGCCCAGCATCTCGTACAGGGCATCATAAAGCGGTCGCAGGTAAGGGTCCACCTTCTCCTCCAGGCCGCCGGGCAGGAAGCCCAGGCGCTCGCCCGCCTCCACCGCCGGACGCACCAGGATGATGCGGCGCACCGCCTCGCGATTCAGCTGGTCCACTGCCGCCGCCACCGCCAAGTAGGTCTTGCCGGTGCCGGCCGGGCCGATGCCGAAGGTCAGGTCCTTGGCCAGGATGGCTTCCAGATAGCGGCGCTGCCGCGGCCCGCGCCCCTGGATGCTGCCCTTGCGGGTCTGCACCCGCAGGCTCTCCGTCTCCGCCTCGGCCGTTTCCGGCGTCTCCACCTGCACGCTCTGGATGGTCTGGTGCACCAGGCGCGGGGTGATGGCCTGATTGCGCCTGGCGTAATCGTAGAGCGCGGCCAGCACGCGATTGGCCTCCTGCACGGCGGCTTCCGGCCCGCTGATGTGGAAGCGGCTGCCGCGCGCCAGGATCACCACCCCCAGGCGGTTTTCGATCTGCTTGATGTGGCTGTCCAGCTCGCCGGCCATGTTGGCCAGCATCAAACCGGAGGCAGCTTCGGGCGTGTACTCTATTTCACTCAGGGAACTGGACAAGAGAGGCATCCATACAGGACAGAAGGGGATCGTGCGCGTTTGCCATCAGGCGCGCCGGCGCAGGGCGGCCGGGTCGAGGTCGTCATCCACCAGCACCACCCGCCCGCGCAGGGAGTTGGACAGCGCTTCCGTGATCTCGACTTTGACCATCTGGCCTATCAATCGTTCCGGGGCGTCGAAGTTGACGCTGCGGTTGCAGGCCGTCTTGCCCGTGAGCTGCCGCGCGCTGCGGCGGCTGGCGCCGGTGACGAGCACGTCCTGCACCGTGCCGACCAGAGCGCGCGAGCGCGCCGCCGCCAGCTCGTTGATGCGGGCCTGCAGGCGGGCCAGGCGCGCGTCCTTGACGTGCTCCGGCACGTCGTCGGGCAGCTCCGCCGCCGGCGTGCCGGGGCGCGGGCTGAACTTGAAGGAGAAGGACTGATCGAACTGCACCGCCTCGATCAGCGCCATGGTCGCCTCGAAATCGGCGTCGCTCTCGCCGGGAAAGCCGATGATGAAGTCCGAGGAGATGCTGATGCCCGGCCGCGCCGCCTGCAGGCGCCGCACCTTGTCCAGGTACTCGGCGGCCGTGTGCTTGCGGTGCATGAGCTTCAGGATGTAGTCGGACCCGCTCTGCACCGGCAGATGCAGGTGCGGCACCAGTTGCGGGATGTCGCGGTGCGCCGCGATCAGGCTGTCGCCGAACTCGTTGGGGTGCGAAGTGGTGTAGCGCAGGCGGGCGATGCCGGGCACCAGGGCCAGGCGATGCAGCAGCAGCGCCAGATCGCTCTCGGTGCCGTCGTCCATCTCGCCGCGGTAGGCGTTCACGTTCTGGCCGAGCAGCGTCACCTCGCGCACGCCCTGGGCGGCCAGCCCCTCCACCTCGGCCACCACGTCGTCGAAGGGCCGGCTCACCTCGCGCCCGCGGGTGAAGGGCACCACGCAGAAGGTGCAGTATTTGTCGCAGCCCTCCATGATGGTCACGAAGGCGCTCGGTCCCTCGGCGCGCGGCGCCGGCAGATTGTCGAACTTCTCGATCTCGGGGAAGCTCACGTCCACCTGCGGTCGGCGCGAGGCGCGCACGGCGTCGATCATGTCCGGCAGGCGGTGCAGGGTCTGCGGCCCGAAAACCACGTCCACGAAGGGCGCGCGCCGGCGCAGGGCCTCGCCCTCCTGGCTGGCCACGCAGCCGCCCACGCCGATGATCAGCTCCGGTCGCGCCTGCTTCAGCGGCCGCCAGAAGCCGAGCTGGGTGTAGACCTTGTCCTCGGCCTTCTCGCGGATGGAGCAGGTATTGAGCAGCAGCACGTCCGCGTCCTCGGGCGCCTCCACGCGCACGAAGCCGTGCGAAGCGCCGAGCACCTCCGCCATCCGGGCGGAGTCGTACTCGTTCATCTGGCAGCCGAAGGTCTTGATGTAGAGTTTCTGCAAGGCGGTGATCACACGCGAATTCCGAAGGACCTTACATTATAGCCGGGCAGGATGGGGACGCAAGATGGGGCACGGCGGCATCGATCGCGGACCAGCCCGCGCCGACGCTGCGTGCCGGATGGTGTGGGAGCGAGCTGGCCCGCGATCAGTCGCGGCACCTGGAGGGAGCCAGGTGTGAACACAGCCGCGGGCTGATACGCAATTTGGGGGCGGGCGGCATCGGCATCGCGGGCAAGCCCGCTCCTACGGCGCCCGGCAGCGCGGCTTGAAGGGGGCGCGGACGCGACGCATCGCTCAGAACAGCCAAACACCAACAACCGCAGGAAGAGTGACGTAGTACCTGTCCTGAAGCCCCGCCCTCACCTTGGCGGTGATGTTTCACAATGCTACGGACGACGATCCTCCGCCGCGCGATGACGAACATTGGACAGCTGTTTCAACAATGCTGGCAGCGCCGTTTGCCCGTGTCCCACACCATGTCGAGGTTGATCTCGAAATACCCATGAGCGATGCGGTTGCGCATTCCACGCATGCTGCGCCATGGCACTGCTGACTGCGACTCCGCAAAGCTGGCATATCGAGCCATCACCTGCGTCGCCGCCTCGCCGATAATGACCAGGCTCATGATGACTGCCTGCTGGGTGCGCTTGTCGGCAAGGAACTCCTCCTTGCCCAAGCCTTCGACGAAGCCGCACGCATCCCGCGCGGCTCGCTGCATGTGATCAAGGTAATCAGCAAGCCTAAGCTCGCTCATACGGGCCGGGCTTCCGCAAGCACCTGATCGCGGAACTTCGGCGGCAGATCGCCTGGGGTCAGCAAATCGACGCGAACGCCAAGCAGATCCTCCAGCTCGGCTTGCAGGCCGCCCAAATCGAACAGTGTTGCGCCAGGCAGCGCGTCCACCAAGAGATCGAGATCACTGCCTTCCTGGTCGGTGCCGTGCAATACGGAACCGAAGACGCGCGGGTTCGCTGCACGAAAGCGGCCAGCCGCCGCGCGCACTGCACTGCGCTTCAGTTCCAAAGCAACGGACGGTTTCACGGGCGCCCTCACATCATTCCAAAACGAAAGACTACCCAGGGAAAGTATAGCGCGTGGCAGGCAACCGCCATAGACCAGCTTGGACTGAGAGTCGAGCGGCCACAAAGCCAGTCAGGACGCCCTATCGCCTTGCCCGGAAAGCCGTGAGCTCGTTGCGGAAGCGCTCCGGCGCCAAGCGCGGGACACCGCTCCAAAGCAGACGACAGGCAGGGTGCGTCGCAACTGAAGCGGCTCCTGCTCGGGCACGGCGGCATCGATCGCGGGCCAGCCCGCGCCTACGCAGGGTGCCGCGCAGGGGGGACCGAGGCGCACTCTCATACGCCGGGGGTTGGCGGAGCCATCCGCTCCAGCAACAGGCGAACCGCATTCTCCAAGGCCGGGAGCTCGCGCTCGACCACATTCCAGACGGTGTTCAGATTGACCGTCATATAGCCGTGAATCAGGCGGTGCCGCATGCCGGCGATGGCGCTCCAGGCGACCTCATCGTGTGCGGCCACGAATGCCGGTGAAAGCCGATTGGCGGCCTCGCCAATGATTTCGATGTTGCGAATGACCGCATCCTGCATCATCCGCTCCCGCAGGAATTCGGTTCTGGCCTTGCCGTCCGTGTAGTCCCTGACCCGCTCAATGGCTTCAAGCATATGGCGCAAATAATCGGCGTCACGCAATGAGCGACTCACAGCGGTCTTGCCTCCGCCAGCACCTTGGGGCGGAAGGATTCCGGCAGGTCTTCCGGAGTCAGCAAATCGACCGGCACGCCCACGATGCTTTCTATCTCGTGCTGCGCCTTGACCAGATCCAACAGGGACGTGTCCGGGCCGGCATCCACCAGCAAGTCGAGGTCGCTGCCCTCGCGGTCGGCACCGTGCAACACGGAGCCGAAGACGCGGGCATTGTATGCGCGATGTCGGGCAACGATGGCGCGGATCACTTCCCGATGCTGCTCGAGGGCCAAGGAAGGGCGCATTGAACACTCCTTTTCGGACAAGCCTGCGGAACCATTCTGCCACTGGCGCATGCGTTTGACCACGCCTGTTCATGGGATGCAAGCCATCATCCGGACGTCCCGAGAAAGACGTTCGTTTCGCGCCCGATGCGCAGGAGCGGGCTGAGAGGAGGCAGCGCGGCGAAGGGAGGTGGTTATCGCGAGCCAGCTCGCTCCTACGCTGTGTGCCTGGCGATCTCGATGCGGCGGGGCTGGCCGCCATATCGATCGCGGGCGAGCCGCTCCTGCAACGCCCGACACTTAATCGATCGCGGGCCAGCCCGCGCCGACGCTGCGGGCCGGATGGTGTGGGAGCGAGCTGGCTCGCGATCAGTCGCGGCACCTGGAGGGAGCTAGGTGCGAACACAGCCGCGGGCGGGTACGCAATTTGGTGGCGGCGGCATCGGCATCGCGGGCAAGCCCGCTCCTACGACGTCCGGCACCCTGCGCAGGCTTGGCTGGCCCTCGATCCGCAGCCCCGTTACGCCACCATCTCAAGCAATACCCAGCCACAAGGCGAGGGCGCGACTGACCTCGACCAGGACCTTATCCTCGACCCGCCCAATCGGCCCCGCCACTTTGGCGCGGGATACGGTGATGATTTTGTCGATCTGAACCTGAGAACGCTCCCGCAGGCCGTTTTCCGGGGTCGGGTCGAGGGTCAGGCGCATCAGCGGGGCATCATGCAGCTTTGAGGTGAGCAGGCACAAGGTGATGCCGGGGTGCTCGGAGAAAAGATCCGACTGCAGAACGAGCGCGGGCCGGGGCTTGCCATAATCACCCTGCACCGCCACGGTGACCAGATCGCCGCGACGGATCACTCGTTCTCCCAGTCGGCAGCCGCCTCCGCAACCAGCGCTTCGAGAAAGCGCAAATCCTCCTGCTCCGCGGGGCTGCCGGCGATGCGCAGCGACTGGCGGCGGCACTCCTCGGCGAAACCGGGCGCGCGTGTATCCGGGACCCAGATCTGCACGGGCCGCAGCCCCGCCGCGCGCAAGCGCTGCCGGTATCGGCGCACCCGCGCTCTCGCTTGCTGATGATCAATTTCCATGGCCGTCTCCCCGCACCCGCACGATGTTACATGTAACGATAGCGCTTGGCCATCGGGTGGTCAAACGTGCAAGGATGCAGTTTTTCTGTAGCGAGAAGGTCAATTGAAGACGGATTTTACAGAACAGCGGAAAGGCTGATCGCGGGCCAGCCCGCTCCCACGACGTCCGGCCCGCAACGTCGGCGCGGGCTTGCTCGCGATCATCGGTCGTGGCACGTGGGGACGCGGGTGCAAACGCAAACGGGCCCACGATGGGTGGCGGCCGGCATCGGCATCGCGGGCAAGCCCGCCGTTTCGGGCGGTGGGGAGATGCCACGGCGAGAACGGGTGCTTATGGCGGGCAAGCCCGCTCCCACAGCATCCGGCACGCAACGTAGGAGCGGGCTTGCCCGCGATGAGGCTATTGCCCGTTGACCCCGCTTTTGCGGCTTTTCCCCAATGCTGACGCGCCTTACCCATGCGAGGCGGACGGCTTCGTGCCATTTCCGGCTCCATCGCCCTTGGATGCAGCGTCGGCGTGCGCATGAGCTGCGGCAACGGATACGAGTTGTGCCCCCTGTATATTTTGGTTATATACAGAACATGATCAGCATGGAGCTTGTCGAAGGTTTTGATTGGGATGCAGGCAACGCCCGCAAGAGCGTTGACAAGCCTGCCGCCAGCCAGGGGGAAGCGGAGCAGGTGTTCTTCAATATGCCTGTCTTGCTGCTGGAGGACGCGGTACATGGCCGGGCGGAGCCGCGCTTCCACGCGCTCGGCCGGACTGATGCGGGCCGCTTGCTCCATGTGACGTTTACTTTGCGCCAGGGCGGACGGCTGATTCGGGTCATCTCCGCCCGGCCAATGCACCAGAAGGAGCGCAGATTTTATGAGCAAGCCACCTAAGCCAATCCCGGAGTTCGTTTCGGAAGCGGAGGAGCAGGCTTTCTGGGAAACCCACGATTCGACCGATTACCTGGATTGGTCGCGGGCACAGCGCGCCAGCTTCCCGCACCTGAAGCCTTCCACCAAAGCGATCTCGCTGCGCTTGCCCGAGCCGCTGCTGGAGCGCATCCGCATCATCGCCGCGCGCATGGATGTGCCGTACCAGTCCTTGATCAAGGTGTGGCTGTCGGAGAAGGCGGCGGAAATGGAAAAGGGGCCGGAGCGGCGCTGAGCTGTCTGTTCAGCCGGCATCATGATCGCGAGCAAGCTCGCTCCTACGGTTCCAAGCTGAGAGATCGCAGCGCGGCGAAGGGCGGTGGTTATCGCGGGCAAGCCCGCTCCTACGGCATCCGGCGCGCAGCGCAGGAGCGGGTTGGCGCGTATCGCCGGCGCAACAACACGGTACCGGCACCAAGCGTAGGAGCGGGCTTGCCCGCGATCAATGCTCCAACACTCCACGCCCGCACCCGCACACCGCCAGCATCCGCCAGTGGCTCAGTACGCCTTGGCAAAGCACTACATGGGCGCAGTCGGTTCCGACGCGCACCGCCAGCATCCCCAGCGGCTCAGTACGCCCCCTTGCGCCCGAAGACCACGTTGAAGGTCTTCATGAGGATGACGACGTCGTACCACAGGGACCAGTTCTTCACGTACCAAGTGTCCAGATACACCCGGAAGCCGTAGTCCACGTCGTTGCGGCCGCTGATCTGCCAGAGACCGGTCATGCCGGGCCGGGCTTCCAGGTAGTAGGCCAGCTCGTCGCCGTAGCGCTCCAGCTCGGCCGTCACCACCGGGCGCGGGCCGACGAGGCTCATCTCGCCGCGCAGCACGTTCCAGAGCTGGGGCAGCTCGTCCAGGCTGGTCTTGCGCAGGAAGGCGCCGATGGGCGTGATGCGCGGGTCGTTCTTCAGCTTGAAGTCGCGCTCCCACTCCGCCCGCGCCTGCGGATCGGTGGCGAGCAGCTCGCGCAGCACCTCGTCGGCGTTGGGCACCATGGAGCGGAACTTGTAGCAGCGGAAGGATTTGCCGTGCTGGCCCACGCGGGCGTGGCCGTAGATGGCCGGGCCGCCGGTCAGGCGCACGCGATAGGCCAGATAGGCAAAGACAGGAGACAGCAGGATCAACAGCAGGGCGGAGCCGACAATATCGAAGCTGCGCTTGATGATCTGCGGGCCGCGGCGCGCCAGGTTGTTGCGCACCCGCAGCATCAGCACTTCATGGCTGAAGAAGTGGGTGATCTCCATGCCCAGGATGGGCAGGCCGCCGAAGGCCGGCACGATGTTCATGTCCTGATAGCAGAGGCTCAGGCGCTTGAGCATGCGCTGGTGCTGCGGCAGGCCGCCCTCCTCCAGCGCCACCACCAGATGCGGACTGCCCAGGTAATCCAGCACCGCATGGGGATTCTCGCCCAGCGCCAGCACCGGCACGCAGCGGTCCGCCAGCTCCACGTGCTCCGGCAGATCGTCCTGATCGCCGGGCGGGGCCAGGAAGGCCACCACGTCATAGCCGAGCAGCGGCTCGCTGCGCAGCGCCGCCGCCGCGTCGCGGGCGTTCTGGCCGACGCCGAGGATGGCGGTGGGCCGCATCCAGCGCCCGGCGCGGATCAGCGCCCACTTGATCTGCACCCGGAAAAACGGCACCAGCGCCAGGGAAAAGGCCCAAGCGGTGATCAGCCAGACCCGCGAGAAATCCCAGCGTCCCAGGAACACCAGCACTGCATCCACCGCCGCCAAACCCAGCAATACCCGCCAGGTCTCGCGCAGCTCGTCCCAGAAGGGCTTGCGCTGGGTATAGTGGCCCAGGTTCCAGAAGCCCAGCAGCGCCACCGCCACCAGCCCCAGGAAAACGAAAAGCCGCACCGCGCCCTGCTGCTCCCACCAGACCAGATAGGAATCGAGAAGCGACAGATCGCTCCACCACCAGGCGCCCAGGCGCCCGAGGAAAAACGCGGCCAGCAACGCCACGGCATCGCCGCCCATCAGCAGCAGCTTGTCCCGGCGCCCCAGGCGCGCCACGATCCGCCGCCGGATCCAGCTACCCAGCGCCTCGCCGACAGGCCCTTCCAGCACTCTCATGGTCAGAGAATCCCTGTATTAATATTGTGCTGCCCCATACCAGCCGGATAAGGGTTACTTTGCCTTTCAACGTGAGGCAAATCAAGCATCCGCTCAGCACCCTGGCTGGCATCGTAGCACAAGCGACGACAGCCCTCCGCCCTTAGGTGCACTCACTCGCGATTGGCAGCTCACGGCAACCGCCGCCAACTTGTGCCAAAGCCCCTGAAAACATATTGCAATGAAAAGAACATTCTCCCAAATCGACTCCCGGGGCGGGCATCATCCAGTCAGTCACACCAAGGCGGCAACCCATGGCGCTCCCGACTCCAGACCTCCGCCAACCCGCCCGCAATCTCCACCGCGCCATCCAGGCAAACCGGCATCGGCAGAGTACCGCCCGGATCGACTGGACTGTGCATGAGCTGTTGCCGGCCATGCTGGAGGGTGCGGCAGACCGCATTGAAAAAATCATCCTTTTCGGCTCCACGGCACGCGGCGATGCCAGCAGCGCCTCCGACGTGGACCTGCTCGTCATCGGCGACCTGTTCGCGGGCTGGGACTTTTCCCGGCGCCAAGCCTGGGCCATGGACGCCCGCGCCCGGACAGACCGACGCTTCCAAGCGGACATTCTGCCCTTCACGCCAACCGAGGTCGAGGAAATCCTGCGCCAAGGAAGCCCACATCTGGTCCTGGACGCGTTGCGGGAAGGGAGGACGCTCCATGAGCGCAAGTGACACCCTGGGAAAAGCTCGGCAGTGGATGCTGGAAGCCAGGCAATCGCAGGCCCGTCACGGTCGGGCAACTCAAGAATGAGATTACAAATGCCAGCCTTAGCCTGTTGAAGCGTTGCCAGGCGACTCAAGCCACTTTGATCGCGAGCTTGCTCGCGACTGCCTTCCGCCGCCACCCGTATTTTCGTTATCTCCCGCCACCCCGCCGCTCCCGAAACGCCGCCCATTCCCGCTCCACCAAAGCCATGAACTCAGCCCGAAAGCGTTCCGGCGCAAAGCGCAAGGCGTTTTCCCGGCAGGCAACAGGCGTAAAGCGCTCGCTGGCCTCCCGCTCAAAGAATTTCAGCGCTGCCGTAATCGCGTCTACACTCTGCTGGCCAAAAAACACCCCTGTAGGAGCGGGATCAGGCGCAGACGCCCGCTCCGCTCCGTGTAGGAGCGAGCTTGCTCGCGATCCAACAGATCCAACAAGTTTCTCAACCACCGCCGCTTCCGGCTCACCCTCAGGCACCCTATCGTAGGCGCGAGCTCGCTCGCGATCCAAGTTCTTCCCGTCTGGAGCCCACACCCCCTGAATGGTTTCCAGGGCCCCGCCCTTGCCAAAAGCAATCACCGGCGTTCCGCAGGCCTGCGCCTCCACCGGCATGATGCCGAAATCCTCCTCCGCCGCGAAGACAAACGCCTTCGCCCGCTGCATATAATCGCGCAGCACCTCAGAACCCTGATAGCCCAACAGTTCCACATTCGGCCCGGCCTTGGCCTTTACCTTCTCGAACTCCGGCCCGTCGCCGATCACCACCAAGCGCTTGTCTGGCATGGTGGCAAAGGCTTCCACAATCACATCCATACGCTTGTAGGGCACCATGCGGGATGCCGCGAGATAGAAATCCTCCTTTTCCTCGTGCAAGGGGAAAGATTCTACATCCACTGGCGGATAAATCACCTCCGCCTCGCGCCTGTACACCTTCCAGATGCGCCGAGCGATGAAATGAGAGTTTGCTATGAAAACATCCACCCCATTCGCGGTACGCACGTCCCACATGCGCAGCTTGTGCAGCATCCAGCGTGCCAGCCAGCCCTTGATGCCTTTGTCGAGCCCGGCTTCGCGAAGATACTGATGCTGCAAGTCCCAGGCATAGCGCATGGGGGAATGGACATAGCTGATATGGAGCTGATCCGGCCCCGTCAGGACCCCCTTGGCCACAGCATGAGAACTAGAAATTACAACATCATAGCCAGAGAAATCGAACTGCTCCACGGCCAGAGGCATCAGGGGGAGATAATGACGGAATCTGGTGCGAGCGAAGGGGAAATTCTGGATGAAAGAAGTATGGACCGGCTTGTTTCTGATGAAATTTCGACCCCGCGCTGGCAAAAAATCCACGAGGCTGTATAAATCGGCATCAGGATAACACGCCAAAAGCTGCTCAACGACGCGCTCTGAGCCGGCATAGCTGGCAAACCATTCGTGGATGAGAGCGGTACGCATCTATTCCTGCTCCGCAGCTTCTTGCAATACTTGCCATGTCAGCTCCGCAGTGCGATCCCAGCTAAACAACTTTGCACGCTCCAAGCCCTTGGACCGCAAAGTTTCACGCAAGGCCTTATCTTCAACCAGGCGTCGCAAACCGTCTGCAATGGACTCCACATCATACGGGTCCACCAGAATAGCAGCCCCCCCCGCCACTTCAGGCAATGAAGTCACATTAGAAGTCAACACGGGTGTGCCCGAAGCCATTGCCTCCAAGAGCGGCAGGCCAAATCCCTCATAGAGCGAAGGAAAGGCCAATCCCAGTGCGCCACGGTAGTAGGCTGGTAAGTCCTGTTCCGGAATTTTCCCTGCGAACACCACCATAGATTCAATACCAAGCCTACGGCATTGCTCAAATGTGTTTTGATCTGGATCCCCACTCAACACTAATCGCAACTCCTTACCCAACCGGGAGCAGGCAAAAGCTTCTAAAAGCCTACGTAAGTTTTTATGAGGTTTACGATTGCCCACATAGAGTAGATAAAGGTAGCCCGGAGTATAAATGCGCCCGTAAGGGCAGAATTCAGAACTCACGCCATTGCCAACCACTTGGATCTGCTCTTCATTTATGCCAGCCCACTCCATAATTTCGTTCTTCGCATGCCCTGATACGGCCAGAATTCTAGCAGCATGACGGGCAGAAGGGCGTATAAAGCCCTGATAATATAATTTCTTAGCCTTAGTCGACTCCTCAGAAAATCGCAAATGAATCAAGTCATGAATGGTAAAGACAAGGGGAATAGGAGAAGATAAAGGAGGATTGAATCCGGGACTGAAATAAACCTTAGGCCGTTTGTAAAAGAGCAGAGCTGTGGTTATTAAAGGTTCCAGAGGATGCAGTAGTGGTAGGGGATGTCTGAGCGGCTCTACATGGGGTAAACGGCGTAGCACTTCTCGAGCGAAGCGACCTATACCATGATCCCCTATCCATCGAAAGTCAGCAAATATCATTTACAGCACCTAACATAATGCATTTCGAGGGTACCAGGAAATCGCTGAACAAATGGCGCTCTATACACCATCCACGGCATTTTTCAGAGATCCAAGTTCATTTTTACAATTCATAGGCCTCCTGCCTGTCGACGCAACAACACCAAGGAAAATAGCCCCTAACATATTTACAGGATATATAACACCGACAGGAAGATTAAGATTGGCCACGCTTATTGCAGCGAGAAAAAAATATCCAGCCGACCAAAACGCCCTCTCAGCAGACCAACTTGAATCAGTGCTGACCAGCTTTTTAAAGCAGAAATAAGCACCGTACAAATGAACAGAACCATAAAATAATAAATAAGGAATACCGAAAGAACCTAATAGGTTTACATATCCTGACTCTCCCCACTGATCTGCAGGGTCCAACCCAATTAGACGAATGAAAGTCATGGCGTGCAACGTAGCAAAAGAGTCCAGGTGAGTATCAATACTTCCCTCCTTCGTCTGCATATAGGCCATAAATATACCTGAAACCGTGGCATAATTGAGACTCAGCAAGGCCGCCAATGATAGAAAGAAAACAGTTAACGCACTCCAGAATAAAATCAACCTTCTGGGACGCCCTCTCAAAAACACAGAAATGAAAGGTATAAATGCCACCAGCACCGATATAATTGCAGTTAAAGATTGCGTTAGAAGCAATGCAACCAAAAGTAGCCCGAAAACCACAACTCTCAACAATCCACCATAATAGATGGTAGAAAACCCTAAGAAAATCGCAATTAACAAGCCGAATCCATTAGGATCATCCAAGAAACTGCCAAATCTAACAGAAATTGAATCCGCATAAGCAAGAGCCGGAAGCCTACCATAAATAATGAAAAGAAAAACTTGCAGGATATCAACAAATATTGCCGCAAAAACCCCCCAAGATAAAATTCGAGATACACGCTGCCAATCTAGCGCCGAGGCACCAAACAATCCCAAATGCACAGCAAGAGCCAGCACAACCCCCAATTCGACGAAAGCCAAGCTTCCCAAAAACGCACCATATATTATTGGCACAATAGAAAGGTAAAAAAGAGACAAAAAAAAGAAAATATTCAGACTTCCAACTCTCTTCCTCCGCAGAAACAACACAAGCGTATAAAAGAACATAGCAGAATACATAACTATGTACTTTCCTAAAGATATCCAAGCCGGAGTATCAGAGTAAGTGGGGCTCGTATTTGCGGAGTTCAACATCAATGGATATCTGTAAGAGTTGTAATACAGCGCAATAATTACAAGCAGCCCAACCAGAAATGTAGCGCTATTACGATTCCGGCCATATAGATTAAAGATGTTCACTACTTTTATCCAAACTTTCCGGTAAAGATGCAATTCCGCCGTACACTCGGCCAATTCGGGGCGAATGCCCTAAGCGGCAACGAACAAACCTTGTCACAGCATCAATCCTACCGGAGCCCAACGATAGAACCATGGCACAATAAATATAAAACATAGGATTTCGCCAAAAACCCAACCGGGCGAGAGAAAAACAGTATTTTAGATAAATGCCAAGCGGCAAATCAGCTTGGTCCCTAACATAAGGATAGAAGTAGTTGCCAATATCTTGGACTATCTTTTTGTAGACGCTCGTTTTTCGCACATCTTCCAAATTACGTGCAATCAGCAACATTCCTCTTATCATGTTGAGGCGAGCTTCCGGAGTATATCGCCCAGGGGTATATTTTCCTTTCTCTTTCGAACTGTTACCAAAGTCAGGCGGCTCACTATTGCGGCACAAAACCAAGGTTTGGGGCAAATGCACACCCCTCATGTCGAGGAGGATGTTTCCCGTCAGATGCATCTGATAATATAAGGTTCCATCAAATTGGTTGGTAGCATACCTAGTAGCTGCCTGCCGATTGACAACAAATCCCGAGATTACCCCCACCCTTCTGAAAAATGTCGCGACTGTCTCAGAACCAGGCTGAAAGATGCGCTCATCCGGGAAATAACGAACTGTCTGGTTAATTTCTTCTGGTATCCGGTCAAACCAAGAATAGGCTCGAAGAAACACCCCGACGTCTCCGTGCCTTTCGACTGCAGAAGCAACAGTGGACAAGGCACCTTTACACATCAAGTCATCATTGCCCATAAAGAAACAATAATCACCGCTTGACTTACTTATCAAGTTCCTCAGATTGGCATCATACCCAAGATTCTCTTCGTTTTCGAAATAGAACAATTTATTTGGCAGCTTTCTAAGATACTCATTCACCACTTCACGGATCTCCTCCCTCTCGGGGGACAAATCTTCACATATTATGATCTCATATGGGTCGTAGTCTTGTGCCAATACCGAGTCCAATAAGGGCCGCAAAAATTTCGCTCTGTTATAGGATGGTATACAGACAGATATCTTGACTTGCATAAAGCCCCCATGGCTGTTATATCTTCTTTGCAGATATTAAATACTGGAATGCCGTAAACTTGTCTACTGCACCAAGTGTAACCATGCTCGCAATCCTTACTGGCCATTTACTGCTGCGATTTGCCCTTACCGCCTCTATTTTCAAACCGCAGGATTTTACAAGTTCAACAGCACTGGTATTGGTAAAAAAACGCAAGTGCGTTCTATCCAGAATCCCGCTTTCTTCATACTGCCATCGATCCATAAAAACCAACGGCAGCAAAGTCTTAATGAACCTCACATTAGGTATACTGGCAACGAATACCCCACCGGGCTTAAGCAATCCATAGAGCACATTCATCGCTTTCCAAGGATTCACCAGGTGCTCAAGAACGTCAAGACAAAGAATAACATCGCAACTTTCCGCAGGGATGCCCAGTTCCGACTCCTCGATATTACCCTGGATCACCTGATCCACCCCCCTGCTTCGTGCCACCGTGAGCGCAGCTTGGTTGATGTCAACACCACAAGTCCAATCTGCCATCCCCTTATCTTTTAGCAGTGCAAGTGTCGCACCCTCACCGCACCCCAATTCCAAAACCCGTTCTACGTGGCTCGGCAACATGCCCAATATCTCGCTTCTTGCGGCAGCGTAGTAGCCTGGGCTATCTTTCTCGGCATAGATTTCTTCCAGGGTCGACCTGATACTCATAATACCTTCTCCATGCTGCACAATCCCTGCCTGAAACGCTCCGAGACAGATGCTGCGTTGCTTCTCTCAACAATCTCGCTGTTATCGAAGGCATTCAAGCTTCTTACAGCTTCCGTCAGACGGGAAATCTGCTTTTCATCTATGACATGCGCATAGCCAAGCTCATCGAATCTTTCACAACAGAATGCAGCGTCATAGATCTGGACAGATATTTTACCTGCCAAGGACGCTTCCATTAATGCGGTGGAAGTCAGGGATACAAAAACATCAAATTCTGCAACAGCATCTTCTAGCCTACCATGAAATAAGGCGCAGCCGACGTCTGACAGGTACGCCCCCCCTATTTCGCCTGGGTGGGGCTTGTATACAACTGGCACGCCCGCCATTTTAAGAGGGTCAATTATCTTCTTAATTACCGCTAGATAGTTCTCCGATCCATAGTATTGGATCCATGGTTGCCCAAGGATGCAAACCTTGCGCTCACTTGGATCGCGAAGTGGCAACTTGATGACATCCGAGTGGTATCCAATCGGAATGACCATTTCAGGATTTCGACTGCCGCGCGCAACTATTTTCTTCTGGAACCTGTCATAGACCAACATGGCATCGGCAAAGCGACCATCGGCAAGGGCTTGCGATCTTGCAGAGAATACCCCATGCTGTATGCAAACACTTTTTACCTTAATTCTTCTGGCAGCAGCAATCCAGGCCCTTTCCAAGGGTAGAGAATCATTAGTCACTACTAAAGCCTCTGGTTGGAACCGGGACAAACTCCGGCTTATGACATTTACCAACTTGATTATACACTGCTCGCTTTCGGCAGGCTCGCATAAAGAAGCTTGGTAAAGCAATCCTTTGTACTCACTATCTAGTACAAATCTGATGTTGTTTCTTAGGCAGAAGGCCATGTCTCCAAGGCCACCTATTACAAGCACCTGGTGTGAATCCAGACTCTTCAGGAGAGATTTAAACTTCGTGCCGAGGAACACATATTTAAACCTTTTCCTTGGGGCATACATCGGAGTAAAGATAGAAAAAACTCTTGCCAGTATGTGGTGCTTTGCATATGCCGCGTGAACTTGCTTTGATAATTTAAATCCCTCCACTCCAGTGTCAAAGTACCAGAGGATTTGATCTGCCAAACCTTCACTGATCCGAAAGCTCATTTATGCTCCACAGGGCATCGGAGCAGCACAGCGCTTTTTACCACTCCGATACTGACCATTCCAAGAAACATCGCCAAAGCCACACCAAAACCCGAAAATGCCTTCACAAACCATATGGCTGCAAGGGAAAACACAAGAAATCCCACCAGGTTTGCCCCCAGAATTACCCGATCATAGCGTCTTGCATATAGTGGATAGTGCGGGATAAGCGCAAAGCAGTATGCCAGAATAGCCGCTAGCAGAGCCCACAAGGTGCCAATTGAGCTTTGATAAGCAGGATGTCCCACAAAGTTAATCACAGGCCCAATGAACAGCCATACTGCTATCAAAATAGCAGTCCCGATAAGCACCATACCCAGGCTTAGCTCTTTCATTGCCTTGTGGTATGCCTGCACATCGTGGCTCTGGATAGCATGCATGATTTTGGGATAAACCTGCATAATAATGCCTGCATCGATGAAGGACAGTGCAGCACTGGCAATACCCATATAGAAGGTGTAAACACCGACCTGTTCCTTGCCCCATGTCCAGTCCAATATGTAGCGGTCAAATGTAAACATGCCTCGCAGAGCTAGTGTGCCTAGCAAAAACTTCATTCCGACCAGGACGCCCTTCTTCATCCATGCCCAATGGATCGGCTGCTCTTTCTGGCTACCGATACGGAACTCTCTAAGCCCGTATAATGCGACAGCCACACTGGCACCCGCACCAAACACCCAACCCATCCATACGGATGCGAGGTTTTGCAGATCCGGTACTGCCCAAATTAGTGCGAGGCTCAGGTACACCCAAGCTCCGGTCCTCAGGAACAGAACCCAGCCGGCCAGGGCATGCTTCTGGGTAATCACCAGTAACCGGTATAATTCCTGCGATAGGTGCTCCAGGCTCAGGATCAGAAAAAACCAGCCCAGAAGCGACCAGGGCAGACTACCCGAAGCAAAAACAACAAGCAGCAGCAAGGGCAGGATGCCGAGATAGGCAAGGCCGTAGAAGATGAATTGATCTCGAATGACCCCACCCCACGCCTCGCGTGGCTTGTCCAACATCTCTCTCTGGGCATAGGCATAGAAGTCCAGCCCGAGGAGATATAATGCATAACTTACCGTGGCCGTGAAAATCCCATAGACGCCCAGCTGTTCAGGTGGCAACACGCGGGCCAAATAAACGAGCAATAGAAATTTGCTGGCCAGGGTGGTTGCTCGCAGGATCACATTCAACATATTTGAACGGAACCCTGCCAGTCTGACCCATGTCATATGGCCCAGCTTTGCTGAAGCAGTCATTTGCCATGCCCTGAGCACATCAGTTTCTGACCCACTCCAACCGCACGGGGGTATTGGCTGCTATGTCACATGCGGCCTGCTTGCCAATGATGCTATCCAGGAGCTTTGGAGCCGCGCCAAGCCCCGGCCGGACACTGCGGACTGCTTCCATTGTAATCACATCCCCTGCCTTGAGGTCCTTTACGAAGTAGAGCGAGCGCCGAAACTGCACATTCCCCTGTTCGCTCGATTTACGTCCGTAGTCCACCTTCCCCAAAGACTCCCACGCCGTTTTGCTATCCCGGCAGAGCGCTGCGAGTTCTGGGGGTTCGAGGGAAAAGCTGTCATCCGGGCCGCCGCCTTGCCGATCAAGCGTGAAGTGCTTTTCGATAATCGATGCCCCCAGGGAGACACTCGCGATGGCAGTGGTGTTATCCAGGGTGTGGTCAGACAAACCGGTAACCAGACCAAAACGCTGGATCATGTCAGGGATGGTTCTCAGGTTGTAGTCAGCGGCCGGGGCCGGATAACCGCTCACGCAATGGAGAATGGCCAGTTCCTTGCAGCCGCCTGCGCGGGCGGCATCGATGGCCTCCTGAATCTCATCGACATCGGCCATCCCGGTGGAGATGATCATCGGCTTGCCGGTGCTGGCGACGTACTTGATCAGTGGCAGATCAACGGCCTCGAAGGAGGCGATCTTGTAGGCCGGGGCGTTGAGGTCTTCAAGCAGGTCGACGGCGGTGTTGTCGAAGGGCGAGCTGAAAAGAGTGATGCCTAGTTTGCGGGCATGCTCGAACAGCGGCTTGTGCCAGTCCCAGGGCATGTGGGCTTCCTGATACAGCTCGTACAGGGTGCGACCATGCCAAAGCCCACCGTGGATCTTGAAGTCTTCACTGTCGCAATCAAGTGTGATCGTATCCGGACGGTAGGTTTGCAGCTTGACCGCATCGGCTCCGGCTCTTTGGGCTTCCTCGATGACGCGCAAGGCAGTTTGGAGTTGTCCATTGTGGTTGGCGGACAGTTCGGCGATGACGTAGGGTGGTGCGTCTGCGGCAATGCGGTGTCCGGCAATGCGGATTTCTGGGAGGTTGGACATGGGATTCTCTCAGTCAGTCGTCTGCCATTCGGAGGCCAGCAACCCGAAGCAAAGCACATCATGGAAGCGCTGTCCGTCATGGTGCTGATCGCGGAGCAGTCCTTCCTGCTCAAATCCAAGGGCGCGATGAAAACGAATGGATGGTTCGTTGTAGGCCAGAGCCTGGCCGCAGAGCTTGTGCAATCCGAGCTGTTCGAAGGCATAGCACAACGCGGCCTGCCCGAGGCGCCGCCCTGTCCCCTTCGGGGCATCGGGTGCTGCGTAGAAGCCCCATTCGGCAATGGGAGCGCCACGCGGCTGATGCAGTTGAACAAAACCCATTGGATCCTCATGTACGTCGAAGATCAGCAGGTGTTTCTCGGGGTCCCTTGAGGCCTGCTCGAACCAGCGCTGATGTTCAGACAGGGTGATCTCGTGATTGGTGTACATGTAGCGACGGACATCCGGATGGTTGCGCCAGGAGAGTACCCGTTGCAGATCATCGGATGTCATCAAGCGCATACGATCCTGGATGCTGGGGGCCTGCATCATGCCCGGAACGCCATGTACTGGAGCGCCCGCTCGGTGCCATGACCATCGGTGATCGCGCGCGCGTTGCGGCTCATCTCAACCAGGTGTCCGTCTCTCAGCAGTGCGTGCAGGGCGGGTGCCAGTTGCTCCTGGAGGTCTGCGGGCCCCCCGAGTGTCAGCGCAGCCCCGCTGTTGTGGAGCGTGCGCGCTCCTGCCAACTGGTTCTCTGCCAGCACTACGAGCAGAGTGGGCAGCCCCAGGCAGCAACGCTCCCATGATGTACTGCCGCCCGCACCAATGGCGAGATCGCTGTCAGTCATGACCTGGGCCATTTCAGTGACATTGACTTTCACCTCGGTCGGCCAGGGCATGGTGGCTGCGAGGGCGCGCACCTGCTCGAGCCACGGCGCCTGCGCACCCATGACCACGCTGATCTGGCAGTCGTCAGGTAGCGGGCTGGCCTTCAGGGCTTCGAGCACCTTGCCGGTAGCATTGGGCTGGTCGATGCCGCCCATGGTGATGAGCAGGCGTTTCAGTGCCGGTGTCTGGCGCCGCTGCAGGCTGTATTCGCGCAGGGCGGCGAACTCGGGACGCAGCAAGGCATATTGAGGTCCAATGAGGCGCTGGCAATGTGCGGGCACCAGCGCTTCGTAGTCGCCCGGTTCGCGCCCCAGGTTCTGATCGAGCAGCAGGTCACAGACATGGGGACGATCGGCCAGGTCGTCGATGACCATGAGCTTCTGATAGCAGCCTTGCAGTGCCTGTTCCCAACGGCCGTCGAGGGCGTAGTGGTCGACCACGAGCCAGTCCGGCTCATCTTCATCGAGGATGGCCCTGGTTTCCGCCGCATCCATTTCCCAGGGGCAACCCAACCAGTGGGCATGATGGGGATGGTCCATGGCCTGCGGCTCTCCTCGCATCGCGAGCGCGCTCGCTCCTATAGGGAGTGCATGGACGGGGTAACCTTTGCCGCGGATGTGCTCGATCAGGTGGCCGGGGTGTTCGCGGCAGATGAAGCAGCATTCCGCACCACTGGCGGCGAGGGCGTCGGCAAGAGTCAGGCAGCGCATGACGTGGCCGGTGCCGATATCGAGCGAGGCGTCGACACGGAAGACCACGGACATGGGGCGGTTTGCCGTCATGCCTCGGCCTCCTTCATGGCCTTGAACAGCCACTCGGCACGCTCCCAGTCCTCGGGGGTGTCGATGTCCTGCACCCTGTAGCGCGGGAGGATCACGGGCGCAGCGGCCGGGGAGAAGATTGGCTTGCCCACCAGCCATGCCGTGCTTTGGCCCCAGTAGAACTGGCCGGCATCGTGGTAGGCCTCCTCCAGATCCTGCGAGCGGGTGTTGAAGTGTTCGGGCTGGAACATTTCCACCCGGCCTTCCGCCGTGAGCCGAAGGGCGCGCTGGATGGGGAAGTCGTAGCTGGTGACGGGAAAGGCGTACTCACAGTCGGCCGTGTCCAGGATCTCAAGGCCTTTTCGGATATCGTCACTGCGGACAAACGGCGCTGTTGCGTAGATGCAGCAGACCTGTTTGGGCGCTGTTCCCTGGCGCTGGAACCACTCGATGGCATGGCGGATGACCGGGATGGTTCCGGTGTGGTCATCCGACAGTTCGGCGGGGCGCATGAAGGGCACGGCTGCTCCATGGGCTCGGGCGACCTCGGCAATCTCGGCGTCATCCGTGGAGACGACCACCTGGTCGAAGCAGCCACTCTGCAGCGCCGCCTCGATCGACCAGGCGATCATCGGCTTGCCGCCGAAGGGCCTGATGTTCTTGTGCGGGATGCGCTTGCTGCCACCGCGGGCAGGGATGATGGCGAGCCTCATGCCTGGAGCACCTTCTTCAGGGTCGTTATGACATGATCCTGCTGCGCTTCGGTCAGGGTCGGATACATGGGCAGACTGATGGCCTCGGCGTAGTAGCGCTCGGCTTCGGGGTAGTTACCGAGCCTGAAACCCATGCGCTGGTAGTAGGGCTGGGTGTGCACGGGGATGTAGTGCAGATTGACGCCGATGCCCTGTTCTCTCAATGCCTCGAAAACTTCGCGATGGGACTTGCCGATCTTATCCAGTTTAAGGCGGATTACATAGAGGTGCAGGCCGGAGTAGCTGTCCGGGTGCTGCCAGGGAAGCGTCAGGGGCAGATCGGCGAGTTGCTCGTCATAGCGCTCAGCCAGGGCATGGCGGCGGCTTACATACTCATCCAGGCGTTCCATCTGGCTGAGGCCTAGGGCGGCCTGCAGTTCGGTCATGCGGTAGTTGAAGCCCAGATCGATTTGCTGGTAGTACCACGGGCCCTCGGGTGCCTGAGTCATCTGCACCGGGTCACGGGTGATGCCGTGGCTGCGCAGCAGTGCCATGCGGTGCGCTAGTTCATCATCATTGGTCAGGGCCATACCGCCCTCGGCGGTAGTGATGATCTTTACCGGGTGGAAGCTGAAGATGGTGATATCGCTGTAGCGGCCATTGCCGACGGGCTCGCCCCGATACTTGCCACCGATGGCGTGCGAGGCGTCCTCGATGATGCGAAAGCCAAAGCGCTGGCTCAGGGCGTGGATGGCCTGCATGTCGCAGGGCTGGCCGGCCAGGTGGACGGGCACCACGATCTTCGGCAACCGGCCTTCCCGCTCTGCCTCGATCAGCTTGTGCTCCAGGGCTTGCGGGCAAAGATTGTAGTTACGCGGGTCGATGTCGACGAAATCCACCTCAGCCCCGCAGTACAGGCCGCAGTTGGCCGAGGCGACGAAGGTAACGGGGCTGGTCCAGAGCCGGTCACCCGGCCCAAGACCGATGGCCAGACAAGCGATGTGCAGGGCCGAGGTGGCGCTGTTGACGGCGACAGCATGCTGCGCACCGCAGTATTCGGCCACTGCCTTCTCGAAACGCGGCACTACGGGACCCTGGGTGAGATAGTCCGAACGCAGCACATCCACGACAGCCTGGATGTCAGATTCGGAGATATCCTGTCGACCATAGGGGATCATGGTTCAGATCTTGCCGATTTTACTGTGATTCTGGGCAATCCAGGCACGCAAGGTCTCGATGCACATCCACTCGGTATTGTTGTCCGAGCAGTAGGTAAAATCTGGCATGACCTTCTGCCCGCCATTGATGCGGACTGGATCCTCACTCCAGTTGTGAATCGCCGGCAGTATTTTGTAATAATCCGCGTATTCGTAAGTATGCGGTGCATCCTCGGCGCCAATCATCTGCTCATGGAGCTTTTCACCCGGCCGGATGCCGATGATCGCCTGGCGCGCATCCGGCGCAACGGCCCGCGCGATATCGGTCACTTTCATGGAGGGGATCTTTTTGACGTAGATCTCGCCGCCGATCATATCTTCAAAGGCGTGCCAGACGAGCTTGACCGCCTGCTCCAGCGTAATCATGAAGCGCGTCATGCGCTCATCGGTGATCGGCAGTTCGCCTTGATCGGCAATGGACAGGAAAAAAGGGATGACCGACCCGCGTGAGCCCATGACGTTGCCGTAACGCACCACGGCGAAGCGGGTGTCCTCGCTGCCGGCATACGAGTTGCCGGCGACAAAAAGCTTATCTGACGCCAGCTTGGTTGCGCCATACAGGTTCGCGGGACTGCTGGCCTTGTCAGTCGATAGGGCCACCACCCGCTTGACGCCCTGGTCAATGCAGGCATCGATGAGGTTCATGGCGCCATTGATATTGGTCTTGACGCACTCGAAGGGATTGTATTCCGCCGTCGGCACGATTTTGGTGGCGGCCGCGTGGACGACATAGTCGATGCCGTGAAGCGCGCGCGCGAGGCGGTCCTTGTCGCGCACGTCACCAATGAAGAAACGCACGCGCTCATCCTTGCCATAGAGTTTGGCCATCTCCCACTGCTTCATCTCATCACGCGAGTAGATCACTAAGCGACGCGGATTGTACTTGGCCAGCGTCATCGGCACAAAGGTGTGCCCAAATGAGCCCGTGCCGCCTGTAACGAGGATGGATTTGTTAGTCAGCATGCAGTTCCTTCGGATACATTATGATTTATGGGCGCCGCCAGCGCTGGCAGGCATTCTCGCCCTGCTCTCTTCAAGAGGATTCTGTGCGTTGTATTGCACTTCCACACGAAGGTGCTCAATCTCCGCACGGAGCGCATCGAACTCCGCCATCTTGCGCTGCAGAAAGCTTACAGTGACGCGGGCCTTCTCCTCGATGCCACTAGGGGTCAGCAGATAGGCGTAGGTGGCGCGCTTGTCAGGGTTACGGCGGAAGTTGCCGGCCTTGACCCAACCCTTGGCGATGAGGGCCTTCAGGCAGTAGTTGGTCTTGCCGAGACTGATGCCGAGCTGGCTGGCGAGTTCGCGCTGGGAGATGTGCGGGCGCTCGTTGAGCAAGCGCAGGAGCTGGTAACGGGTGGCGTCGTCCAGGACGGCGGGCACAGCGGCGGCTTGATCCGGCCCCTGATGCGGGCTGATTTGCTGGGTAACAGGCTGCTGCGGTGTGCTGGGCATGGCGACGTTCATCCGGTGAACATCGCAGGATTTAAACAGCTTGAGGCGGTGGCGTCAACCGGGCGGCGGCGCGGATGGTGTCGATCTGCTCGGGAGTCAGACGCATGGGAATACCTCGCTATCGGATTTTATGATTGAAACAGGCCGACACAGACGGGTCAAGAAGATTGCAACAAGCCCCCATGCGATATATCATTTTGATACATATCACCTGGAGGGTTTTGCATGGATATTGCAAAGGTGTTCTGGACTGGCCGCTCGCAGGCGGTCAGACTGCCCAAGGATTTCCGCTTCGATGCGGACACGGTGCGTATTCGTCGCCATGGGAGTGCGGTGATTCTGGAGCCAATCGCGAAAGATTGGGCCTGGCTGGATGCCATTGCTGGCAGTCTGGATGAGGATTTCGTGCAGGCTGCGAGCGAGCAGCCCGATCCGCAGGACCGCCCAGGGCTGGATTCTTTGTTCCAATGAGCCGCTATCTGCTCGATACCAATATCATCATCGCCTTGTTGAAGGATCGCGACTCACCTCCCTCGCTGCGCGTGCGCCAGCACAGGCCCAGCGAAATCTGCATTTCTTCGATTGTCCTGCATGAACTCTTCTATGACGCTTTCAAGAGCCAGCGCACGGCACGCAATGTCGCCCTGGTCGAGAGCCTGCGCTTTGAAGTGCTGGACTTCGACCCGGAAGATGCGCGGCAGGCTGGCGAGATCCGGGCCATTCTCGCCCTGGGTGGAACACCGATCGGGCCGTATGACGTTTTGATTGCGGGCCAGGCGAAGGCGCGCGATTTGATTCTGGTGACGCACAATACCGCTGAGTTTGGGCGGATGCCGGGGTTGCGTGTCGAGGATTGGGAGGGCTGAGCCGTCCGTCAGACCGGGGCGGTTTCGAGTAGGTGGCGCGGGTGTCTGTTGCAGCTTGCTTCGTCCTGCGCAATACTTGTATTACATAGTTTCAGGAGGAGGCAATATGGCTATCTCAATCCGGTTGCCCGAGGACGTGGAAACCCGGCTTGACCAGTTGGCGCTTCTGACCGGGCGCAGTAAGAGCTTTTATATCCGCGAGGCACTGGTGCAGCACTTGGACGACTTGGAAGACCTGTACCTGGCCGAGCGCGAGCTGGAAGAAATCAGAGCGGGCCGAGCCGAAACCACACCGCTTGAAGACGTGATGAAGCGCTATGGCGTGGAAGGTTGAACTGTCGTCTCAGGCTCAAAAAGATCTTGATCAGCTCGATCCACAGATTGCACGCCGAATCTTGAAGTTCCTCTCTGAGCGCGTGGCGCGTCTGGATGATCCGCGTGCAATCGGGGAGGCGCTCAAGGGGTCACGCCTGGGTGAATTCTGGAAATACCGTGTAGGTGACTATCGGCTCATTGCCAGCATAGAGGATGGCAGGCTGACAGTGCTCATCGTGCGCATCGGTAATCGCCGCGAGGTGTACCGCTGAAACGCGCTGCAACGAAAGTGGCGCGGATGGTGTCGATCTGCTCGGGATACTGCTCCAGAGCTTTCACCCAGGCGCCATTGACTGGCTGGGAGAACACGCGGCCCAGGCTGTAGGCGAGGTGTTTGCCTTCATGCCGAACCAGTCCGAGCGTATCGAGAAAGCGGGTTCGCGGCAGGCGGTCTTCGGTGCTCATAAGGGCACACCCTCATGCAAAGCGCGTTCGTGAATCGGCTGGCGCGGTACATTGGGATCGAGCACCAGGGCATCGATGGGCTGATCGCCCAAACGCAACTGCAAGCGGGCCACGAAGCCTAGCCGTTTGCGTTCCCGATCCGGAATGCTGGTATCGGAAGAAATCAGTAGGTCGAGATCCCCGCCCCTGAGGTGATCATCCACGCGCGAGCCGAACAGCCAGACGCGCGCCTCTGGGCCGAAGGTCTCGCGGGCGGTGGCGCGGATGGTGTCGATCTGCTCGGGAGTCAGGCGCATGGGAATACCTCGCTCACTTCTGTTTTTCTATACTATACCGAATTTGCAATTGAAGCCGCCCGGGCTGTGGCGCGGATGGTGTCGATCTGCTCGGGGCTCAGGCGCATGGGGGCGCTTCAATTATTTCGATCATTATTCGTCGGGAAGAATCACGCGACGGGCAGTTTCCACCACGAACCGGCATCATGAATGGCCCGTTCGGCATCCGAGCGGGTGTATTCTTCCGTAGGAATGAAATCAATGTCGCCGTAAAAGGCGAATTCCCGCTCCTTGCGCAACCACTTGGAGATTGCCGCCAGTTGCTGGAGGTCGCTACCGGATACGGTGGGAAAGTGTTCCGCGTGGTCGATCAACAGCGGCCCCACGTCGTGCCATTTCGGCGGGTCGATGCCCACCTGGCGCAACATGCCTTTGAGGGCGAGTTCGACCATCTCCTGGGCTTCGCGCACGACGTCGGAAAAAGCGTCTTCTTCCAGCAAAACCTCCAGCACCCGACGGCGTTTGATGGCTTTTTCCATATAGCTGCGGGCCAGGGTGACATGCATCATAAGGAAATCAGCTCGCCGGGTTTGAGATCGGGTTTGAGTTGCCAGTAATAGCCGCCGCCCCGCATGACCCGGCGGGCACCCAGCTCACGCAAGCGCTCACGCAGATTGTCGAGATAGGCGCGCAGGAAATCGCCCCAATCATACAGGATACGGGCTTCTTCGACCATGTCGAGAAAGAGCAGACTTCCCTGCCGTACTTCGCCGGGGGTTTTGAACACCGGGGAGAGGGAGGTTTGCACACCGCGGCGGCCGGCGGCCCGCAGGGCGTCATCCATGGCGGTCTCGACGGCAGCAAACTCGCGCATGCGGGCCATACGCCCGCGCGGCAGGGGGTCGGCCACGATCAGGCAGTCGATATCTGAGTCGGGCCGCATGGTGCCGCGCGCGACAGAGCCGAAAACGGCCAGGCTGACGAGGCGCTCGCCGTAGTAGTCCAGGCAGGCTCGATGCAGGGCACCCTGCAAGGTGCTGAATTGTTCTTTGAGCATGTTGTCCCCCGAAACTTCAGGCGTTTTCACCTATCTGGCGCCCGGGGCCGAAGGTCTCGCGGGCGGTGGCGCGGATGGTGGCGATCTGCTCGGGAGTCAGGGCATAGGAATATAAGGAATCCATCATCTTCGGTATCATGCGGAATCTTCTCTGACCCAGCCTCGGCGCTCGACTTCAAGGATCATGTTGTTGGCCGCAGCCGTGATCATTGGCGTGAATTCATGACCCGTCTGCAACGCGCTCGTAAGCACGCTCAGATCTTCCACATATTCATGCACCATCTGGTTGCGCAGCTTGCGCAGGGTCATCCATTCATCAGCAGAGGCAATCAGCCCCAGGCGCTCGGCCCGGTCGAGGTTGTCAATCGCGGCGCCAGGCGTTTCCCCCAGGGCGGTCAGAAGCACAGGGAGCAATTTGTCGCCAAGGGTGTCCTGCAGACGGGCGAAGCGGCTGACGAAGGCGTCTACCCGTTCCGCCAGATCGGGCTTGGCTTCGAGTTGCCGGGCGCGCTCCAGGGTGAAGGGCTCCGAAAACAGACGCTGATCCGTGCTCGCGAGATGCTGACACTCCTTGCGCACCACACGCGTGAGGAATTGCAGCCGCAAGGCGATTTTTGGGTCGAGCTTCATAATACCCGCCCTTCGGTGAAGGCGATCTCGTGGATGGGCAGGCGCCTGAGGTTGGGTGCGGCGAGCAGTACGTCCACCTTGCGGCCGTGCATCCTGCGGGAGATTCTGGCGGAAAGACGCGCCGCCAGCAGCGCGGGATTGTTGATGGGCTCGGCTGATTCGAACATGAGGTCGATGTCACCGCCGCGTGCCTGGTCATCCACCCGCGAGCCGAAGAGCCAGACGCGGGCCTCGGGGCCGAAGGTCTCGCGGGCGGCGGCACGAATGGTGGCGATCTGCTCGGGGCTCAGGCGCATGGGAGTATTTCGCTCATTTCTGCTTTTTATACCACCGAATTTGCAATTCCCGGGCTGTGAGGTATTCCATAGTAACAGCGCGTTTTGCGCCGCGCCAGCGGCCCGCGTCCAGGCAAGTCCCTGATCCCGCAGGACTACTCAGGCGTACTGTTGCTTGACCCACTCCATGTAGCTGCCATCCATGACCGCCCGCCACCAGGCCTCGTTGTCCAGGAACCACTGGATAGTCTTGCGAATGCCGGTCTCGAAGCTCTCCTGCGGCGCATAGCCGAGCTCGCGCATGATCTTGCCGGCGTCGATGGCATAGCGCCGGTCATGGCCGGGGCGGTCCTTGACATAGGTGATCAGGCTCGCGGCCTGGTTGTGGACGGCGGGCGAGCGCGGGAAACGCCGTTTGAGATCGGCATTTTGGGCGAAGGCATCGTCCAGGAGCTGGCATACCAGCTTGACGATGTCGATATTGGCCCATTCGTTGTTGCCGCCGATGTTGTAGACCTCACCCACCTGTCCTTTCTTGAGCACCAGTTCGATGCCCCAGGCGTGATCCTCCACGTAGAGCCAGTCGCGGATGTTCATGCCGTCACCATACACGGGCAGGGGCTTGCCGTTCAGGATGTTGACGATCATCAGCGGAATGAGCTTTTCCGGGAAGTGGTAGGGCCCGTAGTTGTTGGAGCAGTTGCTGGTGGTCACCGGCAGGCCGTAGGTGTGGTGGTAGGCCCTGACCAGATGGTCGCTGGCCGCCTTGCTGGCCGAATAGGGCGAATTGGGGGCGTAGGGGGTGCTTTCGGTGAAGGCCGGGTCGCTCGGGCCGAGGGAGCCGTAGACCTCGTCGGTGCTGACATGGTGAAAGCGCGGGCTCGAAGGCGCGTCGTCGCGGTCGAGCCAGGCCTTCTTGGCCGCCTTCAGCAGCACGTGGGTGCCGACGACATTGGTCTCGATGAAGGCGTCGGGGCCGAGGATGGAGCGGTCCACGTGGGATTCGGCGGCGAAATGGACGATGGTGTCGATGCGCTCCTCGCCCATGAGGCGGTCCACCAGGGCCTGGTCGCAGATGTTGCCGTGCACGAAGCGGAAGCCGGGATGGTCCTTGACCGGGTCGAGGTTGGCGAGGTTGCCGGCGTAGGTCAGCGCGTCGAGGACGACGATGCGGTCGGCCGGGTGCCGTTTGACCCAGTGGTGGACGAAGTTGGCGCCGATGAAGCCGGCGCCGCCGGTGACGAGCAGCTTACGGGAGTGTGGCATAGGCATTGGGGTCTTTGGTCAAAGTCAAATATTCGGCCATGGGATTACCAGATCAACTCGATCTCATATTGGTTGAAGGCGGGGTCGAGAGTCACCAAGGGCAATTCTTCATGAGCTGCCTGGGCGATCAGCATGCGATCGAACGGATCCCGATGCGGGCCAGGCAAAAGACCGGCTTTCAGGGCGTGCACCACCGTGATGGGCAGCACACTGATCTGGGCGCGTTCCAGGAGCTGGGGCAACTGATGCACGGCTTCGCCAGCCTCGGGCAATTTACCGAGCCGATACTTGGTGGCGATTTCCCAGGCGGATGCGCTGCTCATCATGACCAAATTATCCGGATCGGCGATGATCTCGCGTGCCTTTGTCGACAGTTTGGGGTCATCAAAGAATCACCACAGGAGTGCCTGGGTGTCCAGCAAGACTTTCACTGGCCCCAGCCCTCCAGTTCCTCGGCAGGCAAGGGCTCGAAAAAGGCCTCGCCTACCCGGCCCTTAACCAAGCCAGGCTTGCGCGGCTGGCCGCGCTCGATGGGCAAGAGCCGGGCATACGGCTTGCCGGCTTTGGCCAGAATGATTTCCTCACCCGCGTGTGCTCTTTCCATCAGTTGGGATAGATGGATTTTCGCTTCGTGTACATTGACTATGGTAGCCATCGCACTCTCCAAGCAACATTTGTCGGCCAAGCTTAGTTTACCATGGCCGATGGGAGAAGGCCGGGATTGGCCATTATCGCGAGCAAGCTCGCTCCTACGGGATCGGGCTGCGGGGAGGCATTGCGGCGAAGGGGAGCGGTTATCGCGGGCAAGCCCGCTCCTACGACTCCGGGCCGCCGGGATGCACCTCGGCGACAGCGGGCGTTGATCGCGCGCAAGTTCGCCCCTACAGGGAGCTCTTGAGCCATTTTCTTAAGCCACTTCAAACTGAATCTGCCGCAAATTGGCCTGCGGCACACGACCTTGCACTCCCAGGATGTCAATGCCAACGCCTTGGCTTTGTTCATTGAAATCAAGCACGATGCCTGGCTGTACTTCCTGGGATTCCACAATTCTTGACTCGCCGAGACGCAGGTATAAGACATCCGCCTTTTCATCGAAGTGCACTCTCATAGCCTGTTCCTTTGGGTCCTATCAAAATAGGCGGTCACAATTCGCCACGGTTTCAGAGGTGTGATTATATGCGATCCGCAGCACTCGATCTTCGCGTTCTGCTTACGGCCCAATGCGTGGCGCAGGGCTGGATCATGTTGATCCAATTCTGTCTTTTGCGTGTTAACCAAGACCCGGATCAGCCATTCCTGTGATATGCCTCGCTCGGTAAGCATCAGTGCCGCATGCGCAGTCAAGCCATACGGGAAACGGGCGAAATTGGTCACGTTTGCTCCCGCACCAAGCTTTTCAGCATATGCCTGAGCCCGTCCCGCCAGTGCTGGGGGGAGAGCGCGAGGGCGTGCCAAGTAGTGCTTTTGTCCAGGACGCTGTAGGCCGGGCGGCGGGCGGGCGTGGGATAGTCGGCGGTGCGGATCGGCCGGACGGCGGCGGCGCGATCCAGCAGGCCGAGCGCCCGGGCTTCTTCCTGGATGGCGACGGCGAAGTCGTACCAGCTCGCGGCACCGGCGTCGGTCCAGTGGTAGGTGCCGCGCAGTTCGGGGCGCGCGGCGGCGGCCCAGACGGCCTCGGCCAGGGTGCGGGCCCAGGTGGGCGTGCCGATCTGGTCGGCGACCACGCCCAAATTGTCGCGCTCGCGCATGAGGCGCAGCATGGTCTTGACGAAGTTGGCGCCGAAGGCGGAGTAGACCCAGGCGGTGCGCAGGATGAGGGCCTGGCCGCCGGTGATCTGGTTGATGCGCTTTTCGCCTTCCCACTTGCTGGCGCCGTAGACGCCGAGGGGGTTGGGCTGATCGTCCGGCTGATAGGGCGAGGATTGCCTGCCGTCGAAGACGAAATCGGTGGAGACGTGGATCAGGCGCGCGCCGGCGCGGGCCGCGACGTCGGCCAGGTAGCCGGGGCCCTGGGCGTTGACGGCGAAGGCGCGCTCGGGCTCGCTTTCGGCCTTGTCCACGGCAGTGTAGGCGGCGGCATTGACGATGAGCGTAGGGCGGAAGGCCGCGACCGTGTGGCGGACGGCGTCGGGCTGGCTAATGTCCAGGGTGCGGCTGTCCACGGCGAGCAGCTCGCAGCCGGGAGGGGCGTTGCGCTGCAGTTCCTGGCCGAGCTGGCCGGTGGCGCCGGTGATGAGGACTTTCATGGGATGGGGCTCGCTGGGGTGGGGGTGGTTATCGCGAGCGAGCTTGCTCCTACGGTTCCGGGCTGGGAAGGAGCAGCGCGGCGAAGTGAGGTGACTATCGCGGGCAAGCCCGCTCCTACGGGATCGGGCTGTGGGGATGTGCCTCGGCGTAAACGGATGCTTATGGCGGGCGAGCCGGTTTTCATAATCCCGGGCTGCGGGGAGGCAGCGCAGCGAAGGGGAGTGGCGATCGCGAGCGAGCTCGCTCCTACGGGGTCGGGTTGCCGGGAGGCACTGCGGTGAAGGGTAGCGTTGATCGCGGGCAAGCCCGCTCCTACGGTCCTGGGCCGCGAGAAAGCATTGGGGCGGAAACGGATGTTGATCGCGGGCGAGCCCGCTCCTGCGGGATCGGGTTGCCGGCGACGAAGGGGGGCGTTGGTCGTGGGCGAGCTCGCTCCTCCGATCATTCTGGATCGGGGGGATGCACCGCTGCTGTGTAGGAGCGGGCTTGCCCGCGATGCGGTGTGTGCTGTCATAGCCATTTCGCGTCCCAGAACGGGTAGTCCCCGATGCGTTTCACCAAGCCCGCGCGCAGCGGATTGGCGATGATGTAGCGCGCCACGCCTTGCACGTCTTCTTCCGCGCGCAGGGCGTGGTCGTGATAGCCTTTTTGCCAGATTTGGCCATCCTCGCCCAGGTGGCGGTTGATGGCGATGGCGCTGCGGGATTTCAGTGTGCGCATGAGCGCGTCCAGCGATGCCTCTTTCAGCTCCAGCAGCCAGTGGAAGTGGTCGGGCATGATGACCCAGGCCAGGGAGCCGACTCGCCGGGAGGCCACCGCCTGCTGGATCTCGGCGACCAGGGCCCGGCCGGCCTGCCAGTCGCGAAAGAGCGGGCGGCGCTGGTGGGTGGCCGAGGTGAGCAGGTATAGCCGCCCCGGCTCGGAGACCCGGCCTTTGCGCAGGCTTTGGCTGTGGGGCGGAGTTTGGCTAGGCATGGGGGCGGATTGGGTCAAGGCAATGTGTGATCGCGGGCGAGCCCGCTCCTACGGGCTGCATGCCCTCACCCTGGCCCGCTCCCAGTGAGAGAGGGAGAAATGCGGCGGCAGGGAGTGCGGGCGAGCCCGCGGCTGCGGGGCGGGCCGGACGTGTGATCGCGAGCGAGCTCGCTCCTACGGTATCGAGCTGCGAGGAAGCAGCGCGACGAAGGGGAGCGTTGATCGCGAGCGAGCTCGCTCCTACGGGATCGGGTTTGCGGCGCGGCAGGATCGCGGACGAGGCTGTTCGTGCATATGCGGCCATGGCTGCAGGGCGGGTATGGTTGATCGCGAGCAAGCTCGCTCCTACAAGCCCGGGCTGCGGGGAAGCAGCGCGGCGAAAGGGAGCGTTGATCGCGGGCCATCCCGCTCCTACGGCGACAGCGGAACGCGCTGTGGGGAGCAAGCCCGCTCCTGCAACGGCATCCGGCTTGCGGCGCGGCTTCAGGGGAAGCATTCGGCCTCCTTCAGCAGGGCGCCGGCGGCGTCCTTGGCCGAGAGCACGGGGGGCTGGCCATTGACGAGGGGCCAGTCGATGTTCAGGTCCGGGTCGTCCCAGCGCAGGGAGCGCTCGTGCTCGGGGGCGTAGAAGTCGCTGCATTTGTAGACGACTTCGGCGGTGTCGCTGGTGACGTAGAAACCATGGGCGAAGCCGGGCGGCACCCAGAGCTGGTGCTTGTTGTCCGCCGACAGCAGCTCGCCCACCCAATGGCCGAAGGTGGGCGAGCCGCGGCGCAGGTCGACGGCCACGTCGAAGACCTCCCCCGCCACCACCCGCACCAGCTTGCCCTGGGGCTGGCGGACCTGGTAGTGCAGGCCGCGCAGGATGCCCTGGGCCGAGCGGGAGTGGTTGTCCTGGACGAAGGCGGCGTCGATGCCGCCCTCGGCGAATTTGCGGGCATGCCAGGTTTCCATGAAGAAGCCGCGGTGGTCGCCGAAGACGTCGGGCTGCACCAGGATCACGTCGGGGATGGCGGTCGGGGTGAATTTCATTGGTCGTGGTTCGTGACTCGTGATTGGGAGGCTCGGCAGAGCCTAGCCTTTCCGTAGCAAGTGGTTTTTGAGGCCCGTGATCAGAGCGCGCATGTGGTTCGGCCTTTCCGTGGTTTGGTCAAAGGTGCCATAGACCAGGCGGGCTGCGATGATTTTCCGGGCGTCCGGGCGCCAATCGCGAGCAAGCTCGCTCCTACGGTATCGGGCTGCGGGGAGGCAGCGCGGCGAAGGGCGGTGGTTATCGCGGGCCAGCCCGCTCCCACGGTTCCGGGCTGCATGCCCTCACCCCGGCCCGCTCCCGGCGCGAGAAGGAACCGTTCGCCCTTCCCAGCGAAGAGGGTGTGCAGGGCGTCGGCCGGCCTGGAGTGCGTAGGAGCGGGCTGGCCCGCGATAACCGGCCGCGACCGCCCAAAATCGCGGGCCAGCCCGCCCCTACAGGTCAAGCCGGCCGGCGCATCAATCGCGGGCCAGCCCGCTCCCACAAGGTCCGTGTCCACGCAGGTTCCGGCAGAATTCACGTCAACACCCTTTCCTGCAGCATGCGCAGCAGGTATTGGCCGTAGCCGTTTTTCTTGAGGGGCTGGGCCAGGCGTTCCACCTGGGCGGCGTCGATGTAGCCCATGCGGTAGGCGATTTCCTCGGGGCAGGCGACTTTCAGGCCCTGGCGTTGTTCGATGGTCTCGATGAATTGGCTGGCGGCGAGCAGGGATTCGTGGGTGCCGGTGTCGAGCCAGGCGCTGCCGCGGCCCAGGATCTCCACTTGCAGCAGGCCCATCTGCAGATAGCATTCATTGACGGAGGTGATCTCCAGCTCGCCGCGCGCCGAGGGCTTGATCTCGCGGGCGATGTCCACCACCAGGTTGTCGTAGAAGTAGAGCCCGGTCACGGCGTAGTTGGAGCGCGGCTGGGCCGGCTTTTCCTCCAGGCCGATGGCGCGGCCGTCGGCGTCGAACTCCACGACGCCGTAGGCGCGCGGGTCCTTGACGTGATAGCCGAAAACGGTGGCGCCGCGGTCCTGGATGCAGGCCCGCTGCAGCACCTCGCTCATGTCATGCCCGTAGAAGATGTTGTCGCCCAGCACCAGGGCGCTCGGAGCGCCGTCCAGGAACTCGCGGCCGATGATGAAGGCCTGCGCGAGGCCGTCCGGCGAGGGCTGGACGGCGTAGGAGAAGCTCAGGCCCCAGTCGCTGCCGTCGCCCAGGAGCTGCTCGAAGCGCGGCAGGTCCTCGGGCGTGGAGATGATCAGGATCTCGCGGATCCCCGCCAGCATCAGCGTGGACAAGGGATAGTAGATCATGGGCTTGTCATAGATCGGCATGAGCTGCTTGCTGACCGCCCGGGTGATGGGATACAGACGGGTGCCGGAGCCGCCGGCGAGGATGATGCCTTTGCGGGAAAGGGGATTCATAAGGTGCGCTGTTTCTTTAGTAATTGAAGCAGTTAAGCTGCATGGGCCAGGAAACGCAATCCGCCGAAGGGCTTAGCCACGGGCGGCCTTGGGCTTGGCCGGGGCGCCGTCGCCGCCCAGTTCCTGGCAGTAGTGGCTGAGGTATTGGGCGAAGGCTTGGCCGACCTGCGGGTGGCGCAGGGCGTATTCGAGGGTGGCCTTGAGGTAGCCGAGCTTGTCGCCGCAGTCAAAGCGCTGACCGGCAAACTGGTAGGCCAGCACCTGCTTTTCTTCGAGCAGCCGGGCAATGGCGTCGGTGAGCTGGATCTCGCCGCCCGCCCCCGTCGGGGTGTGCTCCAGGTGATGGAAAATGCGCGCCGGCAGGATGTAGCGGCCGATCACCGCCAGGTTGGAGGGCGCCGTCTCGGGACTGGGCTTTTCCACCAGGCCGGCAACATGGTGCAGCCGCTCGTCCCAGGGCTTGCCGTCCACCACGCCGTAGTGCTTGGTCTCGGCGCGCGGCACTTCCTGCACCGCCAGAAGACCGACGTTGTAGCGCTCGAAGCGCTCGACCATCTGCGCCAGTACCGGCTGCTCGGCCAGGATGAGGTCGTCGGCCAGCAAGACGGCAAAGGGCTCGTCGCCGATCACCGGGCGCGCGCAGTAGACCGCGTGCCCCAGCCCCAGCGGCTGGGCCTGGCGGATGAACACCGCCGAGACGTGCTTGGGCAGAATCTTGCGCACCTGCTCCAAGAGCGCCTGCTTGCCGCGGCTTTCCAGTTCCGCTTCGAGTTCGTAGGAGACGTCGAAGTGGTCGGCAATGGCGCGCTTGCCGCGCCCGGTGACAAAGATGAGCTGGTCGCAGCCGGCGGCAATGGCTTCCTCGGCGGCATACTGGATCAGCGGCTTGTCGACAATCGGCAGCATCTCCTTCGGGCTGGCCTTGGTCGCCGGCAAAAACCGCGTCCCCAATCCACCCACCGGAAATACCGCCTTGCGTATCTTGGTCATAAGCAAATCCTGATTTGAGTTGAACCCGAGTGTGAAGCGCCACTGGGCGCCTCGGAAACGACGCTTTGAATGGAGGGCCGCCGTGTTTGGCAACGGGCGGCCCGGGTGTGTCCGAGTATTGCCCGCGGGCGGCCTGCCGCCCGCGGGCCGGTGGCGGCTTAGGTGTACTTGTTGGCGTACTTGTAGCCGTAGCCGTACACGTCAGCCATTCTGACGTCGTTGATGAGCAGGCCGTAGGGCTTCTCCATGTTGCCGAAGCGCCGGACATGCTCGATGGTCGGCCGCCGCGGCGAGTTCTTGACCCGGACCACCGACAGGATGCGGTCGGCGTGCTGGGCCAGCAGCATGGCATCCGAGACCAGCGGATACGGAGCGGAGTCGATCAGGATGTAGTCATAATCCTGCTTGGCTTCGTCCAGGAGTTCGCCCAGCTTCTCGCTGGACAGCAGCTGCGTGCGGTTGGGCGAGAGCGTGCCGGCGTTGATGACGTCCACCACGCCGTTGGGCGACTGCTTGAAGCTCTGGCGCACTTGCCGCCAGTTGCGCTCGCCCTTCAGCACTTCGCTCAAGCCGGCCGGCTGGGCGCTGCCCGGCTGGGCGGGCTTGCGCAGGTCGGCGTCCACCAGCAGGACGCGCTTGCCGTCCTGGGCCAGGGTGTTGGCCAGATTGAAGGCCGCCGTGGTCTTGCCGTCGCCGGGCGCGCTGGAGGTCATGAGCACCACACGGTTGATGCCGTTGGGATCCGTGTAGTACAGATTGGCCCGCAGGGATCGGTATGCCTCCGCGAAGTGGGAGTAGATGTCCGTGTCGATCGCCGCGTCGTAGCGCGTGACGTTTTTACCGGGCACGGCCCGCAGTTCGCCATGCGGCACGGTGGCCAGCAACGGCACCTGGGCGAAGCGCTGGCGGATTTCCTCCTCGGTCTGGAAGGAGCTGGCGAAGCGCGAGCGCAGCAGGGCCGCCAGGACTCCCAGGAACAGGCCCAGCAGCGTGCCCAGCAGGATATTGCGCTTCAGCTGCGGCCGCACCGCCTGCTCCGGCGCGGTGGCCCGATCCAGGATGCGGTTGTTGGAGATGGTGGCAGCCTTGGCCAGTTCCGCTTCCTGCTGCTTCTCGAGCAGGAACTGGTAGGTCTTGCCCAGCACCTCGGTCAGGCGGGTCTGGGAAGCGATCTGCAGCTCGGCTTCGGGCAGGGTCTTCAGCTTGCTGTTGGACTCATCGATCACCCGGTTCAGATCGGCAACCTGCATGTTGGCCATCTTGCTCCGGTTGGCGATGTAGCCCCGGATCGCCTCCTGCTGCTGCTGCACGACGGCCTGGGCCTGCCGCACCTGCGGCGAGCGGTCGGTGAAGTCCGCACGCAGCTTCCTCAGCTCCTCCTGCGCCTTGTTCAGATTGGTGCTCATGGCGCTCAGCACGTCGTCACCCACCTGGCTGAGCAGATACGCCTCAATGGGCGCATTGGGCCGGCTGAGCACACTGTTGATCTGCTGCAGGGCATAAGCCTGCAAGCGTGCCGCCGTGCGCTGGGTCTCGTAGTCGGCGAGCTGCCGGATGCGGGCGTTGGCCTCCTCGCTCATGATCACCACGCCGCTGCGCCGCTTGAAGTCGGCCAGGCGCTGGTCGGCCTGGGCCAGCTCGTTGCGCACGCCCGCCAGCTGATCGCGGACGAAGCTCTCGGTCGCCGCCGCCTCCTCGGTCTTCCACTGGAGATTCTGGGCCAGGTAGTTCTTCATCAACTGGTCCAGGAATCCTTCCGCCTTGGCTGGCGTGCTGTCCGTGTAGGCCAGGCTCACCACGTTGGCGGACTTGTCTTCGCTGCCCTTGGGCACCGTGGTTTCGAATTTCCCGATCACTTCTTCGTACATCTGGTTGGGATTCACCACGGTCAGCGTGTACTGCGCCCCGGCGGCCGGAACATAGTTGGCGTGCGCGGCATCCAGGCGCAGGCTCACCCCTTGGCCGTTCATCTGCTTGCCGAGCTCGCCCTCGCCCAGAAGGCGCTTGTTCTCATCCCGGATCTGGTAGCGGCCGTCCCGTTGGAAGGTGATCTGCAGGGGTTTGCCCGACAGATCAGGGCTGGACACGGTGGCGAAGCGGGCCTTCATGGCGGTCGGCCCCGGCTCCAGCACGCGCCGGTCCTTGCCGCTGGTCATCCAGCGCCATACAGTGATGGACTTGTCCTGGTCCGAGGTCACCGAGGCGTTGAGACCGGTTTCCAGCACGGCCTTGTTCACCAGGGTGCGGCTTTTCAGGATTTCCATTTCGGCCTGCAGGGCGGCCGGGCGATCCGTCGAGCGGAGGCTCATCCCCCCTTCGCCGGTCTGCTCCTTGCCGCCGGTGTCACCCAGATACAGGCTGCCAATGGATTGGAACTGCATCGGCGAGCGCAGGGTGTAAAGGGTTACCAGGGCCGCCACCGCCAGGGTGACGGCGACGATCCACCAGACATTGTCCGCAAGCGCAGAGCGGACCTGGGCAAAGTCGATTTCAGGGCGTTCCGCAGGAGCGGTGGCTGGCTCGGCTACGAACGGCTTGCTTTCAATCTCTTTGGCAATGGTCACTGTATTCATGGCGGCACGCTCGCTTAATCACTCAGGAATTTGATCTGCACAAACGGATTGAGCAGGCTGGAAACCAATTGCAGCGACGGCACGATCTGGCCGATCACCTCGTTCCAGCTGCCCACCTTGCTCAGCGGCACATACACGATGTCGCCCGACTCGAGCAGGAACGGCGCGGCCTCGCCGCGCATGATCCGCGAGGCGTCTACCGTAATGAACGTGGCCCGGTCGCCCTCCGCCCGAATGATGCGAATATCCTCGAGTCGGCCGCGGGTAATGTCGGTCGAGCTCAAGCCGGCCAGGCTCAATGCCTGCAGCAGATCCAGGCGGCCGTTCGTGAACGGCACCGCGCCGCCCTTGGACACGGCGCCGAAGACGAAGGCCTGTTCGCTGCTTTTGTCGGGAATGAAGATGGTATCGCCGGCGCGCAGGCGGATGTTCTGGGAGAGGTCCCCCTGGCGCAACAGGCGGTAGAAGTTGATGGGCAGCTTCTGCCCGTCGCGCACGATGTAAGCCCCACGCAGGTTGGCGTTGGCCAGATTGACCGAGCCGCCCAGCGCCAGCGCCTCCATCAGATGAAGCGGACGGTCCGAAAACTTCAGGCCCGGCTGGGCGAACTCGCCGATCAGGTTGTAGCGCATGCTGCCGTTGTTCTGCACCTGCACGGAGACGGAAGGATCCTTGATGTATTCGGACAAGCGCTGCTGCAACAGTGTCCGGATCTCCGCGGTGGTCTTGCCGGCCACCGGCACCGGGCCGAGGAGCGGCACCTGAATGGTGCCGTCGTTGTCCACCACGGTGCCCGCCCCCCTGCCGGACAGGATGGGCGCATTCATGCTGGACAGCTCGGGATGGCGGTAAACGTCGATGCGCAGCAGATCGCCCGGACCCACGCGATAGGTCAGGCCCTCCTGCTCATCCAGCTTGGACTGCATGATGGTTCTTTCCAGAAACTCCGCATGCTGCGATCGCACCGGACTGGGCAGGGCAATCTCTTTGGCGGAGGTCACCGACTCACCTGCCTGCATTGCAGGTTTGTTGGCCGCACATCCCCCAAGGGCCACGAGCGAAGCAATGCCAAACAGCGCTGTAGATACTCCTAGCTTGGTGTTCAAGGTATCCCCCCTCATTTACCAGAGCGCCCAATGCAAAATCGCAGCAAATACGTTTGCATGCGAGGCCGAACCACTTTGATGCTTCAGAATCCAGGAGTTTCGCTTTTTAAGCTTGGGATTAAGGTTGATAGCGGTCTTTCTGCCGCCGGAAAATACAATGAAGCCACATATTTATTTTTGTCGGCGCGCATCAGCACAGTGATGTCCCGCCGACGCGGCCGCTCATCCGTCCTGCATCAAACATGCAAGAGCGGCCAAGCTCATTGCCTCCCCAAACGGGTGTTTGGCTAATCTTGCATGTTTCATAAGGAGAAAATATCAGACCATCGACCGAGCGCCTGCTCGTTTCGCGCGGCCTGCAAAAACGCGATAAATTCAAGAGGCAACAGGCTGGCAGTACGGCGCGGCCCCATGGCAGGAGCATTCTACCGATCCCGCGCCGCCGCCCATTGAGGCAATGGTCCTAGGACTTACGTTGCAAGACGGCAAGAACCCGCTTGCGGTGCTTGCTGGATGGCGCTGCAGCTTGCCGACATAGGGGACAGACAGCGGAAAGAAGCTTTGCAGGCGGAAAGCGAACTCAGCGAAGACAGGTGAATGGGGGTGAGGACGGAGTGAGCATGCAAAAAGGGCCGCATTGACATGCGGCCCTGGGAGATGGTGGCGCTTCAGGGACTCGAACCCCGGACACGCGGATTATGATTCCGCTGCTCTAACCAACTGAGCTAAAGCGCCTTTTGGATTAGCTGTATTTTCCGGTTTAAGCGCGCGCCTGTCAACCTAGACGTTGAAGCGGAAATGCACCACGTCGCCGTCCTGCATGACGTACTCCTTGCCCTCCAGGCGCGCCTTGCCGGTTTCGCGGGCGCCCTGCTCGCCGCGGTACTGGATGAAATCGGCATAGCTGATCACTTCGGCACGGATGAAGCCGCGCTCGAAGTCGCTGTGGATCACGCCAGCGGCCTGGGGCGCGGTGTCGCCCTTGTGGATGGTCCAGGCGCGCACTTCCTTGACCCCGGCGGTGAAGTAGGTCTGCAGCCCCAGCAGGTCGTAGCCGGCCCGGATCACCCGGTTCAGGCCCGGCTCCGAGAGCCCCATCTCCCGCAGGAACTCGACCTTGTCCGCCTCATCCAGCTCGGCGATCTCCGCTTCCAGCGCGGCGCAGACGGGCACCACGCTGGCCTTCTCCCGTGCCGCCCAGGCCTGCACGGCGTCCAGCAGCGGGTTGTCCTGGAAGCCGTCCTCGGCCACGTTGGCGATCACCATGGCCGGCTTGGCGGTGAGCAGGCACAGGGGCTTCAGGCGCGCGGCCTGGTCGGCGTCCATGTCCAGGCTGCGGGCGGTGTGTCCGGCATCCAGGTGCTTCAAAAGGCGCTCGAAGAAGTCGCGCTCGGCCTGGGCGTCCTTGTTGCCGCTCTTGGCGTTCTTCTGGGCGCGCTGCAGCGCCTTGTCCACGGTTTCCATGTCCGCCAGCACCAGCTCGGTGAGCACGATGTCCAGATCGCGCACCGGGTCCACGCTGCCGGCCACGTGCACGATGTCCGTGTCCTCGAAGCAGCGGGCCACGAAGGCGACGGCGTCGGTTTCGCGGATGTGGGCCAGGAACTTGTTGCCCAGCCCCTCACCCTTGGAAGCGCCCGCCACCAGGCCCGCGATGTCCACGAACTCCATGGTGGCCGGCACCACCCGCTCCGGCTTCGCGATCTCCGCCAAGGCATCCAGACGCGGATCCGGCACCGCCACGATGCCCACGTTGGGCTCGATGGTGCAGAAGGGGTAGTTTTCGGCGGCGATGCCCGCCTTGGTCAGTGCGTTGAAGAGCGTGGACTTGCCGACGTTGGGCAGACCCACGATACCACATTTGAATCCCATGCTATCTCCGCGGATTATTTGGCACTGTGCAAGACCTGCATGGCGGCTTCCAGGCGGCCGTCCAGGATGTCGGGCAGCACGCCCAGGGCCCGGTCGATCGCCTCGCGGATCAACTCCTCCTCCGCCGGCGTCGGTCGGCCCAGCACGTAGGATACCACCTGATCCCGATGGCCGGGATGGCCGATGCCGATGCGCAGGCGCAGATACTCGCGCGTGCCCAGATGGGCGTCGAGGTCGCGCAGGCCGTTGTGCCCGCCGTGACCGCCGCCGCGCTTGAGCCGGACCACGCCGGGGGCCAGGTCCAGGTCGTCATGGGCGACCAGGATGCGCTCCGGCGGAATGCGGTAGAAGCGCGCCATGCCGGCTGCCGGCAGGCCGCTCTTGTTCATGTAGAGCTGGGGCAGGCACAGGAAGACGTCCGCCTCCCGCACCCGCAGGCGGCCGCTCAGGCAATGGTGGGACTTGTCCGCGCGCAGGGCGACGCCGGCCTGCCGGCTCAACGCCTCCAGAAACCAGAACCCGGCGTTGTGCCGGGTTCTGTCGTACTCCGCGCCGGGATTGCCCAGACCGACCAGCAGCCAGGATGCGGACATCGGTGCAAGCGCGGCTTAGGCGGCGCCTTCTTCGGTCGGTGCTTCCTCGGCGGCGCCGCGGGGAGCGGACACGTTCACCACCGCCTTGTCGTCGCCGTGGGCCAGGGCCGGCATGGTCACGCCGGCGGGCAGCTGCAGATCGGACAGGTGCAGGGTCTGGCCCTTGTCCAGCTTGGCCACGTCCACCTCGATGAACTCGGGCAGGCGGTCGGCCGGCGCGCTCACCTCGACCTCGACCAGGATGTGATGCAGTTGGCCGCCGCCCAGGCGCACGCCGACGCACTCGGCCTCGCCGACGAAGTGCAGGGGCACGTGGACCAGGATCTGCTGACCGGCCTTCACGCGCTGCAGGTCCACATGCAGGATGCGGGGCTTGTAGGGATGCATCTGCAGATCGCGGATCACGACGTCCTGCGCCGCGCCGTCCGTCTTCAGGCTGATGATGTGGGAGAAGGCGCGCTCATCCTCGATCAGCTTGGCCACCTCGCGGTGCTCCAGGCTGATGGACTGGGCGGGCTCGCCGCCGCCGTAGACCACCGCCGGCAGGCGCTCTCCCCGGCGCATGCGCCGGCTGGCCCGACGGCCGCTCTCTTCCCGCAGTTGGGCGCTCAAAGCGAATTCAGTCATTGTGTTTACTCCTCTAGCGTCTATATGAGCGGGGCGAGGGTTGACGAAACCTTTCTCCCCATTGCCAAACAAAACCCTGCCGCCTGACCGGCGGCAGAGCGGGTTACTCCATGAACAGCGAGCTGACGGAATCCTCGTCGGAGATGCGGCGGATGGTCTCCGCCAGCAATTCCGCCACGCTCAGGGTGCGGATCTTGGACGACTGCTGTCCCCGTTCGTTCAGCGGAATGGTATCCGTGACCACCACCTCGTCCAGGGCCGAGCCCTCGATGCGCTCCACCGCAGTGCCGGACAGCACGGGGTGGGTGGCATAGGCGAACACCTTCTCGGCGCCGTGCTCCTTCAGTGCCGCGGCCGCCTCGCACAGGGTCTTGGCGGTGTCCACCATGTCGTCCATGAGCACGCAGGTGCGGCCGGCCACCTCGCCGATGATGTTCATGACCTGCGCCTCGTTCGGACGCGGTCGGCGCTTGTCGATGATGGCCAGATCCACTTCCAGGCGCTTGGCGATGGCGCGGGCCCGCACCACGCCGCCCACGTCGGGCGAGACGACGATCAGGTTCGGGTAGTTGCGCCGCCAGATGTCGCCGAGCAGGATGGGCGAGGCGTAGATGTTGTCCACCGGCACGTCGAAAAAGCCCTGGATCTGGTCGGCGTGGAGATCCATGGTCAGCACGCGGTCGGCGCCGGCGGTGGTGATCAGGTCGGCCACCAGCTTGGCGGTGATCGGCGTGCGGGCGCGCGACTTACGGTCCTGGCGCGCGTAGCCGTAGTAGGGCACGGCAGCGGTGATGCGGTTGGCCGAGGCGCGCTTGAGCGCGTCGATCATGGCCAGCAGCTCCATCAGATTGTCATTGGTGGGCGCACAGGTGGGCTGCACCACGAAGACATCCTTGCCGCGCACGTTTTCCAGGATTTCGACGAAGACCTCGCCGTCGCTGAAAACACCGACCTCCGCCCGGCCGAGCGGGATGTGGAGATAGCGGGCAATCGCCGCTGCCAAGGAAGGGTTCGCATTGCCCGTGAACACCATCAAGCTGCCGTAGGCCATGGTGTTGATTCTCCCTCAAAGCATGAACATCCTGGCATCAGCCGGGCCGGCCGCCGCGCAAAAATGAAGCAGGCCGTACCGCGCCTGCTCTTTCGCAGTGCATTCTGTCCGACGCCGAACACCCGGGCTGACTTTCAAATGGCTGGGGCGCTAGGATTCGAACCTAGGAATGCCGGAATCAAAATCCGGTGCCTTACCGCTTGGCGACGCCCCAATGACCTCGGGAAATCCCTGCAAAACTGCAATAAATTACTACAATCCGAGCTGTTCGTGTAGAGGATGGCGATTGACGCCCGGGGCCGCGAAGGCCGTCCAGGGCGCGGGGACGCGGGCAGCGACAGTCCGGGCCGCTTCCGCATCGCCGCAAGCGCCGAAGACGCAGGCACCGCTGCCGGTGAGCCGCGCGTCCCGGGCGCCTTGCGCCGCCAGCCAGCTCAGGGCCTGCGCCACCGCGGGATAGCGCGCCTGCACCACGGGCTGCAAGGTGTTCTCCTGCGCCCCCTCCAAGAAGTCGCGTATTGTGAGCAGTGAATGGGACCGTGTCAATTCCGGCGCGGAAAAAACTTCCCGCGTGGACACGGCCACGCCGGGATGCACCACCACGTACCAAGGCGTGGGCAGGTCGGGCAGCGGCTGCAATGCCTCGCCCACCCCCTCGGCCCATGCCGCCCGGCCGCGCACGAAAACAGGCACATCCGCTCCCAGGCGCAAGCCCAGCTCGGCCAGCTCGTCCATGCTCAGACCGAGATCCAGCAGCCGGTTGAGCACCAGCAGGGTGGTGGCGGCGTCGGAGCTGCCGCCGCCCAGGCCGCCGCCGAGCGGCAGGTGCTTGTCCAGGTGGATGCCCACCCCTTCGCGCTGGCCGGTTTCGTCCTGCAGCAGCTGCGCCGCCCGCACGCAGAGGTCATCCGCCGGCGCCACGCCGTCCAGGCCGCTCAGGCGCCGCGGCCCGCGCCCGGGCAAGGAAAGATAGGCGAGCCGGTCGCCATGCCCCAGGAACTGAAAGGCCGTCTGCAACAGATGATAGCCGTCGTCGCGCCGGCCGACGACGCGCAGCATGAGATTCAGCTTCGCCGGCGCCGGATACCAAACCAACTCCTCAGCCATGGGTCTTCAGCCGTTGGGCCGCGCCGCAGCGGTGGGCAGCGGGGCGGCAAAGCGCAGATCCCAGCGGCGCACCAGCACCTTGACCGTCACCTGATTGGGCCCGCTGACCAGCAGGCGCGCCGGCATATAGACGCCTTCCACCGGGGTGTAGTCCTGGTACCGCACCTCCCAATCCCCCTGCCGCAAAGTCGCGGGCCGGCCCTCGGCGTCGTGGGTCACCGCGGCCGGCTGGCCCGGCTCGGGCTGCCCCCGCAGCCAGTAGGACAGTCCCTCCAGCGGCAAGGGGAGCGGCGAGCGCTGGGCCAGCAGCGCAGCCATGTCACTGCCACGCACCTCGTAGCCGTCGGCGAACTTCGCATAGGCGCCCTGGGCATCCTGGCTCAGCAGCAGCACGGTCCGGCCCAGCGGGTCGGTCATGCGCAGGACCTCGGCCCCGTTGTCGCGCTGCCACTGGAAGCCCACGCTGTTGCCGTCGTTGCCGACCTGCACTGCCGCCCGCCCTTCCGCGGACCAGGACTGCAGCTTCGCCAGCACGAGCTCGCGCTCAGCCGGCGGCAACGGCGGCAGCGGCCCTGGCGGTACCGTGGCGCAGCCCTGGACCAGCAGCGCGCACGCCCCGAGCGCGGCCAGCCGCAGCCTGACGCGATATGTAACAGATAAGCATTTCCGGATCTTCACTGCTTCAGACGCTCCTGCAGGGCGGCGTGGCCGGGATCGGCCTGGGCGGCGGCGCGCCAGACCATGCGGGCTTCATCCTTGCGGCCCAACGCCCAGAGCACGTCGCCCAGGTGGGTGGCGATTTCGGGGTCGTTGGGACGCCGCTCCAGCGCTTTGCGCAGGTAGGCTTCGGCCTCGCGGCTCTTGCCCTGCCGGTGCAGGACCCAGCCCATGCTGTCCAGGATGAAGGGATCTTCGGGCGCCAACTCCAACGCCTTGCGCAGCAGCGACTCGGCCTCCGGCAGCCGCACGCCGCGCTCGGCCAGACTGTAGCCGATGAAGTTGTAGGCATGAGCGTTGCGCGGCTCCAGCTTGATCACCTCGCGCATGTCCCGCTCCATGGCGGCGTAGTCGCCCAGGCGCTCATGCACGGCGGCGCGCTGGTACAGGAGATCGCCCTGGCGCGGCTGACGGGCCAGCGCCCCGTTGATTATGGCCAGCGCCTGCCGGGGCTGCTTGTCCTCCAGCGCCAGCTCCGCCTGCATCAGGGGCACCTGGATCAGATCCGGAAACTGCTTCTCCAACGCGGCGAGCCGGGCGCGCGCCGCCGCGGCATTGCCGAGCTTGTGCTCCAGCTGCGCCATGCGAAGCTGCGCCTCGGGATAGAGGCTCCCCTTGTTGATGTCCGCATACCACTGCAGAGCCTGGGCGGCCTGCCCCCGCTCCTCATTCAGGCGGCCCAGGTAGTAGCGCGCGGTGACCTGCTCCGGCGCCAGCTCCAGGGCGCGCCGCAGCTGCACCTCGGCACTGTCCCAGCGCCCACGCTGCATGTCGATGAGCCCGAGCGCCAGCGCCACGTCGGGATTGTCCGGCTGATCCTGGCGCATGCGCTCATAGGCGGCGTAGGCCTCGTCCCAGCGCTCCTGGCGCAGGAGCAGGGCGGCCTGATACAGGCGCACGTCCTGGGCACCGGGGTGCTTGTCCAGATACTCCTGCAGGAAACGGCTGGCGTCCTGGTCACCCTGGCCGCGGGCCAGGGCGACGGCAAGGGCAAGGGCGGCATCGTCCCAGTCCGGGCGCTTGGCCAGGGCGGTGCGGAACGCCTCGACGGCCGCCGCATCCTGGCCCCGGCGCATCTGCAGGTGGCCCAGCGCATAGTAGGCGGCCGGCATCTCGGGATTACGCTTGACGAAATCCTGCAGCACCAGCTCGGCCTGCTGGAGCTGGCCATTGGCCGCCAGGATCTCGCTCAGCTGCAAGTATACGTCGGCGCGTTCGGGGTAGCGCTCCAGCAGACTCTGCAGCAGGCGCACCCCCTCCTCCCGCTGGCCCGTGCTGACCAGCAGGGCGGCAAGATACTGGGTGGGCTCAGGCTGGTCCGGCGCCAGCGCGGCCCAGCGCCGGGCCAGCGGGAGGGCATCCTGCAGCCGGCCCACCTGGGTCAGGGCACGAGTGGCTCGCGCCAGCACCACCGCATCCGGTGTGACTTCCGCGGCCTGCTTCCAGGCTTCCGCCGCCAGGGGCAGATTGCCGCTTTGCAGAGCGAACTCGGCCAGCAGCAGATCGAACATGCCCTGGCCGGTCAGCAGGCTGGGCTTGCCCTCGGCCTGGGCGACGCGCGCCTCGGATGGCTGCTTGGCCGCTTCCTTGGCCTCCTTCGCCTCCTTCGCCTCCTTCGCCTCCTTGGCGTCCTGCTGCGCCGCCTGCGGCTTGCCGGCCATGGCCGCGCACCCGCCCAAGGTCATGAGCAGCGGCAGCAGCACAGCCATCCGTAAGTATTTCTCTTTCACAGGCTTTCCTTTGGACCCGATGACATTGCGGCAGTCGCCCGGCATGCCGCGGCCGAGGCAGCCGGCGGCTCATCCCCGTCCGGCCGATCGACTTGCATTGCGGGTGCGCTTTTCGGAAAATTGACGGGTTGCGCCCACCGATCATTTCGCCCCACGCAAAGAAACGCGCCGAATATGGCAGCACGTTGGGCAAGGGGCAAGGCGGCAGCCGAGCGTGCCCACCCATTACGGCAGGACATGAACATATTTTCCCTTGGATTGAACCACACCACCGCGCCCGTCGATGTGCGCGAACGGGTGGCTTTTGCCAACGATCTGCTCGGCGCCGCCCACCAGAACCTGCTGGCCCGCAGCGGCGCGCGGGAAGCCGTGATACTGTCCACCTGCAATCGCACCGAGCTGTACTATAGCACCAATTCGGAGGAAGCTGGCAGCGTCTCCCGCTGGCTGGGAGAATACCACCATTTGTCCAGCGAAGCGCTACAACCTTATCTCTACCTGCATCAGGGCGACGAGGCGGTCCGCCACCTGTTCCGGGTCGCCGCCGGACTGGACTCCCTGGTGCTGGGCGAACCCCAGATCCTCGGCCAGCTCAAGGCCGCCTATCAGCAGGCCTGCCAGGCGCAGAGCGTCGGCCCCCTCTTCAACCGCCTGTTCCACTGGAGCTTTTCCGTGGCCAAGCGGGTGCGCACGGAAACCGCCATCGGCGGCCAAGCCGTCAGCGTCGCCTTCGCCGCCGTGAGCCTGGCCAAACGCATCTTCGGCAATCTGTACTCCCAGCAAGTGCTGCTCATCGGTGCCGGCGAGACCATCGAACTGGTGGCGCGCCATTTGCGCGAGCAGGGCGTCAGCCAAATGACCGTGGCCAATCGCACCGTGGAACGCGCCCTGCCCCTGGCCGAGGAGTTCGACGCGCGCGTCATCAGCCTGGAACAGATCCCCGACGCGCTGGAACAGGCCGACATCGTGGTCAGCTCCACCGCCAGCCCGCTGCCCATCCTGGGCAAGGGCAGCGTCGAACGCGCCCTGAAGGCGCGCCGCCACCGCCCCATCTTCATGGTCGACATCGCCGTGCCGCGCGACATCGAGCCCGAGGTGGCGGAACTGCCGGACATCTATCTCTACACCGTCGACGACCTGCAGGACATCATCCAGGAAAACCTGCAGGCCCGGCGCAGCGCCGCCGCGGCCGCGGAACAGATCATCGCCGAGGAGGTCGCGGCCTTCGGCCGCTGGCGCCAGGGATTGGAAACGGTGCCCACCATCCGCCTGCTGCGCGAACATGCCGACCGCCTGCGCCGGCAGGAGCTGGAGCGGGCCCTGCGCCATCTGCACCAGGGTCAGGACCCGGAGCAGGTACTCGAATACCTGTCCCAGGGGCTCATGAACAAGCTCCTGCACCAACCCACCGTGGCCCTGCGCGCCGCCGGCGAGGGTGCCGACAGCAGCGGCCTGGTGGCCGCCCTGCACATGCTCTTCGATCTCGACAAGAACCCATGACATTGAACCCCCGCCTTCAGGAAAAGCTGGAACGTCTCGCCGAGCGCTTCGAAGAGGTCAACGGCCTGCTCGCCGACCCGCAGATCATCCAGGACCAGACCCGCTTCCAGCAACTGTCCCGGGAGCACGCCGAGCTGAGCCCCATGGTGGACGCGCTGACGCGTCACCGCAAGGCCAGCGAGGAACTGGAGCAGGCGCGCAGCATGGCCGCCTCCGAGAGCGATCCCGAGCTGCGCGAGCTGGCGGTCCAGGAAGCCGAGGACATCCAGCAGCGCCTGGACGCGCTCGCCCTGGAGCTGCAGAAGCTCATGCTGCCCAAGGATCCCAACGACGAACGCAACATCTTCCTCGAGATCCGCGCCGGCACCGGCGGCGAGGAAGCCGCCCTCTTCGCCGGCGACCTGCTGCGCATGTACAGCCGCTACGCGGAGAATCGCGGCTGGCGCGCCGAGATAGTCTCCGCTTCCGAGTCGGACCTGGGCGGCTACAAGGAGGCCATCGTGGAGATCACCGGGCGCGGCGCCTACTCGCGCCTGAAATTCGAGTCCGGCGGTCACCGCGTGCAGCGGGTGCCGGAAACCGAGACTCAGGGCCGCATTCATACCTCCGCCTGCACGGTGGCCGTGCTGCCCGTGGCCGACGAAGTCACCGCCGTGGACATCAACCCCGCCGACCTGCGCGTCGACACCTACCGCGCCAGCGGCGCCGGCGGCCAGCACGTGAACAAGACCGACTCGGCGGTGCGCATCACCCACCTGCCCACCGGCATCGTGGTGGCCTGCCAGGAGGATCGCTCCCAGCACAAGAACCGGGCGCGCGCCATGAGCCTGCTGGCGGCCAAGCTGCTGGAGATCGAGCAGGAAAAGCAGAGCAGCGCCCAGGCCAGCGCGCGCAAGCTGATGGTCGGCTCGGGCGACCGCTCCGAACGCATCCGCACCTACAACTTCCCCCAAGGCCGCGTCACCGACCACCGCATCAATCTGACCCTCTACAAGCTGGACCAGGTCCTGGCCGGCAACCTGGACCCGCTCATCGAGCCGCTGATCAACGAGTATCAGGCGGATCAGTTGGCAGCGCTGGGCGGGGAGTGACGTGGGCGGTGAAGGGTGAAAGGTGACAACGGCGACACGGCCGACCGCGCCTCACCGAGCGCGGGTCGCTCCGTCAAGCAGGCACTGCAAGCGGCGCAGGCGCAACTGGCGGCGGTTTCCGACACGCCGCGCCTGGATGCGGAGCTGCTTCTGGCCCACGCGCTCGAGCGGGACCGGGGTTTTCTCCGGCGCGAGCCCGAATACCGCCTGACTGACGAGGCCGCGGCGCGCTTCACGGCTCTGCTCGAACGCCGTCGGGCCGGCGAGCCGGTGGCCTACCTCATCGGACGCGGCGGCTTCTGGAGCCTCGAACTGGCGCTGAGCCCGGCGGTGCTCATCCCGCGTCCGGACACCGAGGCCCTGGTGGAGCAGGCGCTGGCAGCCCTGCCCCCGACATCGCCGGCGCGCGCGCTGGACCTTGGCACCGGCAGCGGCGCCGTCGCCTTGGCCATCGCCGCCGAGCGGCCGCAGGCGGAAGTCTGGGCGGTCGAACGCAGCCCAGCGGCCCTGGCGGTGGCGGAGGCCAATGGCCGCGCCCTGGGCCTAAGCGTGCACTGGCTGCTCGGCGACTGGTTCAGTCCCCTGCCCGCCGAGCTGCGCTTCGATCTCATCCTGAGCAACCCCCCCTACATCGCCGCCGCCGACCCGCACCTGGCGCAACTGCGCTTCGAGCCGCAGGCAGCCCTGGTCAGCGGCCCGGACGGCTTGGACGACATCCGCCACCTCATTCGACACGCCCCCCAGCGCCTGCACCCCGGCGGCCGGCTTCTGCTGGAGCACGGCTGGGAGCAGGGAGCCGCCGTGCGGGCTCTGCTCGCGCAGCGCGGCTTTGCCGAGGTGGAGACCTGGCGGGACCTGGGAGGGCGGGAGCGGGTGAGCGGCGGGGTTTGGCAGGGGGAGCGCCAAGGCTGAAACGCATGCGACACCTCGCCAAGCCAGGCAGCCGCCGCAAATTGCAGGAGCGAGCTCGCTCGCGATCACCCAGCCGGCCGGCGCGCTATCGCGGGCAAGCCCGCTCCCACGGCCCGTACCTTGCCCTTTCCGGGCGGAAGAGGTTCTCCGGGGAGCGCGGCGGGCGCAGGATGTAGGAGCGAGCTTGCTCGCGATTAACGGGCGGCCGCCACGGCGGATCGCGAGCCAGTCCGCCCCTATGGCCGGCGGCGACAGCGGGATGGCAGGGGGAGCTCCACCTCGGCGTCGCGCCGGACCGGCGCGCACAAGGATCGTAGGAGCGAGCTTGCTCGCAATCCGCCGTGCCGGCCGCCCGAGCATCGCGGGTCTGGCCGCTCCGGCTTGCAGCCACCCCTCACTCCTTCCACAATTCCCCGCACCTCCTTACGCGAGCAAAGCCAAACGCCCATGCCCGAACTGCCCGAAGTCGAGACCACCCGCCGCGGCATCGCGCCGCATCTGACCGGCCGGCGCATCGCAGATGTCACCGTCCGCAACCCCAATCTGCGCTGGCCGGTGCCCGCCGACCTGGCCGAGCGGGTGCGCGGCCGGCAGATCCAGGCGGTGCGGCGGCGCGCCAAGTACCTGGTGCTGGAGTTGGATGCCGGCGCCCTGCTCATCCACCTCGGGATGTCCGGCAACCTGCGGGTGCTGCCGGGCGACAGTCCCGCCCGTCCGCACGACCATGTGGACCTGATGCTGGATGACGGCCGCATGCTGCGCCTGAACGACCCGCGCCGCTTCGGCGCCGTGCTGTGGACCGCCGACTGGCGCAGCCATCCGCTCATCGCCGGTTTGGGCCCGGAACCCTTTGACGAGGCGTTCACGGGGGACTACCTGTATGAGCGCGCCCAAGGGCGCCAGCAGGCGGTCAAGAACTTCATCATGGATGCGCGGGTGGTGACCGGCGTCGGCAACATCTACGCCAGCGAGGCCCTGTTCCGGGCAGGCATCCATCCGGCGCGTGCCGCCGGCCGCATCGGACGGGAGCGCTATGGACGCCTGGCCGCCGCCATCCGCGAAGTACTGGAGGCCTCCATCGCCGCCGGCGGCACGACTCTGCGCGATTTCACCGACCCGAGTGGCAAACCGGGCTACTTTGTTCTATCTCTACAGGTATACGGCCGGGCGGATCTGCCCTGCCCCCGTTGCGGCGGCGCCGTCCGCCAGCAGCGGATCGGGCAGCGCAGCAGCTTTTTTTGTGCCCGCTGCCAGCACTAGAAGAACGACAACACCAGAATAACGAGACGAACGCCACACAGGGTGCCCATGGAAGAGCAACAGCCCATCGTTGTCCAGCTTGCCGCTTTCAATCAATGGCGCAACGCCGTCGCCACGCAGATCCAAACTCTCGAACGTCTCATCGCCGACAGCGGTCTGTTGCCGGGCAGTGCCCTGCTGCGCATGGGCAACCTGGCCCACTGCATCGCCAACGACCAGCTGCGCGTGGCCTTCGTGGGCGAGTTCTCCCGGGGCAAGTCGGAACTGATCAACGCCCTTTTCTTCAGCAACTACGGCGGCCGTCTGCTGCCTTCCGCCTCGGGCCAGACCACCATGTGCCCGGTCGAGATCCAGCATGCGCCCATGGGCGTGCCCGGCATGCGCTTGCTGCCCATCGCCAGCCGCGGCCTCGATCACACCATCAAGGACCTGAAAAAGAACCAGAGCATCTGGCAAAAGTTTCCCCTGCCGCTGGAACAGGCCAGCCAGCGCACCGCCGCCCTGCAGCACCTGACCGACACCATTTGCGTGGGGGTGGAGGAGGCGCGCCGCATCGGCCTGTGCCCGCCGTTGAACCAGACCCGCAAGGATCGGCTGAATACCGTCTGCCCCCCCTGCGGCCTGGGCAAGGTGCAGATTCCGCGCTGGCGCCACGGCATCATCTGCCTGCCCCATCCGGTCCTGGCCGCCGGGCTCACCATCCTGGACACGCCCGGCCTGAACGCCATCGGGGCCGAGCCGGAGCTGACCCTGGCCATGCTGATGGAGGCCAACGCCATCGTCTTCATCCTGGGCGCGGACACCGGCGTCACCCAGAGCGACCTGGACATCTGGGAGAACTACCTGGCCCGCAACCCGCGCCAGAACCATCTGGTGGTGCTCAACAAGATCGACACCCTGTGGGACGAGCTCAAGGACCCCGAGGAGATCGAGGAGGAAATCCAGGAGCAGGTCCGGCGGACCGCGGAGCGCCTGGGCGTGGACACCGCCCAGGTACTCGCCGTATCGGCGCAGAAGGCCCTGCTCGGTCGAATCAAGCAGAACGAGGAGTTGGTGGAGAAGAGCCGGATCGAGGCGCTGGAACTGGCCATCGCCCACAACCTGATCCCGGCCAAGCGGCGCAAGATCTGCGACGAGGTGCGGACCACCATCGACCGCATCTTCGCCGACCAGCAGATGCTCCTGACCAACCAGATCAAAGATCTGGAACAGAACCACCACTCCCTCTTCGCCCTCAAGGACCAGACCGAGGACAAAGTGCCCAAGCTGCTGGCCGCCCACCGGCAGACCATCACCCAGTTCGAGCAGGATCGCCTGCGCTTCGAGCAGAAAAAGCGCGACTTTCTCTCCCAGGCCGAGCACCTGCTGTTCTCCCTGCTGGATCCGGTCGCCATCGACCTGGTGATCAGCAACGCCAAAAACGAAATGCTGAGCGCCTGGACGACGGCGGGCATCCAGGAGCGCCTGCGGCAGTTCTTCACGGAGACCCTGAGCCGTTTCGAAAAGGCCCTGCACGGTGCGGAGCGCCTGAACACGCTGATGCTGATCAGCTACAGCGACCTGGAAAGCCGCTATGGCCTGCCCCACCTGAATGCCTTGCCCTATGCCATCATGCCGCGCCGGGCCGAGCTCATGGAGATGGCAGAGCATTATGAAAGCTTCGGCAAGCGGCTGGAGATCGCGGTGAACACCCAGAGCGCGGTGGTGCGCAAGGCATTCCTGACGGTGGCGCAGCGGGTCCGGGACTTCGTGGCCGAAACGCTGAGCCAGGCTCAGGTGTGGGTGGACGAGGTCATCACGGTGATGGAAAAGCAGCTGGAGTTGCACACCCAGCGGGTGCAGCAGCAGCTGCAGAATCTGCAGCAGATCGAGCAGGTCCTGGGCAGCCTGGACACGCGCATCGGCCAGGTGATCGAGGAAATCGCGCAAAAGCGCAAGCAACAAAACCAACTCAAGGCGGCCTACGCGCCGCTCAAGCAACTGCTGGAAGAACAGCCCGGCCCCGGCAACGCCTCGGTCCCGCCGCAGGCCGCCGCTGTCCAGGGAGGCAGCGCGGGCTAGCCCGCCTGCCCCGTGATCACCAGGAACTTCTGCTGAAGCTGTTCCTTGCTTTCCTTGTGGTCAGGGCTGACGTGAATGCACTCCACGGGGCACACCTCCACGCACTGGGGGGTATCGTAGTGCCCCACGCATTCGGTGCACAGATTGGGATCGATGACGTAGATCTCCTCCCCCTGCGAAATGGCCCCGTTGGGGCATTCCGGCTCGCAAACGTCGCAGTTGATGCATTCATCGGTGATCATGAGGGCCATGGGCTTTCCTCTCCAGCGCAACAGGTAGCAGACAAACGCCCGCCGGGCGGGCCGACCTGCCGCCGCGGCTTCGGGTGACTGCGCCACACGCCGCAGAGCAAGTGCAGACAGTTTACATCAAAGAGGGCGCGTTATCAGCCACCTGGCGGTAGCGGGCCAGCAGCGCCTCGGCCACCAGCGGGTGAACGAAGGCGTTCACGTCGCCGCCGAGGCGGCTGATCTCCCGCACCAGGCTCGACGACAGGAAGGTGTGCTGATCGCTGGTCATCAGGAACAGGGTCTCGATCTGCGGGTCCATGCGGCGGTTGATGGAGGCCAGTTGGAACTCGTGCTCGAAATCGGAGATGGCGCGCAGGCCGCGCAGGATCACGTTGGCGCCCTCCCGGTGCACGCAGTCGATCAGCAGTCCCTCGAAGGTCAGGACCCGCACGTTGGGCAGGTCCGCCAGCACGGCCGCCGCCAGGCTGGCCCGCTGCGCCAGCGGGAACACGGGCTGCTTGTCCGTGTCCTTGGCCACGGCGACCACCACCTCCTCGAAGAGCCGGGCCGCGCGCCGGACCAGGTCCTCGTGGCCGTTGGTGATGGGGTCGAAGGTGCCGGGATACAGGGCACGCTGCACGGCTTTGCTCTCGCTCAACTATCCTCCCGCATGATCGGCGCCGTCAGCCCACCTGCTGGCGCTCACACAGATTATAACCGATCCCGCCGCTGCGTTTGGCCCGGATGAGCCGCCAGGTGGGCGGCACGAGCTGCGGCAGTTCGGCCGTCCGCTCCGCCTCCAGCTCCACATAGATCATGGCCTCCGGAGCCAGCCAGCCGCCCTGCTCCAGCAGCGCCGCCACCCGCGGAATCCAGTTCTGCCCGTAGGGGGGGTCCAGGAACACGATGTCGAAGGACGTGGCCGGCCCTTTCAGGTAGGCCAGCGCATCCATGGCCTTCACCACGGCGCCGGGCAGGGCGCAGAGGCCGACGTTCTCCTGCAGCACCGCCAGATGCCGCCGGTCCCTTTCCACCAGCACCGCTTCCCGCGCCCCGCGGGACAGGGCCTCCAGCCCCAGGGCGCCGCTGCCGGCGAAGAGGTCCAGGACCCGGGCGCCGGGCAGCCGCGGCGCCAGCCAATTGAACAGCGTCTCGCGCACCCGGTCGGCGGTGGGACGCACCCCCCGACCGGTCGGGGTCTTCAGGCGCCGGCCCCGGCACTGACCGCCGATGATGCGCAGGCTCACTTGGCGGCGACGAAGTCCGGCCCCGGCGGCTGGGTGCCGACGGCCACCACCACCATGCGCGCCGGGTCCAGGTGCCGGGCGAGCGCCCGGCGGATGTCCTCGGCGCTCACCGCTTCCACCCGCTGCCGGAAGGTGTCCAGATAGTCGAGCGGCAGCCCGTACACGCCGATGAGGCTCAAGTACTCCAGAATCTTGGCGTTGGAATCGATGCGCAGGGGAAAGCCGCCGGTCAGGTTGTCCTTGGCCGCTTTCAGCTCGGCGGGCGTGGGGCCGCTCTGGATGTAGCGGCTCATGGCCTGGCGCATGACTTTCAAGGCCTCGCCGGCCTGCTGGGTAGCGGTCTGCAGACCGGCCTGGAAGGGCCCCTCCCGGCGCAGGGGCAAATTGTAGCTGTAAACGCTGTAGGACAAGCCGCGCTTCTCGCGCACCTCCTCCATGAGCCGCGAACTGAAGCCGCCGCCGCCCAGGGTGTAATTGCCCACCAGCATGGGAAAGTAGTCGGGATCCAGGCGCGCAATGCTCGGCTGCCCCATCAGCACATAGGTCTGGTTCACGGGCATGGCGATGTGGAGCAGCTTGCCCGCCGCCAAGGACGGGACGCTCGGCAGAGCCGGCAGCGGCTCGCCCTTGGGCAGGCTTCCCACCACCTGGCGCACCCAGGCCTCCGCCTCGGCCCGGCTGAGGTCGCCCACCACGGCCACCACCGCGCTGGCGCCGGTGTAATGGCGGCGGTAGAACTCCGCCACCGCCGCCCGGCTGAACTGCGGCACGGCGGCGCGCGTGCCGATCACCGGATGGGCGTAGGGATGCTGGCCGTACGCGGCCTCATAGAATTTCCATTCCGCCACCGTATCCGGGTCCTCTTCCCCTTGGGCGATGGCCGCCAGCGTGCGCTGCCGCTCGCGCTGCAGGGCATCCTCGGGGAAGGTGGGCTGGGTCAGGATCAGGCCGGCCAGTTCGGCTACGGCATTGCGCAGCTTGGGATCGCTCAGGGTTTTGAGCTGAATGCCCGCCTGGTCGCGATCGGCAAAGGCGCTCAATTGCGCGCCGGTGCGGTCCAGCGCTTCGGCAAGGGCGTCGCCGCTCAACTTGCCGGCGCCCTCCTCCAGCAGGCCCGCGGTAAAGGAAGCCAGGCCCGGCAGCGCCGCCGGGTCGCGGGCGGAACCGGCATCGAAGCTCACGCGCATGGCCGCCATGGGAATTTCATGGTTCTCCACGAAGAGCACCCGCGCCCCGTTGTCCAGGCGCCAGGTCTGGATATCGACCGCCAGGGCGGGCAACGGCAGGCAGAGCAGCAGGAAGGCGAAAAACTTAATGCGCATGCTTGAGATCTCCCTCGGCGGGCGGGGTGTTCGGGTCGATGGGCAAGGGCTCCAGCTCGGCCACGGTGCGGTTGGCCGGCACCAGGTACTTGCGCGCCACGGCCTGCACCTGGGCCGGCGTCACGGCGCGGATGCCGGGCACGTACTGATCCACCATGCGCCAGTCCAGGCCCACCGTTTCGTAGGTGCCCAGGCGCATGGCCTGATAGAAGCCCGAATCCAGCCCATAGACCTCCTGCGCCGCCAGCTGGGTCTTGACCTTCTCCAGCTCGGCCTCGCCGACCGGGGTCTCCTGCAGGGTTTGGATCTGCGCATCGAGCGCGGCCAGCAGATCGGCGGGGCGCTTGCCCTGGGCCGGCGTGCCGCCCAGGTAGAAGAGTCCCGGATCGCGGCTGACCAGATCATAGCCCGCCTCCACGCTGCTGGCCACCTGGGATTTGCGCACCAGGTCCTGCTCCAGGCGCGCGCTCTTGCCCTGCGCCAGGACGCCGGCCAGCACCTCCAGGGCGTAGGCTTCCTCGTTGGGGCCGTCCCGGCGCAGGTTGGGCACGTGATAGCCCACCAGCAGATAGGGCAGCTGCGCCGGCGCCTTTACCTGCACCCGCCGTTCTCCCTGCTGCCGGGGCTCGGGCCTGGGCTTGACCTCGGGCACCCGGCGCGGCTTCAGCGGACCGTAGTAGCGCTCCGCCAGGGCCCTGACCTGCTGCGGCTTGACGTCGCCGACCACCACCAGGGTCGCGTTGTTGGGCGCGTAGAATTGCTGATACCAGGGACGCAGGTCGGTCACCCGCAGGCTGTCCAGGTCGCCCATCCAGCCGATGACCGGATGCTGGTAGCCGTTGGCCACGTAGGCGGTGGCCATCAGCATCTCCTGGGTCTTGGCCCGGGGATTGTTCTCGGTGCGCAGACGCCGCTCCTCCTTGACCACTTCGACTTCTTTCTTAAAATCCTCGGGACGCAGCAGCAGGTTCTGCATGCGGTCCGCCTCCAGGCGGAAGCTGATGGGCAGGCGGTCGGCGGCCAACTGCTGGAAATAGGCGGTATAATCGAGCCCGGTGAAGGCGTTTTCGCGTCCGCCCTGGCTGGCGATGATGCGGGAGAACTGGCCCGGGCCGAGCTGGGTGGTGCCCTTGAACATCATGTGCTCGAGCACGTGCGACAGGCCCGTATAGCCCCCGCTCTCGTAGCTGGAGCCCACCTTGTACCAGATCTGGGCGGTGGCCACCGGCGCCCGGTGGTCGGGCTTGACTAGCACCCGCAGCCCGTTGGGCAGGGTGAATTCGGTCACGGGCTCGGCGGCGGCACCGCCGCCGAGCGCCAGGCCGAGCCACAGGCCGAAGGCCGCCGCGACATGAGGTCTTGATATTTTCCGTCTTTGCGTCATAGTGATCCTCAATGTGTATGTGTTCGACCAGCCACAGCACCGATTTCCATCGCCCGCGACCGGCCCACGCCGGCCCCGGCGCTTTTCCAGACTGGCTGCGCACGCCCTGGCGGCTATATTAGCCGCAATCACCCCGACACTGACAAGCCTGGCTACGGAAAATTCATATGTTCGACTTCTTCAAGCGCAACAAGGGCAAATCACCGGAGAGCGGAACCGAGCCGTCCGAGCCGCCGGCAGCGGCGCCCCAAGCTCCCGAGCAACCTGCGGACACGCCGGCGCCTGAAGCGGAGAAGGGCCTCTTCGGCCTGTTCAAGAAAGCCCCGGCACCCGAGCCGGAAAGCGCGCCCGCCGAGCCGGAGGAGGCGGCAGCCGCACCGGCGGCCGAGCCGGGACTGCGGGGAATGTTCCGGAAGGCGCCGCCTCCCGAAGCCGCGCCGGCCGAGCCGGCGGCGGAAAACGAAAAGAAGGGCTTCTTCGCCCGCCTCAAGGACGGCCTGACCCGCACCCGCGAAGGGCTGGTCAACGGCATTGACCGCCTCACCTTCGGCAAGAAGCAGATCGACGACGAACTGCTGGAGGACCTGGAAGGCCTGCTCCTGAGCGCCGACATCGGCGTCGAGGCCACCAATGAAATCATCCGCAACGTGACCGAGCGCGTCCGGCGCAAGGACCTGACCGACCCCGCCGCCCTCGCGCAGGCGGTGCGCCAGTCGCTGCTGGACATCCTGCGGCCGCGGGCGCAGCCCTGGCAGCCGCCCCGCGGCCAAGGCACCCGGGTGCTGATGATGGTGGGCATCAACGGCGCCGGCAAGACCACCACCATCGGCAAGCTGGCCGCCGCCTGGCAGGCGCAGGGCAGCAAGGTGGTGCTGGCGGCCGGCGACACCTTCCGCGCCGCCGCCGTGGAGCAGCTGCAGCGCTGGGGCGAGCGCATCGGCGTGCCGGTGATTGCCCAGCATACCGGCGCCGACAGCGCCTCGGTGGTCTACGACGGCTTCGCCGCCGCCCAGAGCCGGCAGGCGGACGTGCTGATCGCCGACACCGCCGGACGCCTGCACACCCAGAGCAACCTCATGGAGGAGCTGAAAAAGATCAAGCGCGTGCTCGGCAAGCTCGATCCGCAGGCGCCCCACGAGATCTGGCTGGTGCTCGACGCCGGCACGGGCCAGAATGCCATCAACCAAGCCAAGCAGTTCCACGAAGCCGTGGGCCTGACCGGCATCTGCATCACCAAGCTGGACGGCACGGCCAAGGGCGGCGTCATCGCCGCCATCGCCAAGGCGCTGCCCATCCCCATCCGCTACATCGGCGTCGGCGAAAAGCCCGAGGATCTGCGCCCCTTCGACGCGGAGGCCTTCGTCGAGGCCCTGTTCAGCACGACCACCCGGCAGTGAGCTCCATGATCCGCGCCATCAACGTCAGCAAGCACTATCCCGGCGGCCGCAACGTGCTGCAGGAAATCGACCTGCATCTGCCCAAGGGGCAGATGGCCTTCCTCACCGGCCCCTCGGGAGCGGGCAAGAGCACGCTCCTGAAGCTCATCGCCCGCATCGAGACCGTCAGCCGCGGCACCCTGCTACTCGACGGCCAGGATCTGGCCAAGCTCAAGCGGCGCCACATCCCGCAACTGCGCCGCCAGCTGGGCATCGTGTTCCAGGACCACAAGCTGCTGGCGGACCGCAGCGTCTTCGCCAATGTGGCGCTGACGCTGCAGGTGGCGGGGGTGCGGCGCGCCCATATCAAAAGCCGGGTGCGCGCCGCCCTGGATCAGGTGGGCCTGAGCGGGCGGGAGCAGGACTCGCCCCTGAGCCTGTCGGGCGGCGAGCAGCAGCGGGTGGGCATCGCCCGCGCCATCGTCCATAGCCCCAAGGTGCTCATCGCCGACGAACCGACCGGCAACCTGGACCCGCAACTGAGCAGCGAAATCATGGACCTTTTCCGCAATCTCAACCGGCACGGCATGACCCTGCTGATCGCCACCCACGATCTCGGCCAGGTGGAGCGTCTGGATTGTCCCGTCTATGCCCTGCAGCATGGCCGCCTGCAAAATCAGGAGGCCCGCCCATGAGCCTGTACCGCCACTGGGACGCCCTCGGCAGCTCCCTGCGTCATCTGGTGACCCATCCCGTGGGCAGCCTCATGACGCTGAGCGTGCTGGCCATCGCACTGGCCCTGCCCGCCGGGCTCTATGTCCTGCTCCACAATGCCGGCAATCTGCTGTCGGCCTGGGAGGAGCAGGCGCAGGTCTCGCTTTTTCTGAAAGACGAGGTCTCCACGGCAGAAGCGCAGGCGCTGCGGGCCGAAATCGCCCGCCTGCCGGGCATCCGGGAGGTCAAGTACGTGGACAAGGAGGCGGCCCGCCAGGAGTTCAAACAGCTGTCCGGCTTCGGCGACGCCCTGGATGCGCTGGAGGACAATCCCCTGCCCGCTTCCCTGGTGGTCGGCATCGATCCGACTCATTACCGCCCGCAACAGATCCAGGCGCTGGTGCAGCGCTGGTCCGAGGACCCGCGGGTGGACACGGCCCAGTACGATCTCGACTGGGTGGCGCGCCTGCAGGCCATGCTGGATCTGGCCGAGCGCGCCGTCAGCATCCTCGCCGTGCTGCTGGCCGTCGGCGTGGTGCTGATCGTCGGCAACACCATCCGCCTGAACATCATGAATCGCCGCGAGGAAATCGCCGTGGCCAAGCTGGTGGGCGCCAGCAACAGCTTCGTGCGCCTGCCCTTTCTGTACCACGGCTTCATCCAGGGAGCGCTGGCCGGCGCCCTGGCCTGGGCCACCGTGGTGATCGGCATCGCGCTCCTGCAGGATCCCACGGCGCACCTGGCCAATCTTTACGGCGCCATCTTCCGGCTCCGCTATCTATCGCCGGAGCAGGGCGGCGCCCTGGTGCTCGGCGGCGCCCTGCTCGGCTGGCTGGGCTCGGCGCTGGCCGCGCAGCGGCACTTGCGGGCGATTCAATGATGGGGCATGATCAACAAAGCGGACCTGTTGGTACGATATAAACTTTTGATAGTCTCGCCGGTCTAAGAAGCTCAGCTTATGGGAGTGGGAGGGTATCGATGAACACATTGCCTATCACGCTTGCGCCGTCTGCCGAGGACATGAGCAGCTATCTGCGCGCGGTGAACAGCCAACCCATACTCAGCCTGGAAGAAGAAATCCAGTTGGGCCGCGCCCTGCGCGACCACAACGACCTCAACGCCGCCTACCGGCTCATCATGAGCCACTTGCGCTTCGTGGTGCGCATCGCGCGCGGCTACCGGGGCTACGGCCTGCCGGAACCGGACCTGATCCAGGAAGGCAACATCGGCCTCATGAAGGCGGTGCGGCGCTTCGATCCCGATCGCGGCGTGCGCCTGGTCTCCTTCGCCGTGCACTGGATCAAGGCGGAAATCCAGGAGTTCATCATCCGCAACTGGCGCATCGTCAAGGTGGCCACCACCAAGTCCCAGCGCAAGCTGTTCTTCAATCTGCGCAGCAGTCGGCAGAAGCTGGGCTGGATCGGCGAGCAGGAGAGCCAGGCGCTGGCCGCCGAGCTGGGGGTCAGCCCGGCCGAAGTGCTGGAGATGGAGTCCCGCCTCAGCGGGCGCGACCTGCCGCTGGAACAGCCCGACGAAAACGGCGACGCGCCGGGCTATACCTATGTGGCCGACCTGGTGGACGAGTCGCCGTCCCCGGTCGAGCAGCTCACCGCCAAGGACTGGGACGAACGCCAGCATGCCTCGCTGGCGGAAGCCCTGGAGCATCTGCCGGAACGCGACCGCGTGATCATCCAGAACCGCTGGCTGCGGGAAGAGCCCAAGACCCTGCAGGCGCTGGGAGACGAGCTGGGAGTCTCCGCCGAGCGCGTGCGCCAGCTGGAAAAGCAGGCCATGGGCAAGCTGAAGCAGTACCTGGGCCCCTTGCAGGAAGGCTGATCCCGCGCGCCCGGTTCAGGCGTCCCAGCGGCGTCTTGCCGACACCCCTCCGCCCGTCCGGGCCGAGGGGTTGCTTATTTTCCCCACGGGACGGTACTGCCGGGAGGGCGGGCTGGCCTGGGGACACCGCGCTTTTCCGGCGCTCCATTGCGACGCGCCAGCATCGTCAATTTTTTGACGAACCCGCCTTGCATTTGACCGAAGCTGGGCTATTTCCCTGAACGAACCCGCGCCGCCGAGCGGCGCGACCCGAATAAAAAGCTGTTGGAGTTTGCTGCATCATGAAGTTCGGAACCCTCCCCCTGCAGTTCGCCCTGCTCATGGGCCTGTGTCATCTGCCCCTGAGCGCCGGCGCCGCCGGCTATCCCTTCAGCATCGAAACCCAAAAAGCCGAAGACCGCGCCGCCATCGTCGCCACCAACACCGGCCTGGCTCCGGTGCAGCTGAAGCTGACCTTTACCGGCAGTCAAAACGCCTCGGTCGCCCCCGGGGGCATCCTGGACTTCCTGGTGCCGCCGCAAAGCAGCGTCCGGGTCGCCGACATCGCCCGCGCCGAGCCCAGCCGTCCCTGGTCCTACGATTACAAGTACGACTGGTGCATCGGCGATCCGGCGGCCAGTCCCGCCGCCGATGCCGTCTACCGGCTGCCCTTCGCCGACGGCGAGCAGTACAAGCTGACCCAGGCCCCGGGCGGCCCGGTCATCACCCACGACACGCCCGACTCCCGCTACGCGGTGGATATCGCCATGCCCAAAGGCGCCCCCGTGCTCGCGGCGCGCGGCGGCATCGTGATGGATGCGGTCAGCCGCTACGGCGACGGCCGCAAGGCGGAGGAATTCCGGGACAAGGCGAACTACGTGCGCATCCTGCACGACGACGGCACCTGGGCCGAATACTTCCACCTGCTGCGCGACAGCATCCCGGTCGTTCCCGGCCAGCGGGTCGAAGCCGGCGCGCTCATCGGCTTGGCCGGCACCAGCGGCTACTCGGATGGGCCGCACCTGCACTTCTCGGTGCAAAGAAACGCGGGCAACCAGGTGGTGTCGCTGCCGTTCCAGTTCTATACCGCGGACCGGGGCACCTTCGTGCCGGCGGCGGGCGAAGTGCTCTACGCCGATTACCGGAATCCCGCCCGCCAACTGGCTGCCCAGGAAGCCGGCGCCGCGCTGCCCGATAGTGGACAGCCGTCCACCGGCAGCGGCGCCAAAGCCGCGGACGGCGCTCGCCCCCGCGCCGAATGAATCCGGGTCAGCGCCGGTCGACGGCGCACAGGACCTGACCACCGAACTCCGGTCCGTAGGAACTGAACCCCTCGACCGTCTCAAAGCACTGCCCGGTCACGTGCAGATTGCGGATCAGCCCAAGCTCGAACTTGCGCGGCTCGGGCTCCCGTTGCGGCTTGGCGTCGTCGGCCGTCTGCATGCCGCTGACGACGATGCGGCCGGTACCGGAGCGGTAGACCACGTAGGGCTCGAAGGCACGGTAAGTGAACTCCCGGGCATAGCGAAAGCGCAGCACCCGCCGTTGCCGGATAGCGGTGCATATCTCCTGTTCCAGCAGCAATTTCCGATACGCCGTCATGGCTGCGCCTCTGGCCATCACCGTACACGTGAAAGGACTCAGCGCATCATAAAACCACCCCCTCGCCTGGTCATGCTCCTTTGGTCGAGGGCCGTCCGCGCGGGGCTTTCGCGAATCCATGAAGGCCGGGCATCGGCATGCTATACTGCTTGTCCATGCCACATCCCCGTACAACCGCATCCAACCTGGCCAGCAAGCACCCTTTCCATGCCCATTACCCCGCTCCCGGCAGCCGCGGCCGGCCGATGTCCCCGATGATGGTGCCCGGATGAACGGATCCCGCCAAGCCGGCAATGGCGGCCTGTCCGTGCGCCACTTCCTGCGGGTGCCTGCGGCTTGGCTGGTGCTCGCCGTTTCCCTGGCCATCACGGCATGGGCCTGGTATCTGACCCGGCAGGACGTGCTGGAAACCGCGCTCATCCGCTTCGACAGCCGCGTGGAGCAGATCCGCTCGGCCATCCAGACCCGCATGCAGCACTACGGCCAGGCCCTGCGTGGCGGCGTCGCCCTCTTTGCCGCCTCCGACAAGGTGACCCGTGCGGAATGGCATGCCTACGTCGACAACCTGGAGACCCTGGAAAACTATCCCGGCATCGAAGGCATCGGCTTCGCCGTGCGCGTGCCGGAAGCGGCCTTGGCGCGGCACGTCGACGCCGTCCGGGCGGAAGGCTTTCCCGACTATGCCGTCAAGCCGGCCGGCGAGCGGCCGGTGTATTATCCCATTTCGTTCCTGGAGCCCTTCGCCGGGCGCAACCTGCAGGCCTTCGGCTACGACATGTTCGCCGAACCGGTGCGCCGTGCCGCCATGGCCCGGGCCCGGGACACGGGCAAGCCGGCCTTGTCGGGCAAGGTCACCCTGGTGCAGGAGACCGGCCAGCGCCAGCAGCAGGCCGGCTTCCTGATGTACTTCCCCGTCTACCGCCACGGGCAGGAGCCCGACACCGTCGAAGCACGTCGCGAAGCCATCACCGGCTTCGTCTACAGCCCCTTTCGCATGAACGACCTGATGCGCGGGGTGCTAGGCGAGGGTGCCCGCGACGTGGACCTGGAGATCTTCGACGGTCGCAACACGGCCCCAGGGGCCATGATGTACGACGATCGGCCCGACCCCACCCCCGCTGCGCATCGCCCCCCGCCTGTCTTCACCCGCACCATACCGCTGGAGATTGCCGGGCATGCTTGGACGCTGCAGATGAAAAGCCGCTCCGCCTTCGAAGCGACGATCGACACCCGCAAACCGCTCATCGTCCTTTTCGGCGGCTTGGTTACGAGCGGCCTGCTCTTCGTCCTGACTGGCGCGCTGACCCTCACCCGGAGCCGGGCTGCCGCCCTGCAGGCCAGCGAGGCGCGCTTTCGTGCCGCCTTCGACCAGGCGGCGGCGGGCATTGCCGAAATCGCCCTGGACGGCCGCTTTCTGCAGGTAAACCAGAAGCTTTGCGACATCCTCGGCTATGCCTGCGGACAGCTCCTGGAGAGGCGCTTCCAGGATATCACCCACCCCGACGATCTGGCGGCCGACTTGGCCGACATGCACAGGCTGCTGATCGGCGAAAGCAGCTCCTATGTCAAGGAAAAGCGCTACCTGCGCGAGGACGGCACGGTCATCTGGATTCACAAATCCCGCTCGCTGGTGCGCGACAGCGCCGGCCGGCCCGCCTATGTCATCGCCGTGGTCGAAGACATCACCGAGCGCAAGCGGGCGGAGGCGGCGCTGCGCGAAAGCGAGGCCCGCTACCGCTCGGTGGTCACCGCCTTGACCGAGGGCATCGTCCTGCACGACCGCAGCGGCCGCATCGTGGACTGCAACGCCAGCGCGGCGCGCCTCCTCGGCTTGAGCATGGCACAGCTCATGGGCCGCAGTTCCACCGACCCGCAGTGGCAAGTCATCCATGAGGACGGCTCCCCCTTCCCGGGCGACAGCCACCCAGCCATGATTGCGTTGCGTAGCGGACAACCCCAAGAGGCCACGGTCATGGGCGTGCGCAGGCCGGATGGCGCCCTCGTCTGGCTCTCCGTCAACGCGCAGCCCCTGTTCCGCGGGTCGGAGCCCGCCCCGCACGGGACGGTGGTCTCCTTCACCGACATCACCGAACGCAAGCGGGCTGAGGAAGAAATCCGCCAACTCAACGCCGGGCTCGAACAGCGGGTGCGGGAACGCACCGCCGAACTGGAATCCTTCAACTACTCGGTATCGCACGACCTGCGCGCGCCGCTGCGCGCCATCGACGGCTTCAGTTTGGTGCTGCTGGAAGACTACGACGGTATCCTCGATACCGCTGGCCGGGACTACCTGGCACGCATCCGCCGGGCCAGCCAGCGCATGGGCCAGCTCATCGACGACCTGCTGAACCTGTCGCGCATCACCCGCAGCGAAATGCACCGGGAGGCAGTCGACCTCAGCGAACTCGCGCAAGAAATTGCCGAAACGCTGCAAGCCGACCACCCGGAGCGCCGGGCAAGCTTCGCCATCGCTCCGGGGGTGACGGCGCATGGCGATCCCAAGCTGCTGGAAATTCTGCTGGAGAATCTGCTGGGCAACGCCTGGAAATTCACCGGCAAGCACGAGCGGGCGCACATCGAATTCGGCGCGCGGGAGGAAGCCGGGGAGCGGGTCTACTTCGTACGCGACGACGGCGCAGGCTTCGACATGGCCTATGCCGGCAAGCTCTTCGGTCCCTTCCAGCGCCTGCACGGCCCCGGCGAGTTCGAGGGCACCGGCATCGGCTTGGCCATCGTGCAACGCATCATCGATCGCCACGGCGGCCGCATCTGGGCCGAAGGCGCCGTCGGCCAGGGCGCCACCTTCTACTTCACCCTGCCCGCCACGCCGGAACCCGGGCACACGCGCCAAGGCATGGCGGAGCAGCCCGGCTGACGGCTATGCCCCGCATACCGCAGATGCACACGGCAAGCACGCTGCATACACAAAAAGCAGACACCCCACCCGGCTTTGTAGCCGGGCGGGGCGTCAAGGTATCGCGAAGCGGGCGCTTAGCCGGCGACCAGCACCGAAGCGAGGCTGAACCAGGAAAACGCGACCAGCGCGAACACGATCATCAAAGGCAACTGTCTGAACATGCAAGCTCCCCAATGCAAACGAAATTTAAAATCACAAACCCCGTTAGTCTATGTGCCCGCCTTTCCGGAGTCAACTTCGTCGGCCTGCGCCTCGCCGGCCCCGGCTTCGCCCTGACTGCGCCTGCGGTTGGCCGGGATCATGGGATCGTCATCATCGTATAAAATGCGGTAGGCGGGCCCCTCCAGGTCATCGAACTGACCGGACTTCATGGCCCACAAAAACACGAGACCCGCACCGATGGCACCCACGACGGCAGCCCCGATGAAAAAATACAGGACGTTCATGCGGTCCTCCTTTCCTTGAGCAGAGTGCCTTGCCGGGCCGCGCCCAGCTCCCCCGCCTCGCTGCGCACCAGGCGCATGGCGTTGGCCACCACGATGAGCGAACTGGCCGACATGCCGATGGCGGCCATCCACGGCGTCAGCACGCCGGTCATGGCCAGCGGCAGAGAGATCACATTATAGCCCACCGCCCAGCCCAGGTTCTGCCGGATGATCCGAAGCGTGTCGCGGGCCAGCTGCAAGGTGGCCGGAATCTGCTGCAACTGGTTGGAGAGCAGGATCATGTCGGCGCCCGCGTGCGCCACCGCCGTGCCGGCGCCCATGGCCATGCTCACCTGCGCCCCGGCCAGCACCGGACCGTCGTTGACCCCATCGCCCACCATGCACACCACCGCGCCCGCCGCCTGCAGGGCGCGCAACTGCGCCAGCTTGTCCTCGGGCCGCAAGCCCGCCCGCCAATGGGCAACGCCGGTATCCGCTGCCGCCAAGGCCACCGCGCCCGCGTGATCGCCGCTCAGCAGCCAGACCTCGTAGCCCGCCGCCTGCAGATCCGCCACCGTTTGCCGCGCCTCGTGGCGCAAACTGTCGCCCAAGGCGAAAAGGCCGAGCCAGGCGCCGTGCCGGCCGACCGCCACCAGACTCAGTCCTTCCGCCTGCCAGGCCGCCACCAGAGCGCGCCAGTCGGCCGGCAATTCGCCGGCGATCTCGCCCACGAAGTCCAGCTTGCCCAGGCGCTGCACCTCCCCGTCCCGGGTCGCCTCCATGCCGGATCCGGGCACATTGCGGCCGGCGCGCGCGGGCTCGACAGCAATGCCCCGCTCCTTGGCATGCGCCAGCAGGGCCAGGCTGAGCGGGTGCTCGGACAACTGCGCCAGCGCGGCAGCGACGGTCCACAATGCTGCCTCATCCCCGTCGGGCGCCGGCAGGACGTGGCGCACCCGATGCCGCCCTTCGCTCAAGGTGCCGGTCTTGTCGAAGACCACGTGCGTGACCCGCGCCATGCTCTCCAGGGCATGCCCGCGCGTGCTCACCACCCCCTCGCGCGCCAAGCGGCCGGTGGCCGCCGTCACCGCCACCGGCGTCGCCAGGCCCAGGGCGCAGGGACAGGTCACCACCAGGACCGCCACCACGATCCAGTAGGCTCGCACCGGATCGATCTGGTACCACCACAAGCCCGCGCCCAGGGCGAGCAGGAGCACGATGGACACGAACCAGCGCGAGGCCCGATCCGCCAGATAGGCGATGGGCGGCCGCTCGGCCTGGGCGCGCTCCAGCAGGCGGGCGATGCCGTTGATGACCAGATCCTCGCCCACGCGCAGCACGCGGATGCGCAGCGGCCCGTCCTCATTCACCGTGCCGCCGATCACCTGCGCGCCGGGCCGCTTCGGCACCGGCCGGCTTTCACCGGTCAGCAGGGACTCGTTGACGTCGCTGCAGCCCTCGACCACCTCGGCGTCCAGCGGGATGGTCTCGCCAGGCTGCACCAGCAGCATGTCCCCGGGCACGATCTCGGCCACTGGCACCCAGTCCGCCGTCCCTTCGCGCTCCCGCCGCGCCAAGGCGGGAATAACCCGGCTCAGCACGTCCAACGCGTGAGCAGCCTTGCGCCGGGCGCTCATCTCCAGGAAGCGGGCACCCAGCAGCAGGAAGATGAACATGGTCACCGTGTCGTAATAGACCGGCCCCTGGCCGCTCAGCGTGGCCCACACGCTGGCGGCGAAGGCGGCGATGATGCCGAGGCTGACCGGCACATCCATGCCCGGCTGCAGGCGCCGCAGATCGCGCCAGGCGCCGACCAGGAAGGGCCAGCCCGAGTACAGCGCCACCGGCAGGGTGAAAAGCAGGCTGACATAGCGGAAGAACTCCGCCATGTCGGGGCTGATGCCGTAGTAATCCCCGGCATAGAGGGCCACCGCCAGCATCATCACCTGGGCCATGCCCAGGCCGGCCACGAAGAGGCGGCGCAGCATGCCCCGGCGCTCGCGCTCCATGACCTGCTCGCGCTTGCCGGGATCGAAGGGGTGAGCACGATAGCCGATGGCGGCCACCGCGGCGATGATTTCGGAGAGCTTGATCTGGCTGTCGTCCCAGCGCACCGTGGCGCGCTGGGTGGAATAGTTGATGGTGACGTCCAGGACGCCCGGCACGGTGCGCAGGTGGCGCTCGTTGAGCCAGACACAGGCGGCGCAGGTGATGCCCTCCAGGATCAGGGCCGCCTCCTTGACGTGCTCCCCCGTGCTGCGGACGAAGCTTTTCTGCACCGCGGGCTCGTCGTAGAGGCTGAGATTGCGCAGGAACTCGGGCACGCTGTCGGCGCGGTCCGCCGGCTTGGTGCGGTAGCGGTAATAGTCCCCCAGTCCGGCCTGCTCGATGGCCTCGGCCACGGCCTGACAACCGGCACAGCAGAACTCACGCTCCTGCCCGTCCACGCGGGCACGGTACGGGCTGCCGGCCGGATTGGGAGAACCGCAGTGGAAGCAGGCCTCCCCGGCAGCGACCGGAGCTGCCGTCGCCGTCCGCTCGGCCGCTGACGCACTCAGTGTTTTCACTCAAGCGCTCCTAAGCTAACCAGCGGGAACCACCCACACTTCCGCCTGCTGTTCATGGGTGTCCTGGCCACGCTGCATCTGCAGCAGCAGGTCCCAGTTGCCTGGCCGCGGCAAGTTTATCGTGCCTTGGTAGTCGCCGGGGGCTACTTCATGCAGGACGAGCCGCTGATCCGCTTTGGGCTCGCCCGGACGCAGCAGCTTCACCTCCACCTTGGCGCCGCTCAGGGGCTTGCCCTGCTTGTCCACCGCCAGGCAGCGCAGCGTGGCGGGCTCGCCCACCTGCGGCTCCTGCACCCAACCGAGATTCAGCTTCCAGCCGCGGAGGCGCTGCTGCTCCATGCGCGACAAGTATTCGTTGTAATACATGCCTTTGTCGTAGTAATCATTCTCCACGACACCCGGGAAGTCCTTGTTGGCGATATAGAGCAGGCCGGCATTGACCACCATGACGAACAGCAGGCCGCCAACGATGACCCAGGGGCGCCACTCCCGAAAGGCGGTACTTTTCAGCATTTATTTATCCCTCACCAAGCTTTCCGGCGCATAGAAGTCGATGGTGTAGATCTTCTCCTCGCGGCCACTCAGGTCTGTGATCTTGAACTCGAAGTGCTGCTTTTCCTCGTGCAGCGCCTGCGGCGGAACGCGCACGAAGACGTTGACTTTCGCCGTCTTGCCGGGCGCCACGGCCAACTGCTCCTGATTCACCTGCAGCTCAGCCTGCGGCAAACCCGTCATCTGGATCCGGTACGCAGCCGGTTGCGCCTGCTTGTTGGTCACCTTCACGATGTACTTGTTCTGGATGCGGCCATCGGAAAGCTGCACATAGAGCGGTTGGCGCTCCTGCTGCACGTCCACCACCATGTGGCTGCGCGTCGCCATGCTGTAGCCGAAGACCAGCACCGCCAGACTCAGCACGGCGACATAGGCGATGTTCTTCGGGGTCCAGTGCTTGGTCGGCTTGTGCTCCAACTCGTTTTCCGAGCTGTAGCGGATCAGGCCGCGCGGCTGGTTGATGCTGTCCATGATGGTATCGCAGGCATCGATGCATAGGGCGCAACTGATGCATTGGTACTGCAAGCCGTTGCGAATATCAATACCCGTCGGACAGACCTGCACGCACAACCCGCAATCGATGCAGTCGCCGTAGCCCGCCGCCTGGCGCTGCTCGTGAGTGACGCCCTTCTGCGGCTTGTGCCGGCCATTGCTCCCTTCGCCGCGCACCTTGTCATAGGCCACGATCATGGTGTTTTCATCGAACATCACGCTCTGGAAACGGCCATAGGGGCAAAAAGTGGTGCACACCTGCTCTTTCATGAGGCCGGCCATGGTGTACGTGGTCGCGCTCAGGATCAGAATGGTCACATAGGCCGGTACCGCCGCCTCCAGCAAGAAGAACTCCTGTGCCAGCTGCAGGCTGTCGGTGAAGTAGCCGGTAAAGGCGAAGGCTGTGGCAAAGGCGACCAGCAGCCACAGCAAATGCTTGGTAACCTTCAGTCCGATCTTGTGGACGCTGAGCCGCTCCTTGTCCAGCCGCATGCGGGCCGGCCGCTCGCCCTCGATCCAGCGCTCAATCATGAAGAAGAGATCGGTCCACAGGGTCTGAAAGCAGAAGTAGCCGCACCAGACGCGCCCGGCCATGCCGGTCACGAAGAACAGCAGCACCGCGGCGAAAAGCAGGAGGATGGCCAGCCAGAAGATTTCCTGCGGCCATACGGTCAGGCCGAAAATGTAGAAAGCCCGCCCCGGCAAATCGAAGAGCACCGCCTGGTCCGGAAAGCCGGGTCCACGATCCCAGCGCACGAAGGGCAACAGAAAGAAGACGGCATAGGCGAGCCCCAGGATGGCGGTCTTGATGTCCCGGAAACGGCCCTTGATGGAGCGCGGATAGATTTTCGGACGCTTTTCAAAATAAACAAGCGGCTGTTCGGTAGCCATATTGCATCTCCAGCAAAGCAAGTCTTGTTATTAGACATTCATCAAAAGCTAATGTTCTTCCAAGCAGAGACTGATTTTAAAATTTCGAGGGGGGAGCAATGACAAAAAAGGCCCAGGTCAGGAAGCAACCCGGGCCAGTTCCAACTTACAGGAGATAGGGTTCCAGCTGCCGCTTACTGGCCGCCGCCCAATTCGTGCACGTACACGGTGAGGATCTTGATCTGATCGGGGCTCAGACGACCGGCCCAGGCGGGCATCACACCGCGATTCAGACCGTTGCTGATAACGTTTTCCAGAGCCGCGCGGCTGGGGGCGCCGGTCTTGGGATCCACCTTGGCCCAGAGCCAGATGTTGTCGGTCAGGTTGGCCGAGCCGATCATCTGATTGCCCTTGCCCTCGACGCCGTGACAACCGAAGCAGCCCACCTTGTCGCTGTGGAAGAGCGCATCACCCGCCTTGGCCAGGTTGGCATCGGTGGAGTGGCCGGACAGGCTGAGCTCGTATTCGGCGAGGGCCGCGATTTCCTGTGGCTTGAGGGCCTGGCCGAAAGCGGGCATGAAACCGTGGCGACCGTTGGTAATGGTCTCCTGGATCTTGTCCAGGGTACCGCCGTAGAGCCAATCGTCATCCACCAGCGCGGGAGCCACACCCGGGGTACCCTGGCCGCCGGCGCGGTGACAGGCGGCGCAGTTGTCGCCGAACAGCACGGCACCGGCGCTTTGCACGAAGCCCATGAGCTGCGGATCCTTGCTGATCTGCTGCGGAGTCATGCCGCTGATCTGGTTGTAGAACTTGGCCTGCTGCTCCCGACCCTTCTGCATGTCCTTGATCAGGGCGATGCGGGTGTTCCAGTGGGAAGTGACCTCCTGGCCATTCACCTGCACCGTCTCCTTCAGCAGGCCCGGGGTGAAGCTCTTGCCAATGGGCCAGGCCGGAAAGATGAACCAGTACACAATCGAGAAGATGACGGTGCCGTAGAAGGCCCACACCCACCAGGTGGGCAGCGGGTTGTTGTACTCCGCCAGATCCCCGTCCCACACGTGGCCCGTCGTTTCAACCTTGGGTTTATTACTCTTTTCCATCTTTAGCATCTTCCTTTTGGCGTTGCCCTGGCTCCAAGCCGCCATCCTCCTCGAAGATGACGTACTTTGCGGATTCGAGGTGTTTGCCGCGTTTCCTTCCACCCAGGACATAGATCAAAATGCCCACAAAAGTCACGAAGAACAGGACCAGCACGAAGGGCTTGGTATTCTCCATCTCCGTGAACCAGCGCAGCAGGCCGAGAAACTGCTCCATGGCGGTTAACGGAACTGCGACAGGTAGCCTTCGTCGTACTTCTTGAAGTCAACCAGCGTGCCCAGCATCTGCAGATAGGCCACCACCGCATCCATTTCGGTCAGGCGCTTCGGGTCACCGTCGTAGTTGGCTTCGGCCTCGGCCAGCAGGTTTTCCTTGGCGCTGGGCAGGTGCAGCGTCTTCTGGCCATTGGCATCGGCCTTGACCAAGCCGTTCAGCACGTTGGCGGCATCCGCCTTGACGTTCTGGACATAGGCCGGGATGTCGGCCTCACGCACCACCTTGGAACTGCTGAACACCAGGGCCGGCTTGCCATCGACCGTGCGACTGGCCCGGTTGATCACCTGGTCGAGCTGGGCATTCAGACCGTTCAGGAAAGCATCCACCTCGGCACCGCGGTAGTCCTTGCCGTTGATGCGCAACTTGAGGGCCGTGGCGGCGCCGAAGTTGGCGATGTTGTCGATGAATTCCGCCTCGTTGCTGCTGTAGGGCACGCCGGTCTTCTTCAGGGCGGCCATGTGGGCGCCGATGTCGTCATACTTCAGGTTGTCCTGCATCAGCCAGGGGTAGTTGGGCATGACCGATTCGGGCACCACGTCGCGTGGGGCGATCAGGTGCGCCACGTGCCACTCGTTGGAGTATTTGCCGCCCACGCGCGCCAGGTCCGGACCGGTGCGCTTGGAGCCCCATTGGAAGGGATGGTCGTACATGCTCTCCGCCGCCAGCGAGTAATGGCCGTAGCGCATGGCCTCGTCACGGAAGGGGCGGATCATCTGGGAATGGCAGTAGAAGCAACTTTCCCGCTGATAGATGTCCCGGCCCGCCAGCTCCAGGGGGGTGTAGGGCCGCACGCCGTCGACCTTCTCGATGGTCTTGTCGATGAAGAAGAGCGGCACAATTTCCACCAGACCGCCGATGCTGATCACGATCATGACCAGCACCAGCATCAGGCCGATATTCGTTTCTATTGTTTCATGCTTCATTTCTCGATCCCTTAATGCCCGCGGCCGGGACCGCGGGCGCTGCTGATGTGATAACGAGTCTTAGGCGCGGGCCACTGCCGGGACCGCCTTGGCCTGCTTGATGGTCATGTACACGTTGTAGACCATCAGCAGCATGCCGGCCACGAAGAAGGCACCGCCCAACGCACGCATGGCGTAGAAGGGATGCATGGCGGCGACGGACTCGGCGAAGCGGTACATGAGGTTGCCATAGTCGTCGAAGGCGCGCCACATCAGACCCTGGGCGATGCCGCTGATCCACATGGCGACGATATAGAGCAGCACACCGATGGTGGCCAGCCAGAAATGCACGTTGATCAAGCGGGTGCTGTAGATCTCCGTATCCCACAGCTTGGGCACTAGATGGTAGAGCGAGCCGAAGGTGATCATGGCCACCCAGCCCAACGCACCGGAGTGCACGTGGCCGACGGTCCAATCGGTGTAGTGGGACAGCGCGTTTACGCTCTTCAGCGCCATCATCGGGCCCTCGAAGGTGGACATGCCGTAGAAGGACAGGGCCACGATCAGGAACTTCATGATGGGATCGGTGCGCAACTTCTCCCAGGAGCCGGACAGAGTCATGATGCCGTTGATCATGCCGCCCCAGGAGGGCATCAGCAGCATGATGGAGAAGGTCGCGGCCAGGGTCGAGGTCCAATCCGGCAGCGCGGTCCAGTGCAGGTGATGAGCGCCGACCCACATGTACATGAAGATCAGTGCCCAGAAGTGGATGATGGACAGCCGGTAGGAGTAGATCGGACGGCCGGCCTGCTTGGGCACGAAGTAGTACATCATGCCGAGGAAGGCGGCGGTCAGGTAGAAGCCCACGGCGTTGTGGCCGTACCACCACTGGGTCATGGCGTCCTGCACGCCCGAGAACAGGGAGTAGGACTTGGTCAGGGAGACCGGCACCGCCAGGTTGTTGAAGACGTGGAGGATGATGGTCGCCAGAATGTAGGCCAGGAAGAACCAGTTGGCCACGTAGATGTGGCGCTGCCGGCGCTTCATGATGGTGCCGGTGAAGACCACCAGATAGACCACGTAAACGGCGGCAATCAGCAGGTCGATGGGCCACTCGAACTCGGCGTACTCGCGGGTCTGGCTGAAGCCCAGCATGTAGGTGATCTGAGCCAGCACGATGACCGCCAGCCAACCCCAGAAGGTGAAGTTGGCCATGGCGTCACTGAAGAGGCGCGCCTGGCAGGTGCGCTGAACGACATAATAGGAGGTCGCGAACAGGGCGCTGCCGCCGAAGCCGAAGATCACCGTCGTGGTGTGCACCGGACGGAAGCGGCCAAAGGTGATGTAAGGATTATTGAAGTTCAGAAACGGCCAAGCCAGTTCCGAGGCGATGTAAAGCCCCACCGACATGCCGACCACGCCCCAGATCAGGGCCATGATGGTAAATTTCTTGACGATGTCATAGTTGTATTCGACCGCTGCCGAACTGGCGGTAGCTGTCGAAGCCGTTGCCGTAGCCGTAGCCATAACCCCTCCGTAGAAGCTTACTTATTACCTTTGAACCAAGCTGCGCGCCGTCCCATCCGGCCGCCCTGCCCGCACAGGAGGGAGGATCGGATATAGCGCGAGAAAATAAGACACATGTATCTTTATGTCAACAAATTTTCGCCCCCGGCACTTGCCATAAGGAACTTTTTGCTGGCATAAATTGTCTTTGTTAATTGGCCTGGTTCCCCAAAACATATTGATGATGCCATAGGCGATCAGAAAATTACCAATTAATTTAGTGCGAATACATATAGAAATTTTCTAAAGGGAGTTCCTGCCCGATGCACAAGTGCCCTGGACGCGTCCGAGCCATGACCTACCTCATCTGGGGGACGATCAGCGTCCTGCTCCTGGGCTTCTGGGCAACCCGGGCCGCCTCGCAGCAGCCCGCTCTGCATGAACCATCCTTTTCGATGCAGCCGCGCGGGCCTGACGCCCCGCAACGGCGGGGCGACCCGGCCCATGGCCGGATCACACCCCGCTTGGTCCCCAGCCGGATGTGACCGTCAAGCTTCAGGCAAGCCGCAACGCGGCATCCCATCACGGATGCCGGTGCGAAACACGGCTGGCACCGACGCGCAGCCGGTATCCTCTAGTATAAACCCGATGGGGAACGCTTCACGAGCCCTGTTGCGGGCAGAAGGGACATCTCATGGAAGGAGGCGGGGGCTGAAGTTCAGGCCAACCGCGGCGCGTCAAGGCAAAGCGTCCACGGCCGGCGTCCACCCAGGACCAGTTGGAGCGCGGACGCCCTGGAGCCGCCCTGCCGTCAATCGTGGGCGACCTTGTACAAGGTGTGGAAGAGCTCATTGAAGGAGACCTCGGCGTTTCTCACAAAACAAGCCACTTCGCCCATGGCGCACACGGACAACTCCGGTCCGCTCATGGCCCAGCCGCGTGGCGGGGTCCACCCCCCCATGCCGGAAAAGGCGGTCAACATGTCGCCTTGCTGCTGCAGGATGCGGCCGTTGGCGTAGCACAGCTCTGCTGCCAGTCCAGCATAACCGGGGTCGATCTCGCCCACCGCCTCCGCCAGGCTGCCGTCATCATAGAAGCGCAAGGCGGCGACGGTCCCCTTGACCGAAAGCAGACTCTCCAATCTCATCATGGACCTACCCTCCTTTTGCGCCCGTTCCGACCGCATGCCGGGCCGCGCTTCACTGGAGACATCCCTCCCGATGGCATCGCCGCGGCGGTCAGACCCGATCGTTCAGGACGCGGAAGCTCAGGTCATAGTCGACATCCCGGCTGCGGGCAAAGAGCGCCTTCGTTCCCATGGCCATGATCACGTAGTCCAGGCCAATGAAGAAAAAGCCCTGCTCCGGAAAGAACCCCCCCTCTCCAGTGTGCTTGGCCCAGCCGAGCGCCTGCATGCGGTAATTGGCCATGTTGGCGGCGCACAGCTGGGCCGCGACTTCCGCGAAATCCGGCTGGAGATCGCCGCGGGACTCGATCAAATCCCCGGTGCAGGAAAACTCCAGCGCACCGAAGGCCCCAGGCAACGACATGAGCTGGTCCAATGTAGGCATAAAGCGCTCCTTGTTGTTCGTGGAGGGGGTCGGTCGCCTACCCTTCAACACCGGCGGCCGTACGCATGGCCTCGATTACCTGGTTGAAGGAGCTTTCCCGGATGCGCAGCATGCACATGGCATCATCCACCGCCACCATCGCCAGTTCCGGCCCGACCATGGCCCAGCCCACGTAGGCCGTCCAGCCCGGCTGGCCGGACAGATCGGCCAGCAGGCGGCCCTGCATGCGCATGGTCATGGAGTTGGCCGCGCACATGCGCGCCGCCAGTTCGGCGTACTCGTCGGGCAGCGGTCCCTCGAAGTCATTCAGCAGGCCCTTTCTGGAAAAGACACCCGCCGCCACGGCGCCCGGCAGCTCGAGCATGTCCGTTACTCTTGACATAAGGCCTCCAGGATCGGGCTGGACAGAAGTGTGGATAGCGGCCGCGCAGCAATGGCCGCCTCTGATATGAGTATAGTTTGGGAGGGAGCACGCAGGGGCGGAATAGTACCTAAGTAGGAGGGCCGGCAACCGGCTTCAGACGGCCAACTGATCGAGCCGCAGATGGGCGGCCAGTGCACGCCAGGGTGCTGGGCCATCGACGTGGGGCAGGATGCCCAGGCAGGGAGCGGTCAGCAGGGCCTGCAAGCTCTCCACGGTGCCGGGGGCAGCTTCCCCGGGCGCGGCCGCATTGCCCACCCAACCGGCCAGCGGCAAGCCGCGGCGGGTGATGGCCTCGGCAGAAAGCAGGGCGTGATTGATGGCGCCCAGGCGCAGGCTCACCACCAAGATCACCGGCAACGCCAGCCGGCAGGCCAGGTCGGCGAAGGAAGCGCCGTCGCTGAGCGGCACCAGGAAACCGCCGGCGCCCTCGACGACCACGCGCTCGGCCTGCGCCGCCACCCCGCGCACGTGCCCGACCAGCCAGTCCAGGTCCACCGCGACCCCGGCCTGCCGCGCCGCCCAGTGCGGGGCGATGGGCGGCGCGAAGGCGTACGGGTTGACCACAGCGTAGTCCAGGCGCACGTTTGCCGCGGCCATGAGCGCTTCGGCGTCCTCGTTGCGCAGGCCGACTGCCGTCTTCCGGCAGCCGGAAGCGACCGGCTTCAGGCCCGCTACCCGTTCGCCGCAGGCAGCCAGGGCGCTGAGCAGAGCGCAGGCCACCTGGGTCTTGCCTACGCCGGTATCGGTACCGGTGACGAAGAAGCCGCGCATCAGGAGCGCCGACGCAACTGGCTCAGCGGCACGCCGACACGGCCGTCGGACAGCGGCCGGTTGTCCGGGCGGCGGCCGGCCCAGGCATGACCGTAAACCACCTCATAGGTGGCAGGCAGGCCGTCGGGCCGGCGGAAGCGCTCGTAGGCATCGCTCAACGCCTGCAGACGGCGGGCCGTCATCAAGCCGCGAGGACGGGCACTGGTGGCATTCTGCGCACCGATGGCCTTGAGGTCACGCATGACGGCACGCACGTCCGCATAGGTAAGCGTGAAGTGCTCCACATCCATGACCGGCATCTCGAAGGCATTGCGCACCAGGGCGTCGCCGATGTCGTGCATGTCGATGAAATCGCTGACGTGGCTGTGCGCGTCATCCACGGCACGGAACACTTGGCGCAGCTCCTTCAGCGTGTCCGGGCCGAAGGTGGTGAACATGAGCAGGCCGCCGGGCCGGAGCACGCGGGCGAATTCCGCCAATGTGCGGTCCAGATCGTTGCACCACTGCAGGGACAGGCTGGAAAAGACCAGGTCGAAGCGCGCGTCCTGGAACGGCAGGCTCTCCAGGTCGCCGCAGACGAAGTGCTGCCTGGCGAACCAGCCCTTGGCCTTGCGCGCGCGCCGCAGCATGGCGTCGGCCAGGTCGAAGGCCAGCACCCGGGCCTTCGGGTAGCGCTTGTTGAGGGCGCGGCTGCAATAACCGGTGCCGCTGCCGGCGTCCAGGATCCAGTGGGGCTCGAGCTTCACCAAGTCCAGGCGCTCCAAGAGGCGGCTCGCCACCTCGCGCTGCAGCACGGCCGCGTCGTCGTAGGTGGCGGCCGCCTTGTTGAAGGCGCGGCGCACCGCGCGCTTGTCGATGGGGGTCAGGGAACTGTCCTTCATGTCCGTCGTCAACCTCCCGCGTCCGCCAGGAATGCCCGGATGGCGGCGGCGCAGGTCTCGGGGGCGCTCAAAAAGGGTGCGTGTCCCACGCCCGGCAGATGCAGCAGCCGAGCCTGCGGCAGCGCATCCAGCAGGTAGGCCGCCGTCGCCGGCGCCACGAGGCGGTCCAGCCCACCCTGCATGAGCAGGACGGGCAAGTCCAGGGTAGCCAGCGACGCGCGCAGATCCGTGCTGCGCAGGATCTCCAGCGCCTCCCGCAGGCAACGCGGTTCCGGCACGCGCGCCAGCAGCGCCGCCTGCAGGCTGCGCAGATGCTTGCGGGCTTCGCCGTCTTCCAGGGTCTGCAGCGCCAGGAAGCGCTTCAGCGTGGCCGTCGCGTCCTGGAGCAGATCGGCGGCGAACCGTTGAAAGACGGCCGGGGCCATGCCCCAGGGCCAGTCGGGCCCAGCCACGAAACGCGGGGTGGCGCCGACCAGAATCAGCTTGGACAGACGCCGCGGCTGCACATGAGCCAGCGCCAAGCCCACCTGCCCGCCCAGGGACCAGCCCAGGAAGGCGGGCTGCTGCAGATCCAGGGCGGCCAGCGTGGCCAGCAGTCCGTCCACGGCGCTCGCCAGATTGAGCGGCCCGGCACACGGAGTCCGGCCGTGGCCGGGCAGATCCAGGGCAGTCACCCGGAAATCCGGGGCCAGGCTCTCCGCCAACGGGGCAAAGATCGCGCTCTGCATGCCCCAGCCGTGCAGCATGACGAGATCCGGCCCCCGCCCGGACTGCCGCCAAGCCCAAGCCTCAGCCACTGGCCAGTTCTCTTAGAGCCCGCACCAGGCGCTCCACGTCGGTGGCGGTGTGGGCGGCGCTCAGGGTGATGCGCAGGCGGGCCGTGCCCTGCGGCACCGTGGGCGGGCGCACGGCGGGCACGTAGATGCCGCGTGCGCGCAGCGCCTCGCTGAGCGTCACGGCGGCATCCGCCCCGCCGACCAGCAGCGGCTGGATGGGCGTGTCCGAGGGCAGCAGGGTCCAGGGCAGCCCGGCCAAGCCGGCGCGCAGGGCGTGGACATGTTCGCGCAGCCGCTCACGCCGCCACGGCTCGCCGCGCACGCAGTCAAGCGCCGTCAGCGTGGCATGGGCCAGGGCCGGCGGCAGGGCCGTGGTGTAGATGTAGGTGCGGGCGCGCTGCAGCAGGGTATCGACCAGGATGCGGCTGCCGGCCACGAAGGCACCGTACACCCCGAAGGCCTTGCCCAGCGTGCCCATCAGCACCGGCACGGCAGCCTCGTCGAGACCGGCAGCGGCAACGCTGCCTCGCCCGTCGGGCCCCAGCACGCCAAGACCATGGGCATCATCCACTACCAGCCAGGCGCGATGGCGCCGCGCCAGTTCGGTCAGCGCGACCAGCGGGGCCACGTCGCCATCCATGCTGAACACGCCGTCGGTGACGATCAGCCGGCGCCCGCGGGCCGGCGCCGTCTTGAGCAGGTCTTCCAGATGCTGCAGATCCGCATGACGATAGCGCAGCAGCCGGGCCCGCGACAGCAGCGCCGCGTCCACCAGCGAGGCATGGTTGAGGCGGTCGGCGAAGATCGTGTCGCCGCGCCCGGCCAGGGCGCCGATCATGCCCAGATTGGCCAGATAGCCGTTGCCGAAGAGCAGCGCCGCCTCCCGCCCGGCGAAGGCCGCCAGCGCCTCCTCCAGCGCCTGGTGCACGCCGCGGTGCCCGCCCAGCAGATGGGCCGCGCCGCTGCCCACCCCGTCCCGGGCCGCGCCCGCGCACAGCGCTGCCTGCAGGCGGTCATCCCGGGCCAAACCCAGGTAGTCGTTGCTGGAAAAGGACAGCAGCGCAGCTTCGGCGGCCCGCAGGCTGGCGCCGTCGACGGCGTCCATGGGTTGCAGCCGGCGCCGCAGCCGCAACGCCTCCAGCCGCGCCAGCTCGGGCGCGAGGGCGGCATCCAGATCGGTCATGCGCGCCTGCTGCTAGTGCGCAGCCCCGTTGCGTGCCGCCTGCTGCTCGCCGCCGGCCGCCCGCGCCCGGCGCTGGAAGGTATCGCCGCGCACTTCGAGGCCCAGATCCCGGAACATCTGCAGGTCGTCCTCCACTTTGCGCCCGGCGGTGGTCAGATAATCGCCGATCATGACGCCGGAGGCGCCGGCATAGAAGATCATGGCCTGCAGATCACGCAGATGGGTGCGTCCGCCAGCGATGCGGATCTCGGCCCGCGGCAGCAGGTAGCGGAACACGGCGATCATGTGCAGGCACTCCATGGGCTCCATCTTGGGCAGGTGCCCCATGGGCGTGCCGGGCTGCGGATTGAGGAAGTTGAGCGGTACCGACTCCACGTTCAGCGAGCGCAGGGTCATGGCCAGTTCGACGCGCTGATCCAGGCTCTCGCCCATGCCGAGAATGCCGCCGGCGCAGACGCGCAAACCGGCCTGCTGGGCAGCCGCAATGGTGTCGATGTTCTCCTGGTAGCTGTGCGTGGTGCAGACCTGGTCGAAGAAGGACTCGGCGCACTCCAGATTATGGTGGTAATTCTCCAGGCCCATGGACTTGAGCTCCCGGGCCATGTCTTCGTCCAGGGCGCCCAGGGAGGCGCAACGGCCAATGTCGGTGCGCGCCTGCAGGGATTCCAAGTATTCGCGCATCTGCGCCTTTTCTTTCGGCCCGCGCACGCCCCAGCCCTTGGAGACGATGCCGAAGTCGCTGGCACCCAGGCTGCGCAGACGCTCGGCCTGGCTTACCAGCTTATCTTCGGCGATGTAGCCGTAGACGGGCGCCGCGGCCTGCTTGTGATGACCGCTCTGGGAACAGAAGCTGCAATTCTCGCTGCAGTTGCCGGAACGCACGTTGCTGATGCCGCAGACCTCGATCCGGTCACCGCGGAAATGACGGCGGATGCGGTCGGCGCCGGCCATGAGCTGCGGCAGGTAAGCCGGCTCCAGGCGAATGAGCCAGCGGCCTTCGGTCTCGCTGAGATCGCCGCCGGCGAGCACCCGCTCGGTGAGGCCGCTCAGGGCGGTCAGGATGTCCTCTTGCATGCGTTACTCCTGGGAAGAGGTGTTCTGGACGATGTCATGCCATTCGGTGCGCTGGATCTGCAGCAGCGCGACGATTGAGGTCGGCAGCAGCACGACGAAGAGCAGAGCCCACATGGCGACCAGCAGCGCCATCAGGTTGGGATCCAGGCCCAGCAGATGGTGGCCCAGGGTATCCAGGCCCAGGCTGTGCAACAGCCTGTTGATGCCGAGCTTTTCGGTCAGGCCGCCGAAGCCGGCGCCGACGATGAGCAGCACGAAGGCCATGACGGGATAAAAGTTCCGGGCGGCGCGGCGATTGAAGTCCAGCACCCGCGGATCGGGATGATGGCTGTTGACGGCGAAGACCAGCATGGACAGCCCGAACCACAAAATGGCAAAGCCCGGCACCAGCGCGGCGACGATGTTGCCGTAGTGGAACATGCTGGCGGCGCGCTTGGCGGAGGCGGCACTGATTGTTTTGAAGCGTTCTGACGTGGCCATAGTGACTCCTTATAGGCTGGGGCATGGCGATCTGTCAACCGCGGACCGCTGTTCTGGTTAACAACTTCTACACCCTGCATCGCTGCAAGCCGCTGCATGCGGCGGGCCATCGTGCTAGCATGACGGAAAACGAGCAACGAACCGCCATGGCCGCCTTGCTGGACTACCTCTACCCACCGCGCTGCCTGCTCTGCCACGCGCCCGGCGCCCGGCTGTGCCGCGATTGCGCCGACGGCATGCCGCGACTGGCCGCCGCCCGCTGCGTGCAATGCGCGCATCCGCTGGCCGGATCGGCTGCCGGCCGCTGCGGCCGCTGTCAGCGCCACCCGCCGGCCTTCGATTACACGGCGGCGGCTTTTGCCTACGGCGCGCCGCTGGATATTGCGGTCCAGCAGTGGAAATATGCCGGCCGGCTGGCCTGGGCCGCGCCACTGGCGGAAGGTTGGCTGTCCGCCTGGGATGAGCCGCCAGCGCGGCCCGAGGCCTTGATCCCCGTCCCGCTGCACTGGCGCCGCCTGCTGCGGCGCGGCTTCAACCAGGCGGGGCTGCTGGCCCAGCACTGGGGCCGGGCGTGCCGAATCCCGGTGCTGCACCACCAGGCCCGGCGGCGCCGCCACACGCCGCAGCAGGCGCAACTGGCCGTGGCGGAGCGGCGGCAGAACGTCAGCGGGGCCTTCGCCGTCAAGCCGCTGCGCGTCAGGCACGTGGCCATCGTCGATGACGTCATGACCACGGGCAGCACCGCCCATGCCCTGGCCGCGGCACTGCGCCAGGCCGGGGCCGAGCGGGTGGATCTGTGGGTCCTGGCCCGCGCCGTCGACCGCTGACCCGTCATTCGCATCCGTCGACCTCAGGGTAACCCATGTTCGATGTCGTGCTCTACCAGCCGGAGATCCCGCCCAACACGGGCAACGTCATCCGCCTCTGCGCCAACACCGGCGCCCGCCTGCATCTGATCGAGCCGCTCGGCTTCACGCTGGACGACAGCAAGCTGCGCCGGGCGGGCCTGGATTATCATGAATGGGCCGCGCTTCAGACCCATCCGGACTGGCCCGCCTTCCTGCGCCGGGTGGCTCCCCGGCGCCTCTTCGCCCTGAGCACCCGAGGCCGGCAGCACTACCACGAAGTGCGCTTCCAGGCGGGTGACGCCCTCCTCTTCGGCCCGGAAACCCGCGGGTTGCCAGCCGAACTGCTGGACTCGCTGCCGCCCGAACGGCGCCTGCGCCTGCCCATGCGTCCCCACAGCCGCAGCCTCAATCTCTCCAACTCGGTGGCGGTGGTCGTCTACGAGGCGTGGCGGCAACTGGGTTTCGAGGGAGGATGCTAGGGTACCGAGCGACGAACAGCAGCGAAAAACGCCATCGCGCTACTCGCCGCTGTCTTCCCGCTTGGGCTGCCGATGCATCAGCGCCGCCTGGGCAGCGCGCGGGTCCAGTCCTTCATAGAGCACCCGGTAGACCTGTTCGACGATGGGCATGTCGATGCCGCGGCGGTGGGCCAACTGATAGAGGGCGCGGGCGGTGTGCACGCCTTCCGCCTCCATGCGCAGGTCGGCGAGGATGGCGTCCAGGGATTCGCCGCGCCCCAGGCGCATACCGACGGTGCGGTTGCGCGACAGGTCGCCGGTGCAGGTGAGGATCAGGTCGCCGGCGCCCGCCAAGCCCATGAAGGTCTCCTTCTGCCCGCCCAGCGCCTGGCCCAGGCGCAGCAATTCCGCCAGCCCGCGCGTAATCAGGGCGGCCCGGGCATTGTGCCCGTAGCCCAGGCCGTCGGAGATGCCGGCGGCGATGGCCATGACGTTCTTGATGGCCCCGCCCAGACACACGCCCGCCACGTCTTGGCTGGTATAGGCGCGCATGGCATCACCCCGCAGCCAGCCGGCGACCCGCTCGGCGACCTCGAGGTCCGGCGAGGCGACGGTCAGCGCCGTGGGCAGGCCCTGCACCACTTCGGCGGCGAAGGTCGGTCCCGAAACGACCGCCACCGCCGCGCCCGCCGGCAGCTCCTCGGCCGCTACCTCATCCAGCCGCAGGCCGGAACCCTCCTCCAGGCCCTTGCTGGCCCAGGCGACGATGCTGCCCGGACGCAGGTAAGGCAGCGCCTGGCGCAGCACGCCGCGGAAAAAGCGGCTGGGCACGGCCATCAGCAGCGCGTCGCTGCCGTCCAGCGCCGCGGCCAGGTCCGGGTTGGGATGGAGGTTTCCAGGCAAGGGATGCTGCGGGAAGACCGGGGCCAAGGTGCCGCTGGCGGCCATGGCCGCCAGCGGTGCCGGACTGTGGCCCCAGAGCTGCACCGGGCGGCCCATGCGGGCCAGATGCGCCGCCAGGGCCGTGCCCCAGTGGCCGGCCCCCAGCACCGCGATGCGATCACCGGCGGCGGGCTTGGATGCTGGCAGCGCCACGGCCTACTGCGCCGTTGCCTGGGCCTGCTGCTCCGCGCCGGCCTGGAAGAGCGCCTCGAAGTTGATGGGGTTGAGATGCAGCGGCTGGAAGCCGCCCTTGCCGATGAGGTCGGCAATGGCCTCGCGGGCGAAGGGGAAGAGGATGTTGGGGCAGTGCACGCCCAGCAGCACGGGCATGTGCTCATCGGGCACGTTCTGGATGCGGAACAGGCCAGCCTGCTGTACCTCCACCATGAAATAGGCCTTGTCCTCGCCCTTGGCGGTCACGCCCACGGTCAGCACCACCTCGAGGAGACCGTCGAAACCCTCCATGGGCTGGCTCTGGGTGGACAGGCTCACATCCACGGTCGGCACCTCGGTCGCCATGAACACGCTTGGCGCGTTGGGTGCCTCGAAGGAGGCGTCCTTGAGATAGATCTTTTCGATGTTGAAGACGGCTTGCTGCTCTTCCATGCAATGATCCTTTGTGGCGATAAAGGTAGCTGGTTCTTGGGGCCGGAGCCTGACACATCCGCGCGAATTCATCAACCGGCGCGGCCGGACCCGGCCACGCGGGCCTGCCCCCGGATACCGCGGGACTCAGGACGGCATGTGCTGCTCGACCCAGCGGATCAGATCGGCCTTGCCCATGGCGCCGCTCATGCGGGCGACCTCGCGCCCGCCCTGGAACAGCACCAGCGTGGGAATGGAACGGATACCGTATTGGGCGGCCAACTGCTGCTCTGCTTCGGTGTTCAGCTTGGCGAAAACCGCCTGGCCGGCCATGGCTTCGGCGGCCTGGGCGAAATGGGGGGCCATCATCCGGCAAGGGCCGCACCAGGGCGCCCAGAAGTCCACCACCACGGGCAGGTCGTTCTTCTGGACGTGCTTGGCAAAAGTGCCGGCATCCAGCTCCACCGGCTGCTCGTCGAAGAGCGGACCGTGGCATTTGCCGCAGCGGGGCTGGTCGCGCAGCTTCTGCGAAGGCAGGCGGTTGGTCGTATGACAGGAAGGGCAAACCACATGGACATCGGACATAGCGCACTCCTGATCTGGGGTTTTCACTATGCGCAGCAATCCGTGGCGGCTTGGCGCCGCTGCCCTGCCCGCCGGCGGCGAGCCGCCTAGGCGAGGTTGAGCAGGGAGTTCAACTGGCCGCTGCGATCCAGAGCGGCCAGATCGTCATAGCCGCCCACATGGAAATCGCCGATGAAGATCTGCGGCACCGTGCGCCGACCGTTGCTGCGCTCCTGCATGATCACGCGTTCTTCCGGGTCGATGTCCACCCGGATCTTGCGAACCTGCACCCCCTTGCGGCGCAGCAGCGCCTCCGCCATATTGCAGTAGGGGCAGATCGCGGTGGCGTACATCACAACTTGCACCATGCTTTCCTCGACTAATCGCGCTCCAGGGGCAGGCCGGCACTGCGCCAGGCCATGATGCCGCCCTTCAGGTTGTAGATCTTGGCGAAACCGGCCTTCTTCAGCGCCGCGGCGGCGGCTGCCGAGCGCATGCCGCTGCGGCACTGGGTGATGACCGGGCGCTCCTTGAGCTTCTCCAGGCTCGCCATCTGGCTGCCCAACTGGCCCAAGGGCACGTGGCGGGCACCGGGGATATGCCCCTCCGCCCACTCCTTGGGCTCCCGCACATCCAGCACGACCGCGTTCTCGTGGTTGATGAGCTGCGTGGCCTGCAGCGGGTCCACCTCGCCGTAGCCCGACAGGCGCTTGCTGATGGCCCCCTTGCTCAGCATGAAGATCACAAAAACCAGAGCAAGAATCAAATACCAGTTTTGCGCCAGATAATCGAGCACCGCTCACTCCCTTGCTTGAAAACTCACCGGCCGCAGCCGCCCGCGACGGGCACCCCCAGCTTCACGAGGACCCGGTCCAGGGGACAAAGCCGGGTGAAGCCGCTCTGAAAGAGATTCAATCCCACGAAGGCGGTGAAGAAGAGCCAGTCGCTGCTTTGATACAGCGGGCTCCACTCCGCCCCCAGCAGCAGGCTCAGCAGAATGAAGAAACCTGCCACTATACGGACAATTCGTTCCGTTGTCATTGCACACCCTCCAAACCTCAAGGCCGGGCCGCTCAGGCGGCCCGCTGCTCCGAACGCCGCTGCCACAGATAATAGACCAGCGGAATGACGACCAGGGTCAAGGCGGTGGAGGCGAAGGTCCCGAAGATCAGGGACACGGCCAGCCCGCCGAAGACCGGGTCGGTGATCATGATGGCCGAGCCCAGAATGATCGCCAGGGCGGTCAGCAGGATCGGCCGGAAGCGCACCGCACCCGCCTGGATCACCGCCTCCTCCAGGGAATAGCCCCGCGCCCGGTAATCGAGAATGAAGTCGATCAGGAGCAGCGAGTTGCGCACCACGATGCCGGCCAGGGCGATCACGCCGATCATGGAAGTGGCGGTGAAGGCCTGCTGGGTGATCCAGTGGCCCGGAAACACGCCGACCAGTGTCAGCGGAATGGCGCCCATGACGATGATCGGCATCATGAAGGACTTGTAGTAGCCCACCAGCACCAGATAGATGAAGACCAACGCCACGATGAAAGCGCTGCCCAGGTCGCGGAACACGTCCAGGGTCAGGCGCATTTCGCCGCCCCACAGCAGCTTGTAGTGCAGCACGTCGTCGGGCACCGCCTCGTTGAAGCCCAAGTTGCCGGTGCTGAAGCGCACGCCGCTCGCGGGCAGGCGATGCTCGTCCAGCATCTGATCCAGGGACAGCACCGCATAGACCGGACTGGAGCGCAGCAGTTCACCGCTGACGTAGACCACCGGGTGCTGATCCCGATAGTTGATGGGCTTGACCACCTGCGAACGCTCCACCCGCGCGATGGCGCTCAACGGCACCTGCTGACCCATGCGGTTGGTGATGCGCAGGGACAGGATCTGTTCGGGTGTGCTGCGCTCCGCGCGCGGCAACCGCACCTGAATGCTGATCGGCTCGCGCGCGTCGGCCACGTGCAGGGTGCCGATGGAGAAGCCGGTCACATAGTCGTGCAGGAGCTTGGCCACCTGCGCCGGCGCCACCCCGGCCAGGGTGGCCTTTTCCCGGTCCACCAGCACGTGATAGCCCGCCAGGTCGGCCGTCACCGAGTCGTCCACGTTCACCATGCCGTAGATCTGCCGGAAGGCGCGGTTCACGTCCTGGGCGGCCAGGCGCAGCTTGTCGTAGTCGGGACCGTAGAGCTCCGCCAGGATTTGCGCCTGCACCGGCGGTCCGGGCGGCAGCTCGTAGAGCTTGATCCGGGCCTGCGGGAAGGCGCGGCGCACCGGCTCCAGGCGCCGATCCAGATCCAGCACGACGTCGTGCGAGCTGGCCGAACGCTCGTGCTTGTCCACCAGGTTGACGCGGATCTGCGCCAGGTTGCTGCCGCGCTTCATCAGGTCGCCGCGCACCAGCGCCGCGAAATCCACCGGCGCGGCCACGCCCAGGAAGGTCTGGTAGTTGGTCACCAGCGGCAGACGGCCGATGACGTCGCCGACCGCCTGGGCCACTTGGTCGGTGCCGGCCAGGGCCGTGCCCGCGGGCGTGTCCACCTGCACCAGGAAGGTGTTGGTGTCGTCGTTGGGCAGCATCTTCAGCTCGACGCCCAGCGGGCTGAGCGGCCCGTTCATGCCCTGCGGCCGCACGAACTGCCAGGCCGGCTGCAGCATGGCCAGCAGCAGGAGCAGCGCGACGATCAGAAAAAACACGTTGCGCCGGCCGCTGTGGCGGATCAGGGGAGTGAGCACCGCCACGTAGGCCTGATGCAGACGGTCCTTGTGGCCGGCATGTTCCGGGTGCTCGTCTTCCAGGGATGGCTCTTGGGCCAGGTGCCTGCGCGCCTTCTTGCCCAGCCAGCGGTAGGCGGCCCAGGGCACCACCATGTAGGCGATCACCAGCGAGGCGATCATGGCCACCGGCACGTTGAAGGGAATGGGCCGCATGAAGGGTCCCATCATGCCGGTCACGAAGGCCATGGGAATGAAGGCCACGATCACGGCGACGGTGGCGATGTTGGTGGGATTGCCGATCTCGTCGGTGGCCTGCACCAGGGTCTGGTCGAAGGGCTTGGGATCACCGTAGTGGAGATGGCGATGGATGTTCTCGATCACCACGATGGCGGCGTCCACCAGCAAACCCAGGGAGAGGATCAGGGCAAAGAGCGTGATGCGGTTGATGGTCTGCCCGGCGACGAGCCCCACTGCCAGCACCACGAAGAGGATGAGCGGCACGGTCAGGGTCACGATGGCCGCCTCGCGCCAGCCCAGGAAGAGAATCAGGATCAGCACCACCGAGCCGACAGCGATGGCCAGATGCTCCACCAGCGTGTTCACCGCGGCATTGGCCTTTTCGCCGTCGTCGCGGGTCACCACCACGTCCACGCCCTGGGGTATGACGCCGCGCTCCAGCGCGGCCAGCTTGGCGCGCACATCGCGGGTCACCACCACCGCATTGGTGCCGGGCTTCTTGGCCAGGGCGATGGTCACCGCCGCCTGCTCGCCGCGCGTCCGCTTGGCTGCCGCCGGGCCGTAGGCAAAGCGCGAGTAATCCTCCAGCTCCGCCGGACCATCCTCGACGCGTGCCACGTCCTTCAGGTAAATGGGCCGCCCGCGCGGCGCGCCGACGACGATGTCGCCGACCTCGTCGGCATTGCCGAGATAGCCGGTCACCCGCAGGGGGTGATTGCGGTTGCCGCTGACCAGCTCGCCCGCCGGCAGGGTGACGTTGGCCCCCTGCAGCATCTGGTCCACCTGATCCAGGGATAGGCCGTAGGCCGCCAGCTTCTGGGCATCCAGCCAGACGTTGACCGCCCGCTGACGCCCGCCGCTGAGCTGGGTGAAGGACACCCCGGGCACGTTGCGCAACTGCTCCAGCACGCGCGCGCCGATGCTGCGCAGCTCATAATCGCTGAGCTGGCTGGAAGCCAGCGTCACGGTCATGATGGGCACGTCGTCGACGTTGATGGGCTTGACCAGCGGCTGCATGGTGCCGGGCGGCATGCGGTCCATGTTCTGCATCAGCTGGTTGTAGAGCTTGACCAGGCTGTCCTCCTGGTTTTCGCCCACGTCGAACTGCACCGTGACCACGCCCATGTCGTTGGTGGCGTAGCCGAAGGTATGCTTGACCCCCGACTGGGAGTTCATAATGGCCTCCAGCGGCTTGACCACCATATTGGCCACCTCCTCGGCGCTGGAGCCCGGCCGCATGACCATGATGTTGGCCGCCGGCACGACGATCTGCGGGTTGTACTCGCGCGGAGTGACCAGCAGCGCCACCATGCCCACCAGGAAGACCGCCAGCATGATCATGGCCGTGATCTTGGAGCGCAGGAAGGCGCTGGCCAGCTTGCCCGCCAGGTTCAAGCGCGGCGCCTGCTCGTGCCGCTCAGCCATGGCGGGCGGCTCCGATGATCCGGTCTCCGGACTGCAGGGTGGCATTGTTGCTGACCACCACCCGCTCGCCCGGATTCAATCCGGCCTGGATCTCGACGCGGCCGTCCGTTTCGGCGCCGGTGCGCACCATGCGGTAGTGGGCGATGCCCTGGGCATCGACCACGAAGACGCCGGGAATGCCGGCGCGCTCGAGCACGGCGCTCCTGGGCACCTGGATGGCCTCGCGCGTGCCCTGGGCGAAGCCGACCCGGGCGAAGCTGCCGCTGCGCACCCCGCTCACTCCGGGCAAGGCGACCTTGATCGTGTAGCTGTGCGTGGCCGGATCCGCGGCCGGCAGGATGCGCAGCACCGTCCCGGTGACCGGTTCCGCGCGCCCCTCCAGGCGCACCTGCACCGGATCACCCTGCTTCACGGTAGCATAGGTGTCGCCGCTGACCGCCACCTGCACCTGCAGGGCGGCGGGGTTCTCCAGCACCAGGATGGGCCGGCCGGGCGCGGCAAGGTCGCCGGCCACGCCGAGCTTCTGCACCACCACGCCGTCGATGGGCGAGCGCACGTCGGCGTAGCGCAGTTGCGCGCCGGCGGCATTGAGGCCGGCCCGGGCCGCGGCCACCTGGCTCTGGGCCATCTGATATTGGGTCCGGGCCTGCTCGAACTGGGCCTTCGGGATGGATTCGTCCCGGTACAAGGCGCTGTAGCGCTCGTAATTCAGCCGCGCGCCCGCCAGCGCCGCCTCGGCCTGGGCCAGCCCGGCACGCGCCTGGTTGATCTGCGCCTGGACGTCGGCGGGATCGATGCTGAAAAGGAGCTGCCCCTTGCGCACGGCCTCGCCTTCCTGGACCTTGATGTCGCGGATGTAGCCCATCAGCCGGGAGGACACCTGCACCTGCTGATCCGAAATCACCGTGCCGGGCACCTCGGTGCTGATCTGCATCGGGGCGGCGGCCACCGTGACCATCTCGGCCCGCACCGTGGCGCCGGCCGGCTCAGCCTGCCGGCCTTCCTCCTTGCCGCCGCAGGCGCTCAGGGCCAGGGCGGCCGCGCCCAGGGCCAGGAGCATCCAATTCCGTGAACGGGTGTTCGCACGCATTCGTCTTCTTCTCCTTTTCCTGAAATCCCCGCCGGCGCCCCTCAAAGCTGCTCCGGGGACAAGCCGCCCACGGCCAGCCGCAGGGCCGCCCATTGCACGCTCCGGTCATAGCGGGCCTGCACCAGGTCGGCACGGGCCTTGTCCAGCTGGGCCTGATTGGAGAGGACCTCGACCATGGTCGTCACGCCGTTTTCAAAGCGCTTGTTCACCAGCCGCTGCGCCTCCTCCGCCTGGCGCACCGCCAGTTCGCGCGTGGCCACCCGGCGCTCCGCCTCCTGTGCCTTGCGCCAGGCATCGGCCACCCGCAGACGGACGCCGTCCTCCGCCTGCTGCAGGCGCGCCAGCAGCTCGGTGCGCGCCGCCTCCGCCCGCGCCACGCCGGCCCGGCTGCTGCCGGCATCGAAGAGCTGCCAGGACAGCACGCCCGCCACCGTGTAGGACGGCGCGCCCAGGCTCAGGTCGCCGCTGTTCCAGTCCTGACGGGCCATGGCATTGAAATGGGGATAGTAGGCCGCGCGCGCCACCTGCACGCCGGCGCGCGCGCCGTCGAGCTGCTGGCGCAGGGCCAGGATCTGAGGATTGTTGGCCACCGCCTGGCGCTGCAGTTCCGCCAGGCTGCCTTCAGGGGCGGTCAGCGTCGCCGAGGGACCCAGCTCCAGCGGCTGGTCCAGCGGAATGCCCAGCAAGAGATGCAGCTGATCCATGGCGGCGGCCTCGGCATTGCGGGCCTGCTCCAGCTGCACCCGGGTGTCCTCCAGGCGCACCTGCGCGGCCAGAAGTTCGCTGCGCACCACGACCCCGTGCTTGAACAGGTTCTGGGTGGTGTTGACGTAGGCTTGGCCGGCCTCCTCCGCCTGCCGCGCCACGCCGACGTAGGCGCGCGCCGCGTGCACGCCCTCGTAGGCCTGCACCACGTTGTAGGCCAGCTGCTGGCGGGCGGCGACATCGCCGTGCTGGGCGGCGCGCACCTGGGCGCGCGCCTGCTCGATGAAGCCGCGGATCTGGCCGCCGTTGTAGATGGGGATCTGCAGCTCCAGGCGGGTGTTGAGATTGCTGACGCCGCCCGGATGGTTGAGGTTGCGGGGCGCTACGGAAGGATTGGCCGGATTGAATTCCCCCGCCCCGAAGTCGTCGAAGGTGGCGTTGCGCTGGGACAGCTTCAGGCCGAAGGCGTTGAGAGCGTCGTTGGTGTGGGTGCCGGTGACCGAGGCGTTCAGGCTGGGGTAACGCTTGCCCTGGGCCTGGCGCAGCCCGGCTTCGGCCTGCTGGAGCTGAGCCTGGCTGACCCGGATCTCGGGATTCTGCCGCAAGGCCAGTTCAATGCTCTGGCGCAGGTCCAGGGGCTCGGCCTGGGCCGACAGGCCCAGCGGCAGCAGGGCGCTGCCCAGGGCCAGGGCCAGGGCCAAGCACCAGCGTAGGCGCGGGGACACGGCCGCCCGCGCTGTGGCTCCCTCAGTCATAGCAACTCCTCCGCAGCATCGATCCACACAGGTCGCGCGAGGCCAGGGACGGCGCCTCCGAACCTATATTAGATTTTAATAATATTATTATCCAGCTATCAAGCACAAGTTGCTCGCCGCTACAGCCTCCCGCCCCGGCGGCGTCCAGCAGGGAATGGCGCCCCTATCTCTGCTGGCAACTACAAAACACTTCCTGCATCATGGAAATCAGACGTAAGGTGCGGGGGTCGTTAATGCTATAGTAGACCTTGTTGGCGTCCTTGCGGGATTTGAGGATGCCCTTGTCGCGCAGGATGGCCAGGTGCTGGGAGATGTTGCTCTGCGAGGTGCCGACCGCGTCAACAATCTCTTGCACGCTCAACTCTTCCCCCCCTAAAATACACAGCACCTTGAGGCGCAGGGGATGCGCCATCGCCTTCAGGGAACGGGACGCCTGGTCAATGTCTTCTTCGCGCTGCAGCAGTTCTTCCATATATGCTCCGTGCATTAAAATTCCGATGTTATATGCAAAGCGCTCATTTCCAGTCAATATATAAGAATATATAAATTTTTATGGACTGTCAGTTTCCGCATCGCGCCCCCTGGACGCGCCCGGCAACGCCAAGGGGCGCCGCAGCTCCCATCGCCGCTTCCTCCGCGTCCTTTCCGCCCATTACGGCCGCTACGCGGCGTGGCCCCGCCGGCCGCCTGCCCTAACCGTTTCACGCTGGAGATCACATGTCCACCTCGCACCGACCCGTTGTCCTCATCGTCATGGATGGCTGGGGCTACCGGGAAGACCGTCCCGGCAACGCCATTCTCGCCGCCCGCAAGCCGGTCTGGGACCATTTGTGGCAGCACTATCCGCACACCCTCATCCAGGCCTCCGCCGCCGCCGTCGGCTTGCCGGCGGCCCAGATGGGCAACAGCGAGGTCGGCCACCTGAACCTGGGCGCCGGGCGCGTGGTGTACCAGGAGTACACCCGCATCAACCGGGCCATCGAAACCGGCGGCTTTTTCGACAACCCGGTGCTCACCGGCGCCGTGGACAAGGCCAAGGCCGCGGGCCGTGCGGTGCACATTCTCGGCCTGCTGTCGGACGGCGGCGTGCACAGCCATGAGGAGCACATCCACGCCATGCTGGAGCTGGCGATCCGGCGGGGTGCCGAGCGCGTGTACGTGCACGCGTTCCTGGATGGCCGCGACACCGCGCCCAAGAGCGCCGAAATCTACCTGCGCCGGCTGGAAGCCAAGATGGCGGCGCTCGGCGGCGGCAGCATCGCCTCCATGATCGGCCGCTACTACGCCTTGGATCGGGACAATCGCTGGGAGCGGGTGCAGGCCGCCTACGACCTGCTGACCCAGGGGATCGGCCAGCGCGCCGACAGCGCCCTGGCCGGCCTGGAGGCGGCCTATGCCCGCGGCGAGACGGACGAGTTCGTGGGCGCCACCAGCATCCATCCCGCCGGCGGCGAGCCGGTCGTCATCCGCGACGGCGATGCGGTGGTGTTCATGAACTATCGCGCCGATCGCGCCCGCGAACTCACCCAGACCTTCGTCGAGCCCGGTTTCCGAGGCTTTGTGCGCAGCGCCTGGCCGCGGGTGGGCATCTTCGCGTGCCTGACCGAATACCAGGAGGGCCTCGACGCCGCCGTCGCCTATCCGCCGGAGCGGCTGAAAAACGGCTTCGGCGAGTACGTCTCCCAGCTGGGCCTGCACCAGCTGCGCATCGCCGAAACGGAGAAGTACGCGCACGTCACCTTCTTTTTCAACGGCGGCACGGAACAGCCCTTCCCCGGCGAGGACCGGATGCTCATTCCCTCGCCCAAAGTACCCACCTACGACCTGCAGCCGGAGATGAGCGCTCCGTTGCTCACCGACGAACTGGTGGCGCGCATCCGCAGCGGCGCCTATGACGTGATCATCTGCAATTACGCCAATCCGGACATGGTGGGCCACACGGGCAACTTCGAGGCAGCGGTCAAGGCGATCGAGGCCCTGGACGCCTGCCTGGGGCGGGTGATCGAGGCCGCGCAGGCGGTGGGCGGCGAGGTGCTGATCACGGCGGACCACGGCAACGCCGAGCAGATGACCAATGCCGAAACCGGCCAGGCGCACACCGCGCACACCTGCAACCCGGTGCCCTTCGTCTACGTGGGCCGACCGGCCCGAATGGCCGCCACCGGCGCCCTGGAGGACATCAGCCCGACCATGCTCTACCTGCTGGGCTTGCCGATCCCGCCCGAGATGACGGGGCGGCCGCTGGTGGAACTGCTGGAAGCGCATGTCGCTCCGAGCGAAGCGCAGCCGGTCCATGGCGCCACGCCCTGACGAGCGAAGCCTCCGACCTTGAACCGGAAGTTTCCGCATCGCTTGGCTTTGGCATGCCTGCTGGGGCTCCTGGGCCTGCACTTGGCGGTGGCGCACGCCGCCACGCCGGCGTCCAACAAATCCAAGCAGGACAAGAGCGCCGCGCCCCGGCAGCAGCTCGAGCAGATCCGCAAGGAAATGGGTACCCTGCGCCAGGCGGTCACCCGGACGCGGCGCAGCCAGGCAGAAGTGCAGGCGGATCTACAGAAACTCTCCGGCGAGATCGCGGCACGCACCCAGATCCTGCAGCAGACCCAGGCTGAGCGCGAGCGCACGGCCGCCCGGCTGGAGCGGCTGCGCAGTCAGGGACGTCAGCTAGAAGCCAGCCTGGCCGTGCAGAAGCAGCACCTGCGCGGCCAGCTGCGGGCGGCCTACATGCTCGGCCCGGAAAGTCCGCTGCAGCTGTGGCTGAACCAGAAAAATCCCGCCGAATTGGGGCGTACCCTGGAGTACTATCGCCGGCTCAACCAGGCGCGCCTGCAGCGCATCGAAGCTATCGAAGCCACGGCCGGCCAGGTCGCCCGCACCTCGGCGCAGATCCACGACCAGCATCAGCAACTGATGCGTGTGGAAACCCGGATCGCCCAGCAGAAAAAGGAGCTGGAACAGCGCCGCCAGGCGCGCCAACAGGTGGCCGCGGAGCTGCAGGACACCCTCAAGCAGCAACAGCAGCGCCTGGGCCAGCTGCAGGCCAATGCCAAGGCACTGGACCGCCTCCTCGCCCGGCTGGCGGCGGAAGCGGCACGCCGGGCCAAGCTGGAGGCGGAGCGCGCCGCCCGCATCGCCAAGGCGCGGGCGGCAGCGCGCAAGCGCCAGGAACTCGCTCTCAAACGCGCCCGCGAAGAAAATGCCCGTCGGCGCCAAGCCGGCTTGGCGCCCAAGCCGGAACCGGCCGCGCCGACGGCAGCCGCCGAAGCATCGGCACCCGCCTTGCCGAAAATCGTGGGGCGCGGGCAACTTCCTGCCCCCGTCAGTGGTCCAATCAGCGTCCGCTTCGGGACACCTCGGGGACAGGGAGGGATGCCTTGGCAGGGAGTGGTCTTCCAGGCCCCGCCGGGCAGTCCCGTGCAAGCCGTGGCCGCCGGCCGGGTCGTCTATGCCAGCGCCCTGCGCGGCTACGGATTGCTGCTCATCCTGGACCACGGCAACGGTCTGCTCTCCCTCTACAGCCACGTTCAGGGTATGCTGAAAGGCGCCGGCGCTCAGGTGGAGGCGGGCGAGCGAATCGCCGCGGTCGGCCAAAGCGCGGAGCTGGGCCAGCCTGGACTATATTTCGAGATGCGCCAGCACGGCCGGCCCGTGGATCCCTTGCGCTACCTGCGCCTGCGCTGAGGCGAGCGGGGAGCGGACCATCCCGAACCCGCTGCCGGCAGGCCGGGAACAATTTATTATTCAACAGATCGGAGAACTTCTATGCCCATCCGCTTTCCCCGCGCCAGCACCCTGTCCGGGGTAATGCTCGGCGTTGCCATCGGCACCGGCCTGTCCATGGCCTTGGGCGTCTACGCCGACAAAACCAGCCCGGAGACCGACATCCCGCTGGAGGACATCCGCGCCTTCAGCGAAATCTTCGGCAGGATCAAGACCGATTACGTCAAGCCGGTGAACGACAACAAGCTGATGGAAGGCGCCATCAACGGCATGGTGGAGAGCCTCGACCCCCACTCCGCCTATTTGACGCCGGACATGTTCAAGGAAATCCAGATCGTCACCGACGGCAAGTTCGGCGGCCTGGGCATCGAGGTCACGGCCGACCGGGGTTTCGTCCGCGTGGTCGCCCCCATCGATGACACTCCCGCCGCCAAGGCGGGCATCCATGCCGGCGACATCATCGTCAAGATCGACAACACCATGGTCAAGGGCCTGACGCTGCAGCAGGCGGTGGAGAAGATGCGCGGCAAGCCGGGCTCCAAGGTCACGCTGACCGTGCTGCGCGAAGGCCAGAGCAAGCCGATGAGCTTCACCCTGGTGCGCGACGTGATCCGCGTGGAAAGCGTCAAGGCGACCACCCTGGCCCCCGGCTACGGCTATATCCGCATCGCCCAGTTCCAACAGCAGACCGGCCGCGACGTGAAGGATGCGCTGGACAAGCTGCTGCGCGAGAACAACGGCAAGCTCAAGGGCTTGGTGCTGGATCTGCGCAACGACCCCGGCGGCGTACTGAGCAGCGCCGTGGAGGTGGCGGATCTGTTCCTGGACAAGGGCCTGATCGTGTACACCAAGGGCCGGGTCGCCGACAGCGATATGGAATTCAAGGCCACGCCGCCCGAATACATCAAGGACACGCCCATGGTAGTGCTGGTCAATGAAGGCTCCGCATCCGCCTCGGAGATCGTCGCCGGCGCCCTGCAGGATGACAAGCGCGCCGTGATCGCCGGCATGCAGACCTTCGGCAAGGGCTCGGTGCAATCCGTGCTGCCCATGCGCAACGGCGCCGCCCTGAAACTGACCACGGCGCTCTACTACACGCCCAGCGGCCGCTCCATCCAGGCCACCGGCATCGTCCCCGACGTGGAGATCCCGTCCCTGCAGGAAGCCGCCAGCAAGAGCCAACCGGACTTCCTGAAGGAGGCCGACCTGAGCGGCCACCTGGAGAACGGGGACAGCGCCAATGGCGTCAAGAACGACCTGAAAACCGGACCGGTCAAGGTGCAGTCCAAGCTGATGATCAAGCCGGCGCCCTCCGAACTGCCGCCGCCCGAGGCCAAGCAGGACAAGGAGGCGGAAGTCCCGCAGAGCAGCTCGCGGCTGCCCGACCTGAACAAGGACTTCCAGCTGCGACAAGCCCTGAACATGCTCAAGGGCACGGCCACCTACGTGCGCAGCGACGGCAAGCCGGCCTCGGCCCCGGCCGAGCTATCCCTGAACCTGCCCAAGGCCGCCAACCAGTAAGTTCTCGTGACTGGCGGGGAAAGCGCACGCTTCCTCCGCATTGTTATTGGCAGCACGCCTCGGCGTGCCACAGCACAGGAGATTGCGCATGGCAAGCGTACTGGTCCCCCTCGCCGAGGGGTTCGAGGAACTGGAAGCCGTCTCCATCATCGACATCCTGCGCCGCGGTGAGGTGGAGGTAGTCAGCGCGGGATTGCGGGAGGGACCGGTGCGCGGCGCGCGCGGCACCGTGATCCTGCCGGACAGCACCCTGGATGCCGTCATGGAGCGGGATTTCGACCTCATCGCACTGCCAGGCGGCCAGCCGGGCACCCGTAACCTACACGCCGACCCGCGCGTCAAGATGCTGCTGGCCCGTTTCCGCGACCAGGGCCGATTCACCGCCGCCATCTGCGCCGCCCCCTCCATTTTTGCCGACTACGGCCTGCTGGCCGGCAAGCGCGCCACCAGCTTCCCTGGCAGCATCGATCCACAGCGCGGCGACTTCCAGTACAGCGAGGAAAGCGTGGTGGTGGACGGCAACGTGATCACCTCACGCGGCCCGGGCACCGCCATGGACTTTGCCCTGACCCTGGTGGAATTGCTCCAGGGTCCGGCCCGACGCACGGCGGTGGAGCAAGGACTGATGCGCCCCACACGCAGCTGAAGATGCACCTGTCCCGATTTGTCAAAATTTTGTTAAAGATAATCTAGCCCCCTTTCTTCCTCTTCGGCCGCTTGGCTAAGCTACGCGGGCCCGTTGCCACCGGAATGGAGGAAGAAAGATGTCCGCAACACGGTCCCGCCGGCTGTGGATCTGCATGGCAGCGGTGGTGCTCGCTTGCTGCCAGGTTCCTGCCACCCGGGCGGCTGCCAGCCCGATTCCCGCCGTCAACCCCGGCCCGGAGCCATCCGCCGCCCCTGCGGCAGAGCTCAGCGCGCCCCTCACCCTGGAAGCCGCCGACCGCCTGTTCCTCGCCCGCAACCGCGAGCTCATCAGCGCGCGCCTGCAAGTGCGCAACGCCGAGGCCGGGCGGGTAATCGCCGGACAGCGGCCCAATCCGGTCCTCTCGGTCAACTCCGCTTATTTCAGCCCCGCCGACCCGAGCCAGACGAACGGCCTCGGCAACCGGCTGGACGCCAGCTTGGACACCACCTTCCGCATCGACCAGCTGATCGAACGCGGCAACAAGCGCGGCCTGCGCCTGGCCGTGGCGGAAAAGGGCCTGCAGGCGGCCCGCCACGATCTGGACAACACCTTGCGCAGTCTGCGCCTGCAGTTGGCCCAGGCCTATTATGACCTGGCGCTCGCCGAAGAGCGGGAGCACATCACCAGCACCAATGCGGCGCTGTATCGCAAGAGCGTGGAAGCCATGCGCCTGCGGCTGCGCGCGGGCGACATCGCGCCCACCGAGCTGGCGCGCATGCAGGTGGAGGCGGAGAAAGCCGCGCTCGAGGCCCGCCAGGCGGCGGCCGAGCGGCGCCATGCCCAACTGGGACTGGGTCTCTTCCTCGGCCTGGAAGACCAAGCCGAGCAACTGCGCACGGCCGCGCCGGACCTGCCGCTCCAGCCCGGGCAGCCCGGCTCGCAGCCGAACCTGGCCGAGCTCCTGGAACGGCGGCCGGACGTGCGCGCGGCACGGGTGCGCCTGACCCAGGCCGAGGATGCGCAGCAGCTGGCGGCCTCCCTGCGCAAGACGGACGTGGTCGTCGGGGTGCAATACGAACGCCAGCCCCCCGGCAACGCCGTCTCCCGCAACAGCATCGGCCTGGGCGTCAGCTTCCCCTGGCAGCTGCGCTACCGCTACCAGGGCGAAATCGCCCAGGCCGAAGTGGCCCGCCAGCAGGCGGCCACGGAGCTGGCCCGCACCCGTGCCGACGCCCTGGCCGAGCTGCAAGGCGCGTGGACGGACCTGCGCACGGCCACCGAACGCATGCAGCGCTACCAAGGCGACCTCATCCCCCGCGCCCGCCAAGCCGCCCAGGCCGCCGAATTCGCCTATCAGCATGGTGCCAGCGGGCTGCTGGATCTGCTGGATGCCCGGCGCACGCTGCACGGTCTCCTGCTGGATGCCGCCGCAACCCGGGCCGATTACGCAAAAGCCCAGGCCGCTTGGCAGGCGGCCACCACCCAGGACGCCACGCCATGAACCCACGTCTTTCCCTGCTCCTGTCCGTCCTGTTGCTGGCCGGCAGCCCGCCGTTGCCGGCCGTCGCCCAGGACGCGGGCGTGCTGCGCTACGCGCCCAATGCGCCGCAGCTCGCCGCTCTGCACATCGAGGCCGTGCAGCTCCAGCCGCGCCCCCTCAGCGCGCCCCTCAACGGCCGCATCGCCTATGACGAGGACCGCACCAGCCGCATCAGCGCGCCGGTCGCGGGCCGCGTGACCCGGATCGCCGCCAAGCCGGGCGACCGCGTGCGCCGCGGCCAACCCCTCCTGTGGATGGACTCGCCGGATCTGGGCAGCGCCATGGCGGATGCCGACAGGGCGGCCGCGGAGCTGAACCAGGCCCAGGCCGCCCACCGCCGCGCGCAGATGCTCTACAGCGGGCAGGTGCTGGCGCGCAAGGATCTGGAGCTGGCTCGAACCGATCTGCGCAAGGCGGAAGCGGAAGCGCAGCGGGCCCGGATGCGCTTGCGCAACCTGCTGCCGGATGGCGGCAGCCCCCATGGCGAGAGCTATCCGCTGCGCTCGCCGGTCAGCGGCATCGTCACCGACCGCCAGGTCAATCCGGGCATGGAGATCCGCCCGGATCTGCCCAATCCGCTCTTCGTCATCACCGATCCCACCCATGTCTGGGCCATCGTGGATCTGGCCGAGCAGGACCTGGCCAAGGTGCACGTGGGCCAGCCCGCGGCAATCAGCGTGGACGCCTACCCGGGGGAGAATTTCGTCGGCCGGATCAGCTACGTGGCCGACGTGGTCGATCCCGGTACGCGGCGGGTGCGGGCCCGGGTGGAGCTGGACAATCCAGACCGCCGCCTGAAGCCGGACATGTTTGCCCGCATCACCCCGCTGGCTGGCCAGGGCCAGCTCGCGCTGCTGGTGCCCAACGGCGCCCTGGTCACCGAGGGCCGGCGCGTATCGGTGTTCGTGGAAGTCCGTCCCGGCGAATTGCGCAAGCGCCCGGTTCGCCTGGGCCTGCAGACACGCGACTTCAGCGTGGTGGAAAGCGGCCTGCGCCCGGGCGAGCGCGTGGTGAGCAGCGGCGCCCTGCTGCTGAACGCCGACCTGCAGGGCGGCTAGGCCATGCTGGAAAGGCTCATCACCTTTGCGCTCAAGCAGCGCGTGCTGATCCTGGGTGCCGCCCTGGTGCTGGTCATCTGGGGCATCATCGCCGTCAAGAACCTGCCCATCCAGGCCTTTCCCGACGTCCAGGACGTGCAGGTGCAGGTCGTCACCCAGGTGCCCGGCCAGGCGCCGCCGGAGGTGGAGCGCAGCGTCACCATGCCCATCGAGAGGGAGATGAACGGCATTCCCGGCCTGGCGCAGGTGCGCTCGGTGTCCATCACCGGCCTGTCCGTGGTCACCCTGACCTTTGCCGACCGCACCGACGACTACTTCGCCCGCCAGCAGGTGCTGGAAAAGCTGGCCAACGTCACCCTGCCGCCCGGCGTACAGCCCACTCTCGCCCCGCTGACCACGGCGGTGGGCGAGATCTACCGCTACGTGCTGGAAGCCCCCCGGGACATGCCGCTGACGGAAGTGCGCGCACTGCAGGACTGGGTGGTGCGGCCGGCCCTGCGCAGCACGCCCGGCGTGGCCGACGTGGTCAGCTTCGGCGGCGCGATCAAGGAGTACCAGGTCCGCGCCGATCCCTATCGGCTGCGCAAGTACAACCTGACCCTGGCGCAGCTGTCCCAGGCGCTGGCCAGCAACAGCGTGAATACGGGCGGCGGCTTCATCCGCCGCGGCGACGAGGCCCTGGTGGTGCGCAGCGTCGGCCTCTTCACCAACGTGGACGACATCGGCCGCGTGGTGGTCGCCAGCGCCAACGGCGCACCCGTCTATGTCAGCGACGTGGCCGACGTGGAGATCGGCCCGCGCACCCGCTCGGGCTACGTGGACTACAACCGGCAGAGCGACGTGGTGGAAGGCATCGTGCAGATGGTCAAGGGCCGCAACCCGGCCGTCGTCATTGCCGACCTGAAGACCCGGATCGACGGCCTCAACGCCCATGGCCTGCCGCCCGGCGTGCGGCTCAAGCCGGTCTACGACCGCACCCAGCTGATCGGCCATACCGTGCACACGGTCACTGAGAACCTGCTGACCGGCGCCTTCCTGGTGGTGGTGATCCTGGTCATCTTTCTGCGCAATCTGAAAGCCGCGCTCATCGTTGCCAGCATCATCCCCCTCTCGCTGCTCTTCGCCTTCATCGGCATGGATCTCAAGGGCGTGTCCGCCAACCTGATCTCCCTGGGCGCGGTGGACTTCGGCATCCTGGTGGACAGCGCCGTGGTGCTGGTGGAGGCCTTCATGGTGCGCTTGGCGCTGGCCGCCGTGGATCAGCACCCTTCCCACGACTCCGTCGGCTGGCGCTGGCACACGCTGAAAAGCACCGCCGTGGAGGTCGGCCGGCCCGTGCTCTTCGCCAAGGCCATCATCATCTCCGCCTTCCTGCCCATCTTCACCTTTCAGCGCGTGGAAGGAAAAATCTTCTCCCCCATGGCCCTGACCCTCAGCTTCGCCATTCTGGGAGCGATCCTCATCACTTTGACCCTGATCCCGGTCCTGCTCAGCTTCACCCTGCGCAACAACCGCATGGCGGAACGGCACAGCCGCTGGATGCACGCCCTGCAGGTCCGTTACCGCGACCTGCTCGCCTTCGCCTTCCGCTGGCGCAAGACGGTGGTGGGCCTGTCCGTGCTGCTCCTGGCCGCCAGCCTGCTGCTGGCGCCGCGGCTCGGCAGCGAGTTCCTGCCCAAGCTGGACGAAGGCAACATCTGGCTGACCCTCACCCTGCCGCCCTCCACCGCCCTGGACAAGACCAAGGAGGTGGAAGAACGGATCCGCGCCATCCTGCTCAGCTATCCGGAAGTCAGCAGCGTCATCGCCCACATGGGCCGCCCGGACGACGGCACCGACCCCAAAGGGCCCAACAACATGGAGATCATGGCCAACCTGGCGCCGCGCGAGCACTGGCGCTTCTCCGGCAAGGAGGCCCTCATCCGCGACATGGAGCGGCGCATGGAGAGCATTCCCGGCGTGCACACCAACTTTTCCCAGGTGATCGAGGACAACGTGGAAGAGGCGCTGAGCGGCGTCAAGGGCGAGATCGCCATCAAGATCTTCGGCCCCGACCTGGAAGTGCTGGAAGAAAAGGCCGAGGAAGTCGCCCGCGTGGTCAGCGGCATCCCGGGCGCGGTGGACGTAGCCGCCATCAAGGTCGGCGGCCTGGCGCAGCTCAACATCGAATTGAACCGCGACCGGCTGGCCCGCTACGGGCTCAACGCCAGCGACGTGGCCGACGTCGTGCAGACCGCGCTGGCCGGCCGTGCGGTGAACGCCTTCTACGACGGCGAACGCCGCTTCGACGTCGCCTTGCGGCTGGACAAGCCCTACCGGGACAGCGTGGAAACCATCGGTGAGCTCATGCTCAACGTGCCCGGCAGCAACGTCCAGGTGCCCTTGAGCGCCTTGGCCGACATCAGCGTCCGCGAGGGCGCCGCCCGCATCAGCCGCGAGGGCGGCGGGCGCAACGTGGCGGTCAAGGCCAACCTGCTCGGGCGCGACCAGGGCGGCTTCGTCGCCGAGGCCATGCGCAAGGTGAAGCGGGAGGTGAAGCTGCCCCCCGGCTATCGCATGACCTGGGGCGGCCAGTTCGAAAACCAGCAACGCGCCATGAAGCGGCTGGAAGTGATCGTCCCGGTCAGCGTCCTGCTCATCTTCATCCTGCTCTTCTGGGTGTTCCAGTCGGTCAAGAATGCCTTCCTGATCCTGCTCATGATCCCCTTCTCCCTGATCGGCGGATTGGCCGGCCTCGGACTGGCCGGCCTGCACCTGTCCGTATCCGCGGCGGTGGGCTTCATCGCCCTGGCGGGCATCTCGGTGCAGAACGGCGTGATCATGGTGGAGCAGATCAAGGAATTCCTGCGCGAGGGCCAGGACAGCATGTCCGCCATCCTTGGCGGCGCTGCCCGCCGCCTGCGCCCGGTGCTGATGACCGCTCTGATGGCCGGCCTCGGCCTGTTGCCGGCGGCGCTGTCCCACGGCATCGGCTCCGAGACCCAGCGGCCTTTCGCGGTGGTGATCGTCGGCGGGCTGGTGTCGGCCACGGCGCTGACCCTGCTGCTCCTGCCCATTCTCTTCCCCTACTTCAGCGACGAGAGCGGCGCGGGCGAATAAGCATTAGGCTTTTAAGCGGATTTGTTGGATAATATTGAAATTCATCAAAAGCTAAGGATCCTTGCATGAAGAAGCGCTCCTATCTCCTGCTGGCCTGCTTGGCCGCCCTGAGCACGCCCGCCCTGGCCGCCCCGGCGGCCACCGTCAACGGCGTCGCCATCGACCAGAGCCAGGTGGACGTCATCCTGTCCACCAACCCGAACATGGCCCAGAGCCCGCAGGCGAAGACGCAGGTGCTCAACAACCTGGTCGCCCAGGAGATCCTGGCCCAGGCCGCCCGCGCCGGCAAGCTGGAACAAAGCCCGCAGGTCCAGGCGCGCCTGGCGCTGGCCAACCGCCAGATCCTTGCCAACGCCGCCATCGACGACTATCTGGCTAAGCATCCGGTTTCGGACGAGGAGCTGCGCAGCCACTACCAGAGCTTCGTGAAGGACCTGGGCGACAAGGAATATCGCGCGCGCCACATCCTGGTGAAGAGCCAGGCGGAAGCCGAAAAGATCATGGCCGACCTGAAAAAGGGCGCCAACTTCGCCAAGCTGGCCAAGGAGAAGTCCCTGGACAAGGGCAGCGCTCAAAATGGCGGCGAGCTGGGCTGGTTCCCGCCGAGCATGATGGTCAAGCCCTTTGCCGATGCCTTGAACGGCGCCAAGAAAGGCGCTCTGCTGGGCCCGGTGAAGACCGAGTTCGGCTACCACATCATCCAGCTGGAGGATACGCGCAAGCTGACGCCGCCGCCCTTCGACGCCGTCAAGGAGCGCCTGCGCGCCGACCTGCAGCAGCAGAAAATCCAGAGCTTTGTGGATGCCCAGCGCGCCCAGGCCAAAATCGACCTGGCCAAGTAAGCGGCTGCCCGCCGGTAAACCGCGTCACCGCTGAATCGTTATGACACAAGCATCTGGTGGAGCCTGCCTCAGCCGAGCCGGGAACTTACCGCCCCCCAGGGGATCATAGCGCGCGTACCGCCGCTGCTACCCGGTCCTGGGTGCCGCGCGAGGCACCACAGGCTCCGAAAACGAATGCAGTGAGCTCGCGGCCCAGCCGGGCCGGGGCATATCGGCAAGTCTCGTTTTCCGCTTTTTTGAGGTGTTTTTTCAAAAATGGCACAGACACGTTGCAAAATCTTGGTTGACGGGATCACCCAGAGCGGCCATAAATTCCGGCCCAGCGACTGGGCCGAGCGCCTGTCCGAGTCCGTTTCGCAGGTGGGGCCGGATCACCGCATCCGCTACTCGCCCTACGTGGAGCCGGTGCTCATCGAAGGCCACGCCGCCCTCAAGATCGACCCTTACCTGAAGGAAGTGAATCCGCGGGCCTTCAAGCAGCTGATCGATTTCATCAAGGACAACAAGCTCACGGTCCTGGAAAGCTGCCAGGTCCCCGATCTGCAGTCCGCGCCGCTGGCGGAAGCCAAGGCGGCCAGCAACTGAGCCGCTCGCCGCCGACGACGGCGCCCGCGTCCTTCTCCCCGCCGCTTTTCCGCCGCTCAGGAGAGCCCGCTCCCGCCGGGTGCGCCTCTCTTGAGCGTTCTCCACATGTTCTCTATAGTAAGAGGGATTCCCTCTTCCCGTGGAGAGTACTATGACTCCAAGACAACAGGATGTCCTCAAGGCCCTGCGTGAGTATCAGCAGGAATTCGGCTATGCCCCCACCCTGACGGAACTGGGCGAACGCCTGGGCATCGCCGCCAAGAGCGCGGTGCGCAAGCACGTGCAGGCGCTGGCCCAGGAAGGCAAGATCCGCCTGACCGCCCAACGCGCCCGCGGCATCGAGCTGACCGAACTGGGCAACAAGGTGACGGTGCGCCTGCTGGGCGCCATTGCCGCCGGCCTGCCCATCGAGGCCATCGAGGTGCCCGAGGAGATCGAGGTACCGCCCTCCTTGCTCGGGTCCGGCGAGCACTACGCCCTGCGCGTCAAGGGCGAATCCATGATGGAAGACGGCATTCTCGACGGCGACATCGTCATCATCGAGGCCCGCGAGAGCGCCCGTCCCGGCGAGGTGGTGGTCGCGCTGGTGGACGGGGAGAACGCCACCCTGAAGCGCTTCTATCCGCGGGGGGAAACGGTGCTGCTGGTGCCGGCCAACAGTCGGATGCAGCCCATGGAATTCGCGGCCGAGCGCGTCCGCATCCAGGGCGCCGTGGTCGGCCAGATGCGCAGTTACCGCAATTGAATTTTTCGGAGCGTTTTCAATCTAAGATCAGCGGTTACGCCGTATGTGCAAGCCGCAGCAATGAACGTTTACAAGCCATGAGCACACGCGATCCCAATTACGGCACCGTCCTGGAGCACAAGCCGGAGCTGAAGAAGCCCAGCATGTACAAGGTTATCCTCCTAAATGACGACTACACTCCCATGGACTTCGTCGTCTATATTTTAGAGGAATACTTTTACAAGTCCCGGGAAGAGGCAACGCGGATCATGCTTCACGTGCACCATCGGGGCCAGGGGATCTGCGGAGTCTATCCCTACGACATCGCCGAAACCAAGGTTGCCCAGGTGATCGAGGCCGCGCGCCGTAACGAGCACCCGCTGCAGTGCATCATGGAAAAGGAGTAAGTTCCAATGATCGACAAGGCGCTCGAACAGACCTTCAACCAAGCCCTGCAGGCGGCCAGGAGCCGCGGCCACGAGTTCGCCAGCGTGGAGCACCTGCTCCTGGCGCTGCTGGACAACCCGCATGCCGCCGAAGTCCTGGAAGCCTGCGGCGCCGACATCAGCGCCTTGCGCCAGGAGGTCACCCAGTTCCTGAACGAGGGCATCCGGCCCGTGGGTCCGGAGAACACGGTGAAAACCCAGCCCAGCATCGGCTTCCAGCGGGTGCTGCAGCGGGCGCTCTATCACGTGCAGTCCTCCGGCAAGGAGGAGGTCACCGGGGCCAACATCCTGGTCGCCCTCTTTTCCGAGCGCGAATCGCACGCCGTTTACTTCCTGCAGAAGGCCGACGTCACCCGGCTGGACGTGGTCAACTTCATTTCCCACGGCATCCGCAAGAAGGGCGGCGGCGAGCAGGAGGACACCACCCAGGGCCGCACCGAGGGCGAGGACTCCAAGGACCCGCTGGTGAACTTCACCGTCAATCTGAACGCCAGGGCCAAAGCCGGGCGCATCGACCCGCTGATCGGGCGCGAGCACGAACTGACCCGCACCATTCAGATCCTGGCCCGCCGGCGCAAGAACAACCCCATCTACGTGGGCGAGCCGGGCGTCGGCAAGACCGCCATCGTCGAGGGCCTGGCGCGGCGCATCGTGGCCGGCGAGGTGCCGGAGGTGCTCAAGAACGCGGTGGTCTACTCGCTGGACATGGGCGCCCTCATCGCCGGCTCGCGCTACCGCGGCGACTTCGAGGAACGCCTGAAGGCGGTGCTCAAGGCTTTGAAGCGCCAGCCCAATGCCGTGCTCTTCATCGACGAGATCCACACCCTGATCGGGGCCGGCGCCGCTTCGGGCGGCGCCATGGACGCCTCCAACCTGCTGAAGCCGGCGCTGGCCTCGGGCGAGCTCAAGTGCATCGGCGCCACCACTTACCAGGAGTACCGTCAGTACTTCGAGAAGGACCGGGCACTGAGCCGCCGCTTCCAGAAGATCGACGTGCACGAGCCCTCCGTGGAGGAAACGGTCAAAATCCTGCGCGGCCTGAAACCCAGCTTCGAGCTGCACCACGGCGTGCGCTACACCAGCGAGGCGTTGCGCGCCGCCGTGGAGCTGTCGGCCCGCCACATCCATGACCGCTTCCTGCCGGACAAGGCCATCGACGTCATCGACGAGGTGGGCGCGGCCATGACCCTGCTGCCCAAGTCCAAGCAGAAGAAGGTCATCGGCGTCAGGGACATCGAGGACATCGTGGCCAAGATCGCGCGCATTCCGCCCAAGGCGGTGTCCAGCGCGGACAAGGAAAACCTGCGCAACCTGGAGCGCGACCTGAAATTCAGCATCTTCGGTCAGGATCCGGCCATCGAGCAGCTGGCTTCCGCCATCAAACTGGCGCGCGCCGGCCTGAAGCATCCGGAAAAGCCCATCGGCTCCTTTCTCTTCTCCGGCCCCACCGGCGTGGGCAAGACGGAAGTCAGCCGCCAGCTGGCCAAGATCCTGGGCGTGGAGCTGATCCGCTTCGACATGAGCGAGTACATGGAGCGCCACACGGTCTCGCGCCTGATCGGCGCCCCTCCCGGCTACGTGGGCTTCGATCAGGCCGGGCTGCTCACCGAGGCGGTGATCAAGCACCCCCATGCGGTGCTGCTGCTGGACGAGATCGAGAAGGCCCACCCGGACGTCTTCAACATCCTGCTGCAGGTGATGGACCACGGCAAGCTGACGGACAACAATGGCCGTCAGGCGGACTTCCGCAATGTGATCCTGATCATGACCACCAATGCGGGCGCCAGCGAGCTGGCCAAGCCGGTGATGGGCTTCACCGCCTCCGGCGCGACCCGCGACGGCGAGGACATGGAGGCGATCAAGCGCACCTTCACGCCCGAGTTCCGCAACCGCCTGGATGCGGTCATCCCCTTCGCGCCGCTGAGCCCGGAAGTGGTCACCCATGTGGTGGACAAGTTCGTGGTGGAACTGGAGGAGCAGCTGCACGAGAAGGACGTGATCCTGACCGTGACGCCCGCCGCGCGGCGCTGGCTGGCGGAGCACGGCTACGATCCGCAGATGGGCGCGCGGCCCATGGCTCGGCTCATCCAGGAGAAGCTCAAGCGCCCCATGGCCGAGGAACTGCTCTTCGGCAAGCTGAGCAAAGGCGGCACGGTGACCGTGGACATGACCGACGGCGAGCTGACCTTCGCCTATCAGGAGAAGGCCGCCTGAACCCGGGCCCACCCGGCCCGGCAACGCGCACGGCGGGTCTTTACCCGCCGTGTATTTTTGCAGACCCGCATAGCGGGCGCGCCGTGCGGATTGCCACGCAAAAGGAGCCCAGCCATGCGCCGAATCTATCAAGCTGCCCATCTGCTGGAAGCCCAGATCCTGGTGGACCGGCTCGGCATGCGCGGCATCCGGGCGGAGATCTTCAACGGCAATGCCCTGAGCGCGGCCGGCGGCATTCCGGTGACCGACACCTATCCCGAGGTCTGGATCCTGGACGATGCGGACTATCCCCTGGCCCGCAATCTGCTGGACCAGTACGAGGCGGAGCTGCGCCAGCCGCCCCGCGAGCGCCGCTGTCCGCATTGCGGCGAAATGGTGCCCGCCAACTTCGCCAGTTGCTGGCACTGCCAGCGGGATCTGGACCCCGCCTCCTGAACGCCGGGCCGCTGCATCCCCGTTCCCCACCCCGGCGGATCAGTGCGTCGCCGCGCCCGGCCCCGCCGGCGTGAGCACCACTTTGCGGCAGTTGTCCTCTTTCTTGCTGAAGATCTCGTAGCCGCGCGCCGCCTCGGCCAGAGGCAGGTGATGGCTGATGATGACGTCCGGCTGCAGCTCGCCTTCTCCGATATGCCGCAGCAGGTCGGGCAGGTACTTCTGCACGTGGGTCTGGCCGCCGGCGAAGCTCAGGCCCTTCTCGAAGGCATCGCCCCAAGGAAAGGCGTGCAGCGGTCCGGCGTAGACGCCCGGCACGCTGACCCGGCCGCCGCGCCGCACCGCGGCGATGCACTGGCGCATGGCCTCGCTGCTGCCGCCCTCCAGCTTGGCCCAGGCCATGGCCGTTTCCACCGGGCTGCCCTTGGCCTCGAAGCCGACCGCATCCACCACGGCATCCACGCCGCGGCGGCCGGTCGCCTTGATGATCTCCTCGGCCGGATCCTGCTTTTCGATGTTGAGGGGAATGGCGCCGTAGGTGGCTTGGGCAAATTCCAGGCGATAGGGGTGGCGATCCACCATGAAAACGGTGTCGGCGCCGAGCAGGCGCGCACAGGCCGCGGTCATCAGCCCCACCGGCCCGGCGCCAAAAATGGCCACGCTCGAGCCGCGGGTGATGCCGGCATTCAGGGCGGCCTGGTAGCCGGTGGGCAGGATGTCGGTCAGGAACAGCACCCTCTCGTCGGCCAGGCTGCCCGGCACCTTGAACGGGCCGACGTTGGCCTTGGGCACGCGCACGTACTCGGCCTGCCCGCCCGGAATGCCGCCGTAGAGGTGACTGTAGCCGAAGAAGGCGGCACCGGAGCGGATGCCCTTGGCGTGCACCAGGGCGCCGCGATCGGGATTGGTGGTTTCGCAGGCCGAGTACAGCTCCCGATGGCAAAAGAAGCATTCTCCGCAGGCGATGACGAAGGGCACGATGACCCGGTCGCCCTTCCTGACCTTGGTCACCGCCGGGCCGGCCTCCTCGACGACGCCCATGAACTCGTGGCCCAAGATGTCGCCATGCTCCATGGCCGGCATCTTGCCGCGGTACAGATGCAAATCCGATCCGCAGATGGCCGTGGCGGTCACCCGCAGGATGACGTCGTCCGGCTCCTGGATGGCCGGATCCGGCACGCGCTCGACGCGCACGTCGAAGGGTCCTTGGTAGGTCAGGGCGAACATGGGGGTCTCCTTGCTGAAGAGCCTGAGTAAACAGTGGCCACCGGCCGCCGGAGCAAGTTGCAGCCGGGCAGGCCGCCTAAAGGCGGAGGATGGTCCGAGCGTGCGGAGGAGAGCAGTTTGAAGACAGCCCGCCAAGCGGGGCGGCGCATCCTGGACGGCAGATGCCGTCCAGGCGAGGGCAAGCCGTCAATCCATGCCGGGTCCGGTGCCCGGCATGGGCATCTCCGGGGTGGGATAGGCGATCAGCGCACTGCTGACGGCGCCGAAGATCATGAAGATGACGATGGCGACGATCACGACCACCACCGTATAGCCCAGCGCTTTGTCCGGCGGCGTCTTCATCAGAACCGGCAATCCCAGGTAGAGCAGGTAAAGCCCGTACAGCGATGCCAGCAGGCCCAGGAAGCCCAGCGCGGGCAGCAGCATGAAGATGCCGGCCAGCCATGACGGCGTGCTGGCGTAGGCGGCCACCTTCAAGGCTTGGTTCTGCTCCTTGCGCCCGCCGAAGGTCGGCGCCAGCGCGTTGATGACCAGAGCCAGCAGGAACACGCTCAACAGGGTGAGGATGTAGGACACCACGGCGTGGGACGCTGCCATGCCGAGCGGCACCCGGTAGGTGCCCACGAAGGGCATGCTCAAGCCCACCACGGCCATGCCGATGATGGAGGCCAGCGGTCCGATGGCCGCCAGCGGCACGATGTAGCTCTTGTACAAATCCGCCGCGCTGGTCGCTTCCCCATCGATGACCTGCCACTCCTGTTTCGGTTGCAGCAGGATATTTTTCACGCGCTGTACCAGATACATTGTTTTTTCTCCTGGTCGGGCCGGGGTGGACGGTGCTGCTTCCTTCAGGCTGTATAGTCCGAAGCACCTGCTCCTTCAAGGGCCTAAAGGTGCAAATTGCCGGATTTTCGGGGCTTGCAGGAAGTCGCCTGCCGGACGGCGGAAAGCGGCGCGGGGAAGGATTTGCCTAGGCGGAAGCGGGATAGTTGGCGATTTCGATGAGGTTGTCGTCGGGGTCGCGGATATAGAGGGATTGGATCGGCCCCTTGGCCCCCGTGCGCGGCACCGGCCCTTCGACGATCGCCGCCCCGCAGGCGCGCAGATGGTCGGCCACCGCCGTCAGGGGCACTTCGGTGATGAAGCACAAGTCCGCGGAGCCCGGCGTCGGCCGGGCCGCTTTCGGCTCGAATTCCCGTCCCTGCTGATGCAGATTGATCTTCTGGCTGCCGAAGGCGAGCGCCCGGCGGCCGGCGCCGAAGGTGACCACTTCCATGCCCAGCACGCGCGTGTAGAAGGCGCAGGCCGCGTCGATGTCGCGGACCGTGAGCACCAGATGGTCGAGATGGCTGATCCTCACAGGCCCAGTTCCGCCCACAGGGCATCCACCCGCGCCTTCACCTGGGGATCCATGGCGATGGGCCGGCCCCACTCGCGGCTCGTTTCGCCGGGAAGCTTGTTGGTGGCATCGAAGCCGACCTTGCCGCCCAGGCCGGACACCGGCGAGGCGAAGTCCAGGTAGTCGATGGGCGTGTTCTCCACCAGCAGCGTGTCGCGCACCGGGTCCATGCGCGTGGTCATGGCCCAGATCACGTCCTCCCACTTGCGCGCGTCGATGTCGTCGTCCACCACGATGACGAACTTGGTGTACATGAACTGGCGCAGGAAGCTCCACACTCCGAACATGACGCGCTTGGCGTGGCCGGGGTAGGCCTTTTTCATGCTGACCACCGCCATGCGGTAGGAGCAGCCCTCGGGCGGCAGATAGAAGTCGACGATCTCAGGAAACTGCTTCTGCAGCAGGGGCACGAAGACCTCGTTCAGGGCCACGCCCAGCACCGCCGGCTCATCCGGCGGGCGGCCGGTGTAGGTGCTGTGGTAAATGGGCTGATCACGGTGGGTGATGCACTCGATGGTGAAGACCGGGAAAGTCTCCACCTCGTTGTAGTAGCCGGTGTGGTCGCCGAAGGGGCCTTCTGGCGCCACGTCGTCCGGGTAGATGTGGCCCTCCAGCACGATCTCGGCGCTGGCCGGCACCTGCAGGGGCACGGTCAGGCAGTCGGCCAGCTCGGTCCTGGCCCCGCGCAGGAGTCCGGCGAACTGATGCTCGGCCAGGGTATCGGGCACCGGCGTCACCGCGCCGAGGATGGTGGCCGGATCGGCGCCCAGGGCCACGGCCACGGGAAAGGGCTGGCCCGGATTGCTCTTCTGGAACTCGCGGAAATCCAGGGCGCCGCCGCGGTGGGCCAGCCAGCGCATGATGACGCGGTTGCTGCCGATCACCTGCTGACGGTAGATGCCCATGTTGGCGCGCGGCTTGTGCGGGCCCTTGGTGACGGTGAGCCCCCAGGTGATGAGCGGGCCGGCGTCCTCCGGCCAGCAGGTCTGCACTGGAATGGCGCCGAGGTCGACCTCATCGCCGCGCAGCACGTGCTGCTGGCACGCCGGGCGCTTCACCACCGTCGGCGACATGTTGAGGATCTGCTTCAGGATGGGCATCTTGTCCCACAGGTCCTTGAAGCCGCGCGGCGGCTCCGGCTCCTTGAGATAGGCCAGGAGCCGGCCCACGTCGCGCAGGTCGGCCAGGCTCTCCCGGCCCATGCCGAGCGCCACCCGCTCGGGCGTGCCGAAGAGATTGCCCAGCACCGGCATGGCGTAGCCGCTGGGATTTTCGAAGAGGATGGCCGGGCCGCCGGCGCGCAGGGTGCGGTCGCAAATCTCCGTCATCTCCAGTTGCGGCGACACCGGCGCGCGCACGCGCTTGAGCAAAGCGCGCCCCTCCAGGCCCTGGATGAACTCGCGCAAGTCTCGGTACTGCATGGCTACCCCTTTTCTGGACGCGCCGGCGCGGGCGCGGCGGGCAAACGCCCGTTATTCTACGGGTTGTTCAGGGTGAAGGTGAAGGCGTGCACGCCGCCGCCCTGGCTCGGTCCGAGCGCGTACAGCAGCGGTGCCAAGCGCGGGGCGTCGGGGCCTTCCAGGCGGGCGGTGCCGCTCAGGGCGACTGGCCCGCTGCCCGCCGGGATCTCGCCGCCGCCCTGCAGGCGCAGGATGCCGGACAGGGTATCCAGACGCAGCTGCCGGCCCTGCAGGCTCAGCCGGTAGCTGCCCAGGGGATTGACCGGACTGAGGCGGAAGGCGGCATCCTGCCAGCGCAGCTCGCCGCGACCGCGCAGGCCCTGCGGGCCGAGCTGCAGCTCGGCAAAGCGCAGCAGCAGCGTGCCGCCGGGGTCGAGGGTGCGCAACTGGGCCTGCTGGCCGGCCCAGAAGGCCGCCGGCGCCTGGCCTTCCAGCCCGGTCAGCTGCCAGCCCGGCCCCTGGCGGCGCAGGTCCGTGCGCAAGCGCCCGGCCGGACCGTTCAGCTCCAGGCCGACCACCAGCCGGCCGCGCAGCAGCGGCAGGAAGCGCAGCCGCCAGCGCAGGGCACCCAGCGCCTGCACGCGGCCGTTGCCGTCGCGCCACCAGACCTGCCCGGCCGCCCCGCGCCACACGGTGCCCGACACCTGCCCCAGGCTCAGCCGCTGGTCCGGCATCTGCCGGCTCAGTTGCCACGGGACCAGAGAGGCGGGCGCGCTGGCGACCAGCGCCAGCAGGTAGAGCAGCAGCGCGGCCAGCAGCCAGCCCCAGGGCAGCCGGATGGGCATTTGCGGCAGCCGCAGCCGGGGACGGTTCAGGATCGCCCTCATGCGCCCACGCCACTGCTCAGGGTCACCTGGGCAGCCACCTTGCCCTGTCCCGGCAGGGCCTTGATCTCCACGGCTTGCGCACGCAAGCCGTGCTGGCTTTGCAGGAACTCCAGCCAGCGGATCAGCGCCGCGAAATCGGCTTCGGCCAGGCTCACGCGCAGCTGCTCCGCCGACGCCTGCGTCACCTGCGGCTCGCGCAGACCCTGGCTGGCGGCGCTCTGGCGCAGCACGGCGGCCAGATCGGCCGGCGCCGCCTCCTGCCCTTGGGGCACCCGTTGCCTGAGCGACTGCGCCTCCTGGGCCTGCTGCTGCAGCTTCTGGCTGGCGATGCGCAATGCCGGCACGCTCTGGCGCAGGCGCTGGCGCTCCTTGTCGAGCGGCATCCACAGGTAGACGTAGAGCAGGGACAGCACCAGCAGCGGCAGACCGACGCCGATGAGCCAACGCTCGCGCGGGTTGCGCGCCTGCCACAGGGACTTCAGCGTGTCGAGATTCACGTTCTATCCCCCTGCACGCTTACGCGAGCGTCCACGCCGCCCGCCGCCGGATTGAGCACCGGGGCATCCACCCGCAGGGCGTTGGCGCGCAGGGCGGGCAACAGCCCCTGGACGGCCTCGGCGGCGGGCGCATGCAGATCCAGCTCCAGCGTTTCGTTTTGATAGCGCAGGCCCTGGACCTTGACGCCCGGCGCGCTGCCCAGGGCGGGCGCCGCCCGGCTCAGGAGCACCAGGAAATCCCCTGGGGCCGCGATGCCGGCGCGCTGGCGCAGGCTGGCCAGCTGGCGCTCCATCTGCAGCGGCGGATCCACCACCACCTGCGCCTCGGGAAAGGCTTGGCGGAAGGTCTGTTCCATGTGGGCGCGCAGTTGCGCGGCCTCGCGCTTCAGCTTCCACCACTCCGCCACCGTGCCGGCGAGCTGCACCACGATGATGAGGGCCAGCAGCACGGCAACCGGCTTCAGCTTCGACCACCAGCCGCTCATGGCGCCAGCCGGCGCGAAGGCGCCCTGCAGCAGGTTGACGGCGGCGGGTTCGGCGGCGGCCGCCGCCCGTTGCAGGGCCTCCGTCCCCTGATAGCGGACCGGCAGGCCCAGTCGTTCGGACCAACGTGCCACGTCGGGCACGGGCGCCCCCGGTGCCGCATAGAGGTCGATGCTGTCCGGCGCCGCCTCGCGCTCGCGCGCCTCGCGCAGGGCGAAGTCGAGAGCCATGGGCGGCTGCGCGGCATCGCCCACGTCCAGCGCCTGGGCCCGGGCCGGGGCGGTGCGCAGCCAGCCCTCGCGGCCCTCCCAGTACACCGTCCAGGCGCCGCTGCGCAGGGGCAGCACCAGTTGCTCGGGCAGCGCGACGCGGGGCCGGATACCCCAGGCAGCCAACTGCTCCAGCAAGCGGGCGAACCAGCTCTTGTCCACCACGGCCACCACGCTGCTGCCGTCGGACAGCTGCGGGCCCAAGGCCACGTGCACCTGCTCGGGATCACTGGCCAGCTGGTCCTCCACCACGAAAGGCAGGATGGCGCGCACCTGCTTCGGCGCGCGGGTCGGCAGCTTGACCGTGCCCAGCAATACCCGGCCGGCCGGCAGCCAGAGAGTCACCCCGGCCGCCTGGGCCACGCCCGCCGGGGGCGCGTCTTCCGCGACGAAACGCTCCACCCGCCCCCGCTCGTCCACCCGGTACCAATGCAGCAAAGGGGCATCGGGCCAGGCGGCATTGACCTGCACGATCCAGCGGGCCATCAGGATTCCCCCTGCACGCGCCAGAGCACCTTGGGCCAGGCCGCCGCCCCGCCGCCCTGCCGGTTGAGCAGGGCCCGGCAGCGGACCTGCGCCCGGCCCACGTTGGCTTGACTGGTGACCATGAAATATTGGCTACTCACGTTGAAGAATTTCTCATCCAATCCCTGCAGCGAGGCCGGCAGCCGGGCCCGGAAATTCTCCAGGGCCTTGAAGGGCTCGCTCTTGCGCTGCTCCACCAGCCCCTGCGCCACCGATACCGAGGTATTCAGGTAAGCGGCCAGCAGCTCCGGCGAAGCCGTGTTCACGTTGATCTGCGTGGCGGCCGGCGCCGGCAGGGCGGTCACGAAGGGAAAGAGCTTGTCCACGCTCGCCCGTTCGAGTCCCTCGACGGCATACAGGCTGTTGGCGGTGAAGAGCAGCCGGCCAGCCGGCGGCGCGCCGGGCGTCTGCGGCACCTGACCCGCATTGACCCAAGCCCGAATCCGCTCCGCCAGATCCGGCGACAGCTGCAGGATGCCCAGCAGGCGCTGAAATACCGCCAGATACTGATCAGCCTCCGCCCCAGTCCCGCGCAGGTTGTTCAAATTGAAGCGCGCCTGCGCGTCCACGATGCCGCCGCTCAGACGGCCGTTCTCCAGCTCCAGGCCCAGCAGGGGCTGGGCCCACAGCTCGCCGAGGTGGTCCGCTCCGCCCTGGCGGGCGTCTTCCGCCAGGATGCCGCGCGCCCACTCCACCCCCGCTTCCGCCAGGGCAACGGCCTGCGCCTGTTCGCGCATGTTCTCCACCTGCCGGAACCACAGCCCCTGCTGCCAAGCCAGGAAGCTGGCCACGCTCGCTGCCATGGCCATGATCAGGATCGCCGTGATGACGGCCACCCCGCTTTCGGCGTGCTGCGCCTGGCGCGGCCCGTTCATGGCAGCGCGAAGATCCGGGTCACGGGCGGCAGGGCGCGGCTTTGAATCTCCACCTCCACCCCCCAAGGCAGCACCGTCGGCGCCCCCTGCCCGGCCGGGACCGCCGCGGCGGCGGGCCACTGGCTCTGCCAGACGCCGTTCGGGTCCAGGTAGCGCACCCGAAACACCTGCACCCCTTCCAGCAGGGTCAGCACGCGCGGCCTGCCCGGCGGCCCGGCAAGCGGCGCCGGCCAGACCAGATACTCCAGGCGCCCGTCGCGCAGGCGGTAGCCCACCCGGCGCGCCGCGTTCTGCGCCGCTGGGCGGGCCGGATCGCCCATGGTGGTCATGGCGAGCTGCACGTCCTCCGGCCCCGGCGCCGTTTCCCGGCCCACGAAAGGGGCGGCCTCCGGGCCGATGCCATCGACCGGATACGGCACCACGGCGTCAAGGCTCTGGTTCATCTGGGCGAAGGCCAGCGCCAGCTCCCGCCAGCGGGCATTGACCTCGGTCAGGCGCTCCCGCGCCGTCAGCACGGCACTCAGGCCGCGGTAGGCCATCACCGACATCACCGCAAAGACCAGGATCGCCACCAGGATCTCGATCAGAGTGAAGCCGTGGGACGCGACACGGGTGCGGCCCGCTTGCCACGCGCCTTGCCCCGGCTCGTGCGAATCACGTTTCACGCATCACCTTTCACGATCCACCGGCACTGCTGCCGCTCGCCGTCGGCGCCACGCTCTCGTTCACCGCGTAGCCCGTGAGCTGCGCCAGCGGGGCATCCAGGCGGCCGGGGACGAAGACCTTGACCTCCAGGCGACGGAATTGAGGGTTGGGCGTGTCGCTCACCACCTCCTGCCACTGGAAGCGCATGCCGCCCAGCTCGGCTTCGCCGCCGCTGTTGCCCGGATTCGGCCAGTCACGCTGCGCCTGGTGCAGGGCCAGGCGGTTCTGCGCCACCCAGGTGGCCGCCAGCCTGTCGCGCAGGCCCTCGCTGCTGCTGGCGGCGATGCCCGTCGCCCGCAGGGACGCCGCCAGCGCCACCGCCAGGATGGCCAAGGCCACCAGCACTTCGAGCAGGGTGAAGCCGTGGGGCGTGCCGCCTGATGCGTGATGCGTGGCGCGAACACGCCCCGCGGACTGCGCTCCCTGCCTTGACTTGCGCGAATCACGCATCATGTTCCACCATTCACGGCCCATCCTGCACGACCCGGACCCGCCGCCCGTCGCCCGCCAGCCGGACCGAGGCCGTGCCCAGGGCCAGATCCATCTGAAAGGGCTCGCTCAGGCCCACCGGATTGAAGACCAGCGGCTCGCCCAGGGAGGCAGGGTTGCCATTGACGCTCAGCCGCAGCACCTCCAACCCCTCGGGCCAGCGGCGCGGGCGCAGCACCTCGTTGCCGGTGACAGGCATCCACGCCGGCTGCTCCGAGGCACTGTCGGAACGCAAATTCGCGCCCGGCTCCGGCGACTGCACCGTGCGTTCCACGAAGCGATAACCGCCGTCCTGCACCTGCCAGCCCAGCGCCCGTCCGCGCAACACCGCCTCCTCCTGCGCCTGGTCCAGCAGCAGCGCCAGTCGCTGCGCCTCGTCCCGCAGCGTGCGTTGGTCGTCGGGCATCAGGTTCACGCTGACCAGGCCCAGGGTGATGCCGATCAGCACCATGACCACCAGGATCTCGATGAGGGTGAAGCCTCGCGCGGCATGCCGCTTCACACCCGGGCCGCCTCGCTCACGATGTCACTGCCGCCCGCCTTCCGCGGCACTCGGCACCGGGCTCAGGGCAGATTCCACGAGCCGATGTCCGCGTCGTTGCCTTCGCCGCCCGGCGCGCCGTCGGCGCCCAGGCTGAAGACGTCGATCTCGCCGTGGGTGCCGGGATTGAGGTACTGATAATTGTTGCCCCACGGGTCCTTGGGCAGCTTTTCCAAGTAGCCGCCCGGCTTCCAGTTGGGCGGAATGGGCTGGGTGGTCGGCTTGACCGCCAGCGCCTGCAGGCCCTGTTCGGTGGTGGGATAGCGGTAGTTGTCCAGCTTGTAGAGCTTCAGCGCCTGCAGGATGGCGCTGATATCCTGGCGCGCCGCCACGATGCGCGCCTCGTCGGGCCGGCTCATGATCTTGGGCACCACCAGCGCCGCCAGAATGCCGAGGATCACCACCACCACCATGATCTCGATCAGGGTAAAGCCGCCTTCCCGCAACCGGGCCCTGCTTGCCTGCTTCATGCGAATCTCCAAGGACACTGCGCCTCCACGCTATTTCACCAACTGGTTCATTTCAAAAATCGGCATCAGGATCGCCAACACGATCACCAGCACCACCCCGCCCATGGTCAGGATCATGATGGGCTCCAGCAGGGTCGTGAGGGTGCTGACCCAGCCTTCCAGCTCGCGGCTTTGCTGCTCGGCGGCGCGGTTCAGCAGCGGCGCCAGCTGGCCGCTGGCTTCGCCGCTGCCGATCAGATGCACCATCATCGGCGGAAACTGGCCGCTGCGCTTGAGCGCCCGGTGCAGGCTGCCGCCCTCGCGCACCTGCCGCTCCGCCTCCTCCACCGCCTGGCGCATGGGCAGGCTGGTGATGACGCCGGTCGCTGCCTGCAAGGCAGTGAGCAGAGGCACGCCACCGCCCACCAGGATGGCCAGGGTGCTGGCCAGCCGCGCCGCGTTCAGGCCGCGGATGATGCGCCCGGCAATGGGCAGGCGCAGCAGGAAAACGTCGAAACGCCAACGCCACGCAGGCTGGCGCAGCAGGCGCTGGCCCAGCACCAGCAGCACGGCGAAAGCCAGCAGCCACCACAGGCCGGTGGCGCGCAGGAAATCGCTGGTGCCGATCAGGGCCCGGGTCAGCCAGGGCAGGGTCTGGTCCGTGCTCTCGAAAACGCGCACCACCTGCGGCACCACGTAGGTGAGCAGGCCCAGCACCACGGCCACGGCCACCAGGCTGACCAGCGCCGGATACACCATGGCCAGGGTGATCTTCTGGCGCAGCGCCTGGCGCTCCTCGGTGTAGTCGGCCAGGCTCTGCATCACCGTGTCCAGGCGTCCGGAGCTTTCCCCGGCCCGGATCAGGGTGCGGTACAGCTCCGGGAAGACCGCCGGGAAGGCGCCCATGGCGGTGGCCAGGGACTGGCCGGACAGCACGCCGGTGCGCACGCCGGCCAGCACCTGCCGCGCCCGCGGCGACTCGCTTTGCTCGATCAGCGCATTCAGCGCCTGCTCGATGGTCAGGCCCGCCGCCAACAGGGTGGCGAATTGCCGCGTGATGAGCGCCAACTGGGAGGCCGGCAGGCCGCGGCGCAGCCGCAAGCCGCCCGCGCCCGCCGCCCCGGCCGCCCGCTCGCCGTGCAATGCCTCCACGCGCACCGGTACCAGCCCGCGCTCGCGCAGGGCCGCCCGCACCTGCCGCGCCGTGTCGCCCTCCAGCACCCCGCGCTGGGCGCGTCCGTTGGGGCCGAGGGCTTCGTATTCAAAGGCTGCCATCAGGAGCTAAGGCATGCTGTGCGATGAATGATGCGCAAGCCATGCAGCCGCCCGCCCGGCCGGGCTTCCGGCAGGGCCTGCCGCCGGCAAGCCCCTCCACAGTCCTTGCGCTGCCGCTGCCCCCACGGCTGATGGCGGATCGCTTCGCTCAAGACCGGGCCACCCGCAGCACTTCTTCCAGCGAGGTCTCGCCCTGCGCCACCCAGCGCATGCCATCCTCGCGCAGGGACACCATGCCGGTCTCGCGGGCATGGTCGCGCAGGGCCTGCTCCGGGGCCTCGTCGTGGATCAGGCGGCGCAGGCCGGCGTCCACGGTGACCAGCTCATAGATGCCGGAGCGCCCCTGATAGCCGGTCTGGCCGCAGGCGGGGCAGCCGCGGGCCCGGTAGAGCAGGCCGTCCGGCAAGGGCTGGCCGAGCAGTTCCTGCTCGCGGGCATCGGCCGGGTAGGCCTCCTTGCACACCGGACACAGCTTGCGCACCAGACGCTGGGCCAGTACGCCGATCAGGCTGGAGGCGAGCAGGAAAGGCTCCACGCCCATGTCCTCCAGGCGCGTCACCGCGCCCACCGCATCGTTGGTGTGCAGGGTGGCCAGCACCAGGTGGCCGGTGAGGCTGGCCTGCACAGCGATCTGCGCCGTCTCCAGGTCGCGGATCTCGCCGATCATGACCACGTCGGGGTCCTGGCGCAGAATGGCGCGCAGCGCGCGGGCGAAGGTGAGCTCGATGCGCGGATTCACCTGGGTCTGGCCGACGCCGTTGAGGTCGTACTCGATGGGATCCTCCACGGTCATGATGTTCAGGCGCTCGGTATCCAAGCGCGACAGGGCGGCGTAGAGGGTGGTGGTCTTGCCCGAGCCCGTCGGGCCGGTGACCAGCAGGATGCCGTGCGGCTGGTGGATGAGCTGGTCCAGCCGCTCCAAAGTCGGAGTCGGCATGCCCAGGTGCTCCAGGTCCAGGCGCCCGGCCTGCTTGTCCAGCAGACGCAGCACCACGCGCTCGCCGTGGCCGGTGGGCAGGGTGGACACGCGCACGTCCACCGGGCGCCCGGCCAGGCGCAGGGCGATGCGGCCGTCCTGGGGCAGGCGCTTCTCGGCGATGTCGAGACTCGCCATCACCTTGATGCGCGACACCATGGCCGCGTGCAGCGCGCGCTGGGGCTCGACGATGTCGCGCAGGGTGCCGTCCACGCGGAAGCGCACCACCGAGCGGTCCTCGAAGGCCTCGATGTGGATGTCCGAGGCATTCTCGCGCAGGGCCTGGGTGAGCAGCGCATTGATCAGGCGGATGATGGGCGCATCGTCCTCCGCCTCCAGGAGATCGGCGATCTCAGGCAATTCCTGGGCAAGCTGCTCCAGATCCAGGCTCTCGCCCAAGTCGTCCACCAGGCGCTCGGCCGCATTGTCGCCGCGCTCGTAGGCCTGGTTCAGCACCGCGTCGAAGCGCTCGGCGCCCAGCACCTGCACGGCGATGGGCATGCCCAGGGTGCGGCGCAGCTCCGCCAGCACCTCCGGGCGCGGATAGGCGCGTGCCCACACCTCCAGCACGCCGTCCGCCGTCCGCGCCGCCACCACGCCCTTGCTCTTGGCGAAATGGTAGGGCAGGCGGGCGGCCACCTCGCCGTCCACCGCAGGGGCGGCGGACGGCGCCGGGCCGGGGGCGGCGAGGCTGCCCTGGGCCAGCTTTTCTTCGGCAATGGATACCACGTTGTCCGATTCCATGTTCACCAGCGACTCCGTCATTGCGGCCTGGCGCCCGCCTCCGCGGGCGGGGCGGCCGGGGCCGGCACCGGCGCGGGCGCGTTGCGGCCCTGGGACAGGGGTGCCGGCGGGTTGACCTTGAAGGGCGGCAACTGGGGCGGCGTAATGTAAGGCAGCACCGGATGACTTTCCACCGGCATCTGCACCTGCTGGCCGCGGATGTACTCGTAGCGGTCCGAGGTCACCGCCTGGGCCGCCAGCGGATCGCGGATCACGTAGGGCCGCAGGAAGACCATCAAATTGGTCTTGGTGTGCCGGCGGCTGTTGTAGCGGAACAGATTGCCCAGCACCGGGATCTTGCCGAGGATGGGCACGGCCTGCTGATTGTCGCCCAGATCGTCCTGAATCAGCCCGCCCAGCACCACGATGTCGCCATCGTCCACGCGCACCGTGGATTCCAGCGAACGCTTGTTGGTCACGATGTCGGCGGGACGGATGTCCGAGGCCACGGAGCGCGCCAGGCTGGACACCTCCTGGTAGATCTGCAGCTTCACGCCGCCGCCCTCGCTGATCTGCGGCTTGATCTTCAGGGTCAGGCCCACGTCCCGGCGCTCGATGGTCTGGAAGGGATTGACCGCCGCGCCGGTGCCGGTGCTGGTGGCCTGGGCATAGCTGCCGGTCACGAATGGCACGTTCTGCGCCACCACGATCTTGGCCTCGGCGTTGTCCAGGGTCATCAGGTTGGGCGTGGACAGGATGTTGGCGTTGGCGTCCGACTCCAGAGCCCGCGCCAGCGCTCCCAGGTTCAGGATTCGGGTGCCGTTCGGCAGGGTGAGGGTACCATTGATGTAGCCCAGGTTCAGACCGGCGCCCACGCCGGCCGGATTGCCGGCGATGTTCAGAATGTTGGTGTTGGTGCCCTGATTGAAATTGGTGCCGCCGAAGACCCCGGAACCCAGATTGTTGATCGCCTGCCACTGGATGCCGAACTCCGCCGCCTTCTCCTCGGTCACTTCGGCGATCAGCGCTTCCACATAGACCTGCGCCCGGCGCACGTCCAGCTTTTCGATGACGCCGCGCAGCGCATTGTAGATGCCGTCCGGCGCCGTGATGATGAGCGAGTTGGTGGCCTCGTCCGCCTGCACCATGACCGCTTCCGGCGAGCTCAGGCGGGCGGCCGGACCGCCGCCCACGGCGCCCAGGCTGGCATAGCTGGTGCTGCCCATGGTTGTGCCCGTGGTCGTGCCCGTGGTGGTCGGCGTGGTGCCGAGGGAGGGGGTGCCGGTGCCGCTCGCCGTGCTGGTCCGCGTTTCGCCGCTCAGCAGGCCGCGCAGCACGTCGGCCAGCTTGACCGCCTCGGCATTGCGCAGGTACACCACATGAATGTTGCCCGCGCCGCTGGCGGGCACGTCCAGGGTGGCCACCAAGCCGCGCAAGCGGGTCAGGAGCCCCGGGTTGTCCGTGCGCACCAGCAGGCTGTTGGTCCGCAGGTCGGGCACGATGGACAGGCGCGCGCCCGGGCTTTCGGTGCCGGCGGGCACCGGCGCGCCGGGCGTGCCGGGCACACCCTGCACGCCGCCGGGGGCCGACACGTCGGCCATCAGGCGCGACACCAGCTGCGCCATATCCAGGGCGGAGGCGTAGCGCAGCCGGATCGCGATCACGTCGGCGCCGCTGCTGGGCTGGTCGATGCTGGCGATGATCTGGCTGATGCGCCGTACGTTGTCGGCGTAATCGGTGATCACCAGGGTATTGGTAGCCGCGTAGGCCGCCAGGTAGTTGTTGGGCGAGATCAGCGGACGGAGCACCGGCACCAGTTGGGTGGCCGACTCGTAATGCAGCTGATAGATCTGGGTGATGATCTGGTCGCCGCCGCCGCGCGGCGCACCGTTCCGGAACAGCGGCGTGGCCGCGAGCTTGGCGTCCGCCTCGGGCAGGATCTTGGTCACGCCGCGCCCCTCCACCGCCGCGAAACCCTGCACCCGCAGGGCCGACAGGAAGACCTGGTAAGCCTGCTCACGCGGGATCGGCGTGCTGGAAACGATGGTGACGGTGCCCTTCACGCGCGGATCGAGGAGAAAATTGCGCCCCGTTACCTGGGACATCATTTTGACCACGCTTTCGATCTCGGCGTTCTGGAAGTTCAGCGTGACCCGATCTTGTGCGCCCCAGGCCAGCGAAGCCCACAGGCCGCCCGCCAGGAATGCCGCCGCCAGCCCCCGCCTCACGCTGGCGCCGATCACCGTCGCTCCCCCGGCTCGACTGCGGCGCACGTGCGCGTCTTGTCCATTGCTGCCTCCTGACCCGTATGTGGTTAGTTGAGTGTGTAACTCACCTGCTGGACGGCGCCCCCACGCAACAGGGAAAGCTGGATCACGCCCGACGCCGCGGCATTGCGCACCATGCTCAGCGCCTGTTCGGGACTGGCCACGTTCTGGCCGTTCACGGCCTGTACCACGTCGCCGGCCTGCAGACCCAGCTTTTCATAGAGCCCGCCCGCCGTCACAGCGACCACCTTCAAGCCGCCGCCCGGATTGGGCGCCAGCTGGCCGGCGCTGATCCACTGGCCGGGATTGTTGATGGCGCCTTCGAACAGGGCGCGGGGCAGGGTGACGGACGCGTTGCCCGCCCCGCCCTGCCCGCCCTCCGCCGACGGCGCGCCCGTCCCGCCGCCCGGCGCTTCTTCGAAGACCAGCTCCTCCTCCGCGCCACCGCGGCTGATCAGGACGCGCTTGGGCTGCACGTCCGCCAGCACCACGCCTGGCACGATCTCGGCGCCGACCCGCACCGCCTCTTCCTTGCCGTCGACCAGCAGAATGGCGAAGCCCGGCCGGCCGCCGCTACTGGCGTAGGCGCCGCGCAGCTGCAGGGACACGGGCGGCGCCGTCGCGGCCGCGTCCGCCTGCTGGGCGGACTGGCCGAAAAGGGCGGCCTGCACGATGGGCCCGGTGTTCAGCTCGACCGCCGGCTGGCCACCCGCAGGCGCCGGCACCGGCGCTTCGGGAGCCGCGAAGATCCACGTCCAGTGCGCCAGCTGCGCGGCCAGCACCAGCAGCAACGGCGCAGCCAGCACCCAGCCCGGCAGCCCGGCCCGCGGCGACAGCAGGGCGGGCAGGCGCTCCCGCAGGGCACGCGCGCGCGACATAGATATGTTAGAAAATTGCGGCATGAATTCTGGTAATCCGCCGTGCCGCAAGCAGCTTTCGCCGGAGATTCCTGGAAAAAACGGCGGAAAGGCTTGCGGGCACCAGCCCTGTTCCCGCATTGCAACACCGGACAGACAGCCTGCCGAAGCTCAGCAACTTCTGCGAGACTTTACAGAAAAACTCGGCACAATCAAGGATGGAGTCGAAACAGGCCGGATGCATGAAGCCAACATGCATGGCCCTATTCGACCAACTGCGCCCGGCGGAGTTCCCGGACACCGGAACCGGCCGCTACGGCCGGGTATGCTTGGCGCCTCAGACCGCCTCATCCTCGCGGGCGATGACGAAGGCGGAGGCATCCAGCGCGATGCTGGAGGTGGAGGCCAAATCGATGGCCTCGTGGCCGCTGACATATTCCTCGGCCAGGGTGGAAAGGCACTCGATCTCTTCCTGGCTGACCGCCTCGAAGCCCTTAAAGCCGATGTCTTCCAGCAGGCGGGCGCCGGCCTCGTCCGCCTGCATGCCGAGCAGCAGGCCGCGGATGGCCTCGGCGTGCTCGCTCAAGCGCGGGCTGATGCAGAAGGAGTGGAAGGCGAAGGCATCGTCGGAACGGTCGATGGCGTGCAGCCGGCGGCGGATCACGTCGGAGGCGGCGTCGTACACCTCGTTGAAGACGAAGCCGATGTCCGCCTTGCCCTGGATCAGGGCTTTGATCACTCCCTGGTAGCTGCCCGTGTATTCGAAGCGCAGCCGCGCCCGGTCGATTTCCGCCTTGTCCAGCAGAAAGAGCCCGACCATGTGGATGAGCGTCTTGTCCGAGGCCGAGGCGACGCGGATCTCCGCCGGCAGGCCGGCGTAGTCCCGCAGCCCGCCGTCGGCATTGCTGGCCAGCAGCACCTCGTCGAAATGCTCGGCGGGCTTGGCCAGGGACTGGAAGCCCAGGCGCTGGATGTACTGCACGGCATCGAAGGGGTTGGCGTAGACCAGATCGAAGTCGCCGGCCATGACCGCCGTCCGCGCCTCATCGAAGGTGCTGAAGGGCGTGAAGCGCAGCGGCAGGCCCAGGCGCCGCTGCAGATAGGTGTTCATCAGATACCAGCCGGGCAGGTTCTTGCCCGAATAATTGGGATCAACGGTGAATTGATAGCTCATGGACGGGGCTCCGGACGCGGACGGACCTAAACGTCGAAATCGGCGGGAATCTCACCCATGATGCTCATGTGGATGTTGAAGGGCGTCATGTATTTCATGGCGGTCATCATGGAGCCCTTGAAATTGATGCGCTTGGTCATCAGGCCCACCTTGCCGCTCATGGCGCCGCTGATCAGCTTCTGCCAGTTTTCCAGCCTGGCGCTGATGATGAAATCGCGGCCGCGGCCGTCGGAGGGTCCGGCGTAGATGGCCTTGCCGCTTTTGACGAACATCATGACGGGATGGATGTCGGGACGGTCCTCGATGCCGTACTCGATGGTGGCGCTGAAGTTCTTCAGCATGCTCTGCATTTCTTCATGCGCGTTCCACTGCCGGGCAACGGCACTCATCCACTCGGGACTCATGAATTTCATTTCCTCTCCTCACTGTGGCCGGGAGCGCGCCTCGGGCAGACGCTCCTTGTCCGCGTTCTTTGGTTTTATAATCAACCATAGACCATTTTCGCGGATTTTCCACAGCAGAAGAGCTGGCGGCCTACCCCCTTCGAGGCGGCGACCGCCTTCTCCGGGCGCTGCGCAAGCGCGCCTCCCGACCGCAGGACGCCGGTCCTCGCACGCCGACTCATCCGGATGGCAGCCGCATGGCGGTTGAAACCGCCCGGCCTCTTCATGCCTCCTGGCGCCGCCCCCCGGTCAAGGCTTTGACCGCCACCCCGGCCAGCATGGTGCCGAACAGGGCCGGCATGTAGGAGATGGTGCCGTTCACCGCGCGCGGCCGGCTCGGAATCGGCCCGTCCAGCGGCTGGGGCGGCAGCGGCGGAAGCGGCTGCTCCTCCGAGTAGATCACCGGATAATTGGCCGGGATGCCCAGCTTGCGCAGGTTGGCGCGCATTTCCCGCGCCAGCGCGCACATGCGGGTCTGGTTGAGGCTGGCCACCCGCACCTGGGTCACGTCCAGCCGCCCGCCCGCGCCCATGCTGGAGGCCACCGGCACGCCCTGGGTCAGGCAGGCGGCCACCAGCGCCGTCTTGCAGGACAGGCTGTCGATGCAGTCGAGCACGAAGTCGAAATTGCCCGCCGCCACGAACGCCGCCGCCTGGTCCTTGTGCAGGAACTCGGTGCGGGCATGCACCCGGCAGTGCGGATTGATGTCCCGGATGCGCGCCGCCATCACCTCCGTCTTCGGCTGGCCCAGGGTGGAGTGCAGGGCCACTACCTGGCGGTTCAGGTTGGACAGGCTGACCACGTCGTGATCGATCAGCGTGATCTCGCCCACGCCGCTGCGGGCGATGGCCTCGGCGGCCGCACCGCCGACGCCGCCGACGCCGGCGATGAGGACGTGCTTGCCGGCCAGGTCCTCCAGGCCCTCGGGACCGAGCAGAATTTCCGTGCGAATCAGGGGATGGCTCACTGCGATGCTACTCCAAGGTCGAATAAACGAACGGTGTTGGCATAGGTGGCGGCGGCGACGTGCGCCGGGTCCTCGTCGCGCAGCCGCGCCACCTCCCGCAGCACCTCGGTGATCCGGGCGGGCTCGTTGCGCTCGCCCCGGTGCTGCGCCCCCGGCTGGTCGGGGGAATCGGTCTCCAGCAGAATGCTCTCCAGCGGCAGCCGCTGCACCAGGGTGCGCAGCCGGTTGGCGCGCGCGTAGGTCACGGGCCCGCCAAAGCCCAGGCAGTAGCCCAGGTCGATGAGGCGCCGGGCCTGCTGCTCGCTGCCGGCAAAGCTGTGCACCACCCCGCGCACGGTGGGGAAGCGGCGCAGCAGCTGGTAAGTGTCCTCCACCGCATGGCGGGCGTGCACCACCACCGGCAGGCGCGCGTCGCGGGCGATGCCGAGCTGGGCCAGGAAATACTCGCGCTGGGCGTCGCGGTCCAGCTCCTCGATGTAGTAGTCCAGTCCGATCTCTCCCACCGCCACCGGCCGCTCCTGCTCGATCCAGGCCGCCAGTTGGTCCAGATCCGCGCGGTCGTGGTCCGCCAGACAGATGGGATGCAGGCCATAGGCCGGGTACAGGCCGGGGTGCGCCGCACAGACCTCGCGCAGGCGCGGCCATAGGCGCGCATTCACCGCCGGCACCACCTGCGCCACCACCCCGGCTGCCCGCGCCCGCGTCAAAGCCGCGCCCCGGTCGGCGTCGAAGCTGTCGTCGTCGAAATGGGAGTGGCTGTCGATGAGATGCATCAAAAAATTATGCCATATCAATCATTAGGGTGCCACGACGGGTTGGATGGGAGCGCGAAAGATTACCCGGCGGCGCGGCATGCTGAACGGGTGTCGGCACGGATCGCAGGAGCGGGCTTACCCGCGATTCGGTGGCGAACGGCACGGTGGATCGCGGGCAAGCCCGCTCCTACAGCCCATGAGCCAGCGCGGCCCAGGGGGGCTGCCGGAGGCATGCCCTCTTCCGGCGGGAGCGGGTCTGCGGGGGGCGCAGTGATGTGGGAGCGAGCTTGCTCGCGATGTCCGGGCGACTGGGATGGTCGATCGCGAGCAAGCTCGCTCCCACAGCCGATGGCGGCAATGGATCAATCGGTGTGAGGTGCGGGCGAACGCGAAGACCGTGAGCGGCAAAACGACCAGCGGAAGTTTACCGCTGCGCTGTCGGCGCCTGCGGCGCCTCATGAAACGGGCGTTGCCCGTTTTCGCGAAGCGCAGCGAAAGCGAACGCAGTGAACGGCAAAACGACCAGCGGAAGTTTCGCGAGCGCAGCGAAAGGCAAAGCAGGCTGCGCCGGGCAACCCCGGCACCCCACTCCAGCCGCGGGCGCAGCCTGCTCCAACCCCGCTGGGCTTCGCCAAATTCCTTCCCCTTCCACCAACAAAAAAACGGGCAGTCGCCTGCCCGCCAAGCCCGCGCCTGAGGAGAGGGCGCCTGCAGCTACTCGTATACCTGCTCGCCATGCTGGCTGAGGTCCAGGCCTTCCCGCTCGTGCTCCTCCGCTACCCGCAGACCGATGACCAGGTCGAGCAGCTTCAGGATGACGAAGGTGGCGACGGCGGTGTAGGCGACGGTGGCGCCCACGCCGAGCAACTGGATCAGCACCTGGCCGGGGTTGCCCTCCAGCAGGCCCGCCGTGCCGCCGATGGCTTTGACCGCGAAGACGCCGGTCAGAACGGCGCCGATGATGCCGGCGATGCCGTGCACGCCGAAGGCGTCCAGGGAGTCGTCGTAGCCCAGCATCTTCTTGAGGCCGGTGGCGCCCCAGAAGGCGCCCAGGCCGCCCGCCAGGCCGATGGCCAGCGCACCCGCGGGGCCGACGAAGCCGGAGGCCGGGGTGATGGCCACCAGGCCGGCCACGCCGCCGGAGGCGATGCCGAGCACGCTGGGCTTCTTGTGGGTCAGCCATTCCGCGAACATCCAGGCCAGCGCGGCCGCCGCGGTGGCGATCTGGGTCACCGCCATGGCCATGCCGGCGCGCCCGTCCGCCGCCAGGGCGCTGCCGGCGTTGAAGCCGAACCAGCCGACCCACAGCAGGGAGGCGCCGATGACGGTCAGCACCAGGTTGTGGGGCGGCATGGGCTCCTTGCCGTAGCCGATGCGCTTGCCCAGCACCAGCGCCGCCATCAGGCCGGCCACGCCGGCGTTGATGTGCACCACCGTGCCGCCGGCGTAATCGAGGATGCCGCGGTCGAAGAGCCAGCCGCCCGTGCCCCAGACCCAGTGGGCGATGGGCGCGTAGACGAGCAGCACCCACAGGCCCATGAACCAGAGCATGGCGGAGAACTTCATGCGCTCGGCAAAGGCCCCGGTGATGAGCGCCGGGGTGATGATGGCGAAGGTCATCTGGAAGGTCATGAAGACCGATTCCGGGATGGTGCCGGTCAGGGCATCGACGCCCAGACCGCCCAGGAAGAGCTTGTCCAGACCGCCGACCAGCGGGCTGCCCTCGGTGAAGGCCAGGCTGTAGCCGGCCATCATCCACAGGATGCTGACCAGGGCGGTGATGGCGAAGCTCTGCATCAGGGTGCCCAGCACGTTTTTCTTGCGCACCATGCCGCCGTAGAACAAGGCCAGGCCCGGGATGGTCATGAGCAGGACCAGGGCCGTGGCCGTGAGCATCCAGGCGGTGTTGCCCGCATCCAGGGTCGGTGCCGGCGCGGGGGCCGCAGCGGGGGCCGACACCGCCGGGGCTGCGGCCGGCGCCGCGCCCTCCTCCTGGGCCAGCACCAGCGGGCTCGCGCAGAGCAGGAGCACGGCCAGCAGCCAGCCCGTCAGACACTGCTTCAGTGTTTTCATCTTGCATTCCTCTCAGTGTGGTAATCCCGCATGGATCTCAAAGCGCCTCGCCATCGACTTCGCCGGTGCGGATGCGCACCGCCCGTTCCACGTCCTGGACGAAGATCTTGCCGTCGCCGATCTTGCCGGTGCGCGCCGCCCGCTCGATGGCGTCGATGGCCTGCTCCAAAAGCTCGTCCGGCACCACCACGTCCAGTTTGACCTTGGGCAGAAAATCCACCACGTACTCGGCGCCGCGGTAGAGTTCGGTGTGGCCCTTCTGGCGGCCGAAGCCCTTGACCTCGGTCACCGTCACCCCCTGCACGCCGATCTCCGACAGGGCCTCGCGCACGTCGTCCAGCTTGAAGGGCTTGATCACAGCAATGATGAGTTTCATCACGTCTTCTCCTGAAAATCCGGAAAACCGCCTAAAAGCTCAGATTCAACCCCAGCCAGGCGTTGTTTTCGAGATCGTTGCCGAAGGCATCCTTGCCGCCGAAGGTATAGTTCACGCTCATGGCGGAGCCCTTGACCGGCAGCGGATGGCTGAGGCTCACGGTGGCGTCGGTGAAGCTGCTGGATTTGGTGCGCCCGCTGATGAACCTGGTGTCGTCCTTGTTGAAGAAATACATGCCCGCATTGGCGCCGAGAGTGAAATCCTGCGACAGGGGGAAGCTGCCGGCCAGATTGACGTAGACGTCGCCGGCGCTGGTCCAGGCCGCGTCCTGCAGGGCGTAATAGACGTTGAGGACGGCCGGCCCGTAGGACAGCTTGCCGTTCAGCTCCACCGTGTTGTTGTCATCGATGGACCGGCTGCCGGTGTACAGATAGCCGATGACCCCCAGACCGTAGCCGAAGTCGCCGACCTTGCCGCCATAGCCGAGAATCAGGTCGTTTTCCAGGCCGCCACCGCCGCCCACGGGCAGATCGCCGTAATCCACGCTGGAGCCCCAGTAGCTGAGCGAAAGCCCGCTTGCGTGGCTGTAGCTCAGGCCGCCCTGCACCGCCACCGCCCGGCCCACGTTCTGGCTGATGCCGCGGAAGATGTAATCGCTGACCACGCCGACATTGCCGCTGATCTCGGCGCTGGCCGGCAGGGCACAGCCCAGCAGTACGGCACCCAAAGTGGGTAAAGCGAGAGTCTGGATCTTTTTATTGAACGGACGCATGTAATTCCTCCTGATCATGTAAAGCAAGATGTAAAGCAAAAAAGTGCCGGAGCGCTGCCGACATGACCAAAGCACAAGCCATGCCAGCATTTTTAATTCATATGTTTCAATATCTTACAAAAAATCCTGAGGTGCCGGGCCGGCCAATGCCGCCGGCATGCCCCGAACTGGTGCAGGGAGCGGGGCGGCCAGACCTTACCAGGATTGGCCTTGCATCAGAACTTGTGCTATCAATGCCGTAAAGAAAAACCAATGTTTCCCCGGTCCGCGGGTGAGCTTCGCCTTCAGTGGAGTGGTGCATGGCAGAAACGATGCAGGTGGATGTCGCCATACTCGGCGCCGGGCCGGTGGGCCTGAGCCTGGCGCTGGCGCTGGCTGACAGCCACCTGAGCGTGGCCCTGCTGGACACCTTTCCCGCACCGCGCGCCGCCGTGCCCGCCAGCGCGCCCGAACGCACCATCGCCCTGTCGCTGGGCAGCAGCCGCATTCTCGCCAGCCTGGGCGTCGCCGCTTACCTGGACGACGCCGCGCCCATCACTCACATCCAGGTATCCCAGGCCGGCCTGAGCGGCGTGGTGCGTCTGGATGCCGGCCTGCTGGGGGAAAGCTTCCTCGGGCAGGTGGTGGAGTTGGACCGGGTGCGCGCGGCCATTGCGCATGCCCTCCCCGCCAGCACCAACTTGGTGCAAATGGCGACCGGCCCGCTCCAGGCCCTGCAGCAGCACGGCGACGCAGTGGCGGTGCACAGCGCCAAGGGCGTGGTGCGCGCGCAGCTGCTGGTGGGGGCGGATGGCGGCCAGGGCGGGCTCGCCCCGCTGGCGGGGCTGGCGCGGCTGGGTTGGGACCACAACCGCTATGCCTGCATCGCTTCCGTGAAGACCGCGCGCGCGCCGGCCGGCATCGCCTACGAGCATTTTCTGCCGAGCGGCCCCCTGGCCTTCCTGCCCTTCACCGAAGATCGCTTTTCCATCGTCTGGAGCCTGACGCCGAGCGAGGCGGCGCGCCTGCAGACCCTGGACGATGCCGGTTTCCTGGACCAGCTGAACCGGCATCTGCCGCCGGGCCTCGGGCGGGTGGTCGCCACCGGCCCGCGCGCGCAGCTGCCGCTCGGTTTCCAGCGCCTCCTCGCGCGGCCGGACCGGCGCCTGGCCCTGATCGGCAACGCCGCCCAGACCCTGCATCCGGTGGCGGGTCAGGGCTTCAATCTGGGCTTGCGCGATGCCGTCACCTTGGCGGCCATGCTCAAGGCCGCCGCCGAACGCGGCGAGGACATCGGCGGGCCGCTCCTCCTGAGCCGCTATCTGGCCAGCCGACGCTGGGACGCCGTTCAGGTCATCGGCTTCACCGAGGGCCTCAACCGGCTTTTCTCCAGCGACTTTCTGCCCCTGCAGCTGGCCCGCGCCGCCGGCCTGGCCGCCCTGGAGCGCCTGCCCGGCCTCAAGCGCCAACTGGCCGCCAGGGCCGCCGGCTTGGCCCTGCCCGCCGCCAGCCACACCCCGGCCCTGACGCCCTCCGGAGACCGCCATGCACTACGCTGAGATCCAGCCCGACGTGGTGGTGGCCGGCGGCGGCATGGTCGGCGCCGCCTTGGCGGCGGCCCTGGGCGACACCCTGCTGCAAACCCGGGTGGTGGAGCTGCGCCGGCGCGAGCAGGTCGAGGCCGCCGACCCGCTGGAGCGCGCCAGCCTCATCGCCGAGGGCTCGCTGCGCTTCCTGCGCGGGCTCGGCGTGCCGGTGGACGAACTGGGCACGCCGGTGCAGCGCATGCGCGTCTGGGACGCGGAGCGCTTCGGCACCATCCAGCTCGACGCCGAGGAGGTGGGCGCCGCCGAGCTGGGCCGCATCGTGGAGAACCGCAAGCTGGAACAGGCCCTGCACCGCGCCCTGGCCGGCCGCGGCAACGTGCAGGTCCACTACGGCGCGCAGGTGCGCGACCCGTGGTTCCTGGAAGACGAGATCGCCGTGGAGGTGGACGGCCAGCGCTGGCATACCCGGCTGCTGGCCATTGCCGAAGGCCGTGAATCGGCCCTGCGCCGCGCCCTGGGCATTCCCACCCTGCGCAGCGACTACCAGCAGCTGGGCATCATCGCCACCGTGCAGGTGGAGCGGCCGCACCAGTGCGTGGCCTACCAGCGCTTTCTGCCCAGCGGCCCGCTGGCGCTGCTGCCCTTCTCCCCGGCGCCGGACGGCGGCCCGCGCTGCTCCATGGTCTGGAGCGCCCGCGCGCCGGTGGCGCGCACCCTGATGGACCTGGAGGATGCGCAGTTTCTCACCCGTCTCAACGAAACCTTCGGTCCGCAGCTCGGTCGTATTCATGGCATCGGCCCGCGCGCGGCCTTTCCCTTGAGCGCCCTGCACGCCGACAGCTACATCGGCCGCCGTAGCGTGCTGCTGGGCGACACCGCCCATGGCGTGCACCCGCTGGCCGGCCTGGGCGTCAATCTGGGCCTGCGCGATGCCGCCTGCCTGGCGGAGCTGGTCAAGGACGCGGCGCGGCGCGGCGATGACTGGGGCGAACGGCGGCTGCTGCGCCGCTACGAGACCCTGCGCCGCCCGGACAACCTGGCCACCCTGGCGGCCACGGACGGAATCAACCGCCTCTTTTCCAACGACATCGCCCCCGTGGCCTGGCTGCGCGATCTGGGCATGCTCGCCACCCAGGTGGCCTTGCCCGTGAAGCGCTTCCTCATCCGGCAGGCCATGGGCATCCAATAACTCGACAAGGAGCCAACACCATGATCAGGAACACCCTCATCGACGAAGTGGTCCGCGGCATTACCGAAACCGTGGTGAAGCTCGGCGCGGTCAAGGACGACGTGGAAAAACAGGTTCGCGCCACCATCAGCGCCAATCTGGACAAGCTGGATCTCGTCAGCCGCGACGAATTCGAGGTGCAGCGCATGATGGTGACGCGCCTGCGCGAGCGCTTGGAAGCGCTGGAAAAGCGGGTGGCCGCCTTCGAGGAGGGCGCGCCCAAGAAGAGCAGCGGCAAGCGCCAGGCGCAGCAGGCCGAGACCCACGCGGCCGGCGCCGCCGAGCAGTGGGCCAACGACGAGCCGGCCAAGGACTGAGCACCCGCGCATGGCATTGGCCATCGTCCACAGCCGGGCGCTCACCGGCATCCATGCCGCGTCGGTGACCGTCGAGGTGGACCTGGCCGCCGGCCTGCCCGGCTTCACCGTGGTCGGACTGCCGGAAGCCGCCGTCAAGGAAGCCAAGGACCGGGTGCGCGCCGCCATCCACAACAGCGGCTTCGAGTTCCCGGCCAAGCGCATCACCGTCAACCTGGCCCCCGCCGATCTGCCCAAGGAAGGCGGGCGCTTCGACCTGCCCATCGCGCTGGGCATCCTGGCCGCCAATGGCCAGGTCCCGGCCACGCACCTGCGCGATTGCGAGTTCCTGGGCGAGCTGGCGCTGGACGGCACCCTGCGGCCCGTTCGCGGCGCGCTGGCCGCCGCGTTGGCGGCGGGCCAGGCCGGCCATGCCCTGCTGCTGCCCGCCGCCAGCGCCCCTGAAGCCACCCTGGCCGGCTGCACCCCGGTCTTCGCCGCGACCAGCTTGGCCCAGGTCACGGCCCACCTGCGCGACTTGGAGCGCCTGGATCCCTGCCCGCCCTACGCGGCGGAGGCGCTGGCGGCCGGCTATCCCGATCTGGCCGAAGTGCGCGGCCAGGAGGGCGCCAAGCGCGCCCTGGAAGTGGCCGCGGCCGGCGGCCACCACATTCTTTTCCTCGGCCCGCCCGGCACCGGCAAGACCATGCTCGCCAGCCGCCTGCCGGGCATCCTGCCGCCGCCGGCGCGCGAGGAGAGCCTGGAAATCGCCGCCATCCACAGCACCCGCGAGCACGGCTTCGACCCCGCCAGCTGGGGCCGGCGCCCGTTCCGCTCGCCGCATCACAGCGCCAGCAGCGTGGCCCTGGTGGGCGGCGGTTCGCAGCCGAAGCCCGGCGAGATTTCCCTGGCCCACCACGGCGTGCTCTTTCTCGATGAGCTGCCCGAATTCCCGCGCCAGGTGCTCGAAGTGCTGCGCGAGCCTCTGGAAACCGGGGAGATCCACATCTCCCGCGCCGGCCGCCAGGCGCAGTTCCCGGCCCGCTTCCAACTGGTGGCGGCCATGAACCCGTGTCCCTGCGGGCACCTGGGCGACCCGCGCCACCACTGCCGCTGCACCCCGGCGCAGGTGGCCCAGTACCGCGCCCGCCTGTCCGGGCCGCTGCTGGATCGCATCGACATCCAGATGGAAGTGCCGGCGCTGCCGGTGGAGGCCCTGCACGGCCAGGCACCCGCCAGCGCGGAAAGCAGCGCTACCGTGCGCGAGCGCGTGATGCGCAGCCGGGCGCGGCAACTGGCCCGCCAGGGCAAGGCCAACGCCCTGCTCGGCCCGGAGGAGATCAGCGCCCACTGCCAGCCCGACGCCGCGGGGCAAAAGCTCCTGGACGCCGCCCTCGCCCGCCTCGGACTCTCCGCCCGCGCCTACCACCGCATCCTCAAGCTGGCCCGCACCATCGCCGACCTGGCCCAAGCCGAGTCCATCCACGGCGCCCACGTGGCCGAAGCCATCCAGTACCGCCGGCTGGACCGGGCCGCGGCGGCCTGAGCACCACCACGCAATCGTCAATTTTTTGACGGTCTTAGGACTTTGGTCCGCCTTGTCCCTGGCCCCGATCGCCTACACTACAGGTGTGCTCGACGACCGAGGGCGTCGCCCGATGCACGGAGAGGCCGCAGAGGCCCCTCCCTCCCTGATACCCGATCGAGCCCTCACCCATTCCCGGCACTCTGCCCGTCCACTTCGGACGCCTGAAAGAAAGGAGATTTTCATGGCTATCATCGAAGACATGTTCAAAGGCGGCAACATCGTCACCGGGCTCGCCATCGGCATCGGCGCGGCGGTGATCGGCCCCATGCTCATGCCCGTGGTGCGCAACGTCGCCCGCCCGGTGGCCAAGGCCGCCATCAAGGGCGGCATCGCTGTCTATGACCGTGGCCGGGAAATGGCCGCCGAGGTGACCGAAATGGCTCAGGATCTGGTGGCCGAGACCAAGGCCGAGATGGCTTTCTCCGGCGAGGAGGCAGGCGAACAGGGCACCGAAGCCAAATCGGCGGGCCGGGGCACGCATGCCCAAAAGGGCGGGACCGAAGCCAAGCCGAGCCCCAGCGCATGAGCCTGCCGGCCGCCCACATCAGTCACCGCACCTTGCCGCGCATCCGCTTCAAGGTGCCGGCCAGGCGCGGTGACGCCGCCTATTTCGAGCGGGTGCAGGCGGAACTGGCCCAGGCGCCCGGCGTGATCGAGCTGCATACCAATCCCCTGACGGCCAGCGTGCTCGTCATCCACGACTCGGACGTGGATACCCTGACCCGCTACGCCGAGGACAAGCAGCTGTTCCATCTGGAAAGCCAACCGCAGGCGACTTCCTTCATGACCCGGCTGTCCGACAACTTCCGGCTCGTCAACGAGCGCGTCAGGAAACTGAGCGGCGGCGAGATGGACCTGCCGACCGTGGCCTTCCTGAACCTGGTCGGCATGGCCGTCGCCCAATTGCGCCGGGGCAACATCACCGCCCCCGCCACCACCCTGCTCTGGTACGCCATCAGCCTGGCGCTGCTGGTGATGCAGGCGCAACGGGGGGACAGGCAACAGACCGCCATGTAAAACGCTTCAGCCGGCGCCGGTGCGGCCCCGCATCGGCGCCGATCCCACGCCGCCTTCCGCACATCCGCTTCCCCTCCTACCCCGCCGTCCGGCGGCATCGTGCTCCCGTACCTGGACAAAAGCGACACCGGGCGCCATCTTAGACTATCTATCTCGAACAACGCCCACGTCATCCGCCGGAGCACGCGCCCATGGCATGGTTTGAAAAAGACATCAATCTCGCCCGACAGAATCTGGAGAAAGTCAGCCAGGCCGCCGTCGACCGGGCCGGCGAGCGGCTCGATGAAATCGTCAGCAATGGCATCGAACAGGCCGGCGAGGAATTGCAGCGCGCCATCAACAATGCCAGCCGGGAGCTGGACGGCAAGGTGGACCGCATCACCCAGGAACTGCACAGCCAGCGCGAGCTGGCCAAGGCGGACCTGCAGGAGCTGGTGGACTACTCCACGAACAGGCTGGGCGAGACGGCGGACGCGCGCATCCGCCTGGCCCAAAACGCCATCGACCAGGCCGGCGAGCGCTTCGATGCGGTGGTGCGCAACGGCATCGAACAGGCCGGCAACGCCTTCCAACGCGCGCTCACGGACGCCAGCCGCGAGATCGACGCCAAGCTGGAGAACATCTCCCGTGAAATCCACAGCCAGCGCCAGATGACCAAGGATGACATCAAGGAATTGGTGGATTACGCGGCGCTGCGCCTGGGCGACGCCGTGGACGAGCGCATCCAGCGCACGCGGGCGGAGCTCGCCGGCCTGGTGCGCGAGAAGATCGACGTGTTCAAGCACGAGATCGACACCTTCTTCATCCGCCGCCAGGAGGACCTGGCCCGCGAGCGGCGGCGCCTGGTGATCAACATCGGCATCGCCGTGATCGCCTCGGTCGTGATGGGCGCGCTCTCGCTCATGTACCACCGCGCCACCACCGGCCGCATGGACATCTTCGACGTGTTCCGCGTGGTCTTCATCTCGCTCACGGCGGGCTACGGCATCTACCTGGCCGTGCGCCTGGTGATGCGCTATCTGAAGATGACCGAGCACCGCAAGGATCTGGTCTTCTTCGCCATGCGCTACGTGGGCGTGCTGCGGCCGGAGAGCATCCTGAGCTACGTGGTGCTCCTGATCCTGAGCCTCATCATCCTGGGCGTGCTGCTCTTCCCGGACACGCTGCTGCAGTGGCTCGGCAGCGACACCACGCTGCACCGCTGGCTGGAACGGCTGCGGCGGCCTTAGGGATGGAGGCGCCCGAGCAGCGCAGCGCCGAGACGGCGGCCCGGCATCTGGTGCGGCGGGTCCCGCGGGCGCGGGCGCGGGACCGCGCCGGAGCGGTGCTCGCCGGCTTGGCGGGCGGGGATTACGACGCGGTGGACGCGGTCTATGTGGTGGACGAGGACGGCCGCCTGCAGGGCCTGGTGCGCCTTCGCGACCTTTTCGTCCTGCCGGCGGAGCGCCCGCTGGGCGAGGCGATGGATGCCCGGCCGCCGCACGTGCGGCCCGACGAGGACCAGGAGCGGGTCGCCGTGCTGGCCATCCGCCACCGGGTGGCGGCGGTGCCGGTGGTGGACGAAGGCGGGCGGCTGCTGGGCGTGGTGCCGGCCCAGGCGCTGATCGAGATCCTGCGGCGCGAGCACGTGGAGGACCTGCATCGGCTGGCGGGCATCCGCCGCGAAAACGACCAGGCGCGCAACGCCATGGAGGCGCCGCCGGCGCGGCGCGCGCGCGACCGCCTGCCCTGGCTCCTGGTCGGTCTCCTCGGCAGCATGATCGCCACTCTGGTGGTGTCCCGCTTCGAGCGCGTGCTGGAAGCTTACGTGGCGGTGGCCTTCTTCGTGCCCGGCATCGTCTACCTGGCCGACGCCATCGGCACCCAGACCGAGGCCATCGCCGTGCGCGGTCTGTCCCTGAGCCACGCGCCGCTGCGCCGCCTGCTGGGCGGCGAGCTGCGCACCGGGCTGCTCATCGGCCTGGGTCTGGGCGCGCTGATCTTCCCGTCGGTGCTGCTCGCCTTCGGCGACCTGCGCCTGGCAGTCAGCGTGGCCTTGGGCGTGCTGGTGGCCGGCGCCGCCGCCACCACCATCGGTCTGCTGCTGCCTTGGCTCCTGTCGCGCGCCGGCAAGGACCCGGCGTTCGGCAGCGGCCCGGTGGCCACCATCATCCAGGACGTGCTCAGCCTGCTGGTCTATTTCACCATCGTCAGCCTGCTGCTGATCTAGCGGCCGTTCGCTTCGGGTGTGGCCGCGCATCATCGCGAGCAAGCTCGCTCCTACGGCGGCCCGCGGCGCCCTGTGGCCGCGGCACGGCCCGTCGCCGCGTCATCAAACTGTAACATTGCCCTGCTTAAATAATGGGCAGAGATGATGAGCCAGGAGGATGGCCCAGATGCATTACATTCACGACACCCCCGGCAGACTGCGGATCAAGATCCGCGCCTTGAAGAAGAATGACAATGCAGCCCGCGGCTTCAAGGGCTTTCTGGAGGAACTGGACGGCATCCGCAGCGTGTGCGTGAACCTCACCACCGGCAGCGTCACCATTCACTACGACCATCAGCTCTTCGATGCCCGCGCCATCCTGCAGGCGCTGCAGCAGCAGGGCCTGCTGGAAGCGCCGTTGCCCGTGCCGGTCAAGGCGGCCGCCCGCTCCGGCGGCAATGCCGCCCTGGACCGCGCCGTCGGCCAGGCGGCCGAGACCCTGGGCAGGGCCGTGTTCGACCGGCTGATGGAAAAGGCGGTGGAGCGCGCCGCCATGGCGGTGATCGCCGCCGTGCTCTGAGCCGGGCGGGGCCGCGTCACCCGGAACGGTGTCCGTGCCGGACGGCCCGGATGTGCTCCTTGACGTTGTGGCTGATCAGGATGGACAGATAGTCCTTGATGTGGGCGCCCGGCTTGAGCTTGGCCAGCTCCGCTTCATAAAGGGAACACACCTCCTCGGCCGGCACGCCGCACTCCTGCGCCAGCATCTCGATGGCGTGCCAATGCTGATCCCGCTCGCTGTCGCTGTCGTACAAGCTGTTGTCCATGCAGTCGCTCCTTGTGCTCAGCCCGCCTCCAGCATGGAGGCTCGATCCGTGGCTTCCCACGGCAGGTCGAGATCCATGCGTCCCATCTGGCCATAGGCGGCAAGCTTGCGGTAAAAGCCGCCCTGGCGGAGGGCGGGCAGTTCTCTCAGATTGAACTGGCGGATGATGCCGGCCGGGCGGAAATCGAAGGCCGCCTGCACGCGCGCGCCGATGGCCTCGTCGGGCAGCCGGCCGGTGCCGAAGGTGTCCACCTGGACGCTGACCGGGCGGGCACGGCCGATGGAATAGCTGAGCAGCACTTCGCATTCCTCGGCCAGGCCGGCGGCCACCACGTTCTTGGCCGCGTAGCGGGCGACGTAGGCGCCGATCCGGTCGATGCGCGTCGGGTCCTTGCCGCTCAGCGCCGCCCCGCTGTGCCGGGAATACTCCCCATAGGTGTCGATGGCGTTCTTGCGCCCGGTCAGGCCCGCGTGCACCGCCGGGCCGCCGCTGCTGAACGGCTCCTCCGGATTGATGCAGATCTGCGTGCGCTCGTCCAGCCGGATGGGCTCATGCGCGAACACGGGCCGGATCACCAGCTCCAGCAGATCGTCCCGCAAGCGGGCCGGCGGCGGCAGCGGCGCACCGTTCCGGCTGGCGATCAGGGTGATGCTGTGGATGCGGTGCGGCTTGCGTTCCCGGAACTCGACACCCACCTGGCTCTTGCCGTCGGGCCCCAGGTAAGCCAGGCGCTTGTCCCGCCGCACGGCGGCAAGCTGCCGCGCCAGTTGGTGGGCCAGCCAGATGGGCAGCGGCATCAGGGCCGCGCTCTGGTTGCAGGCATAGCCGAAGACCGTGGCCTGATGATGTGCCGGCACCCGCTCGATCTCCGCCTCGCTCATCTCCCGCTCGTCCACGCGCCCGTCGCGGCCGGCGCCCAGCTCGTTGATGCTGGTCATGATGCTGCAGGTACGGGCATTGAACGCCGGCTGCTCATAGCCGACCTGCTGGATGACTTGGCGGGCCGCGCCGGGGATGTCCACGGCGGCGCGGGCGTCGAAGCGCGCCGCGATGAAGACGATGCCGGTGGCCACGGCGCACTCCGCCACCACCCGCGCCTGGGGATCCTGCTGCAGGAAGCGGTCGACGACGGCGTCGCTGATCTGATCGCAGAGCTTGTCGGGATGGCCTTCCGTGACCGATTCCGAGGTGAACATGAAATCCTGTTTCATGGGATCTGCCTCCCCGCGCGTGCTGGCGCGCTTCGGTTCGAGGGGGAAGCGCCCTGCCGGCGGCGCTGCCTCTTGCTGGTCTCGTTGACGAGGAAAGGCAGCAGCGCCCCGCCGCCGATCACCAAGGCATCGGCGGGCCGCATGGCCGCCATGCCCAAAAAACGCCGCAGGCCCGGCAGCAGGGCGGCCAGAAGCTGGGCGGCGAAGGAACCGCCCACGGCCAGGCGCAGAGAGGGATTGGGCGGCAACCGCTCGTGGTCGAAGACACTGTGGTTTTCCGAACGGTTGCTGATCGCCTGGAGAAATTGCGCCAGGGTCAGGCTCATGAAGGCCAGGGTGCCGGCCTGCGGCCCCGGGCCGTAGCGGTGTAGGCCGTAGCCGTAGGCGCCCAGGGTGCCGGCGCTGATCATGGCGGCCTCGAAGCCGATGCGCCTGAAATCCGCCCCCTGCACGAAGGGCTCGGCCGGATCGCGCGGCGGGCGCCGCAGCACGTCGGGCTCCGGCGCCTCCAGACTCAGGGCGAGCCCGGGGAAGATGTCGGTGACCAGGTTGATCCACAGCAGCTGCATGGGGCTCAGGGGCTGGCCCATGCCGGCGGCGATCGCGCCGGTCATGACCACGATCTCGCTCAGGTTGGTGGCCAGCAGGAAGTGCACGGACTTGCGGATGTTGTCGTAGATGGTGCGTCCCTGGCTGACGGCCTCGATCATGGTCTGCAGGTTGTCGTCCTCCAACACCACGTCCGCCACCCGGCGCGCCACGTCGGTGCCGGTGTGGCCCATGGCGATGCCGATGTCGGCGGCCTTGAGGGCGGGACCGTCGTTGATGCCGTCGCCGGTCATGGCCACCACCCGGCCGCTGGCCTGCAGGGCCTGGACGATCTGCAGCTTGTGGGCCGGGCTGACGCGGGCGAAGACGTGCACCCGCGGCGCCAGGGTCTTCAGCACTTCCGGAGCGAGGGCGGTGAGGGCGCTGGAGTCGAGGATCTGCAGCTCGCCCCCCCGGCTCAGGTCCACGCTGCGGCCGATGGCGTAGGCCGTGGCGCTCTGGTCGCCGGTGATGATGACCGTGTCGATGCCGGCGTCGTGGAAACGGCCGACGAGCTCGCGCACGCCGTGGCGCAGCGGGTCGGCCATGCCCACCAGGCCGAGCCAGACCAGGTCCTCGGTGACCACCGCATCCGCGTCCGTTTCCGCGTAGGCCACGCCCAGCACGCGCAGCGCATTGCCGGCCATGCGCTCGTTTGCCATCTCGATGGCCTGACGCGCGCCCTCGCTCAAGGACCGGCGCTCGCCGTCGCATACGTAGCAGCCGCACATGGCCAGCACTTCCGCCGGACTGCCCTTGACGGCGACCAGGCGCCGCCCATCCTGGCGCGCATGGACGGTACCCATGAAATTGCGGTGCTCGGCGCGGTATTCCACGTGCAGCCGGGGAAAATCTCGGCGCAGGCGCAGGACGTCCACGCCGGCGTCGAGCGCCAACTGCACCAGGGCGTTCTCGGTGGGCGAGCCGCGCAGCGCGTAGCCGCCGTCCAAGCGGCAGACCTCGCTTTCGTTGCACAGGACGGCCACGTGCATGAGGCGCATGAGCTCGTCGTTGAGGATGGGGTCGACTGGATCGCGGTCGAGCAGGAGTTCGCCCTCGGCGACGTCGAGGTCTCGCAGGCCGGTGTGAATGTCCACCACCGACATGCGGTTGAGGGTGATGGTGCCGGTCTTGTCCAGGCAGATGACCTGCATCGCCCCCAGGGCCTCCACGGCATCCAGATGGCGGATCAGGACCTGGTGGGCGCGCATCCGGCGGATGCCGAGCACCAGGGTGGTGGTGGCGACGGTGGGCAGGCCCTCGGGAACGGCGGCCACGGCCAGGGAAATGGCCGTCTTCAGCATCGGCAGGAAAGCGTAACCGCGCAGCAGACCCAGCCCGAAGACCAGGCCACAGACGCCAGCGCCCAGCAGCACCATGCGGTTGCCCATGACATCCAGTTGCTGCTCCATGGGCGTGGCCGGCGGCCGTGCCTCGCCGACCAGGGCCTGGATGCGCCCGATCTCGGTATGGCGGCCGGTGGCGACCACCACCGCCAGACCCTGGCCGCCGGTGACCAGGGTGCCCATGTAGACCATGTTCGCCCGGTCGGCCAGCGGCACGTCGCCGCGGCTCAGGCGCCCGGCCCGCTTGGCGGCGGGCAGGCTCTCGCCGGTCAGGGCGGACTCGTCCACGCTCAACTGCCGAGCCTCGATCAGGCGGGCGTCGGCGCCCACGTAGGCGCCCGGAGCCAGCACCAGGATGTCGCCCGGCACCAGTTCGTCGACGGGGATGTCCCGCGCTTGGCCGTCGCGGCGCGCCCGGGCCACGGGCCGGGTGACGCCGCTCAGGGCGGCGATGGTCTTCTCCGCCTGGCTCTCGGTCGCATAGCCGATGCCGCCGTTGATGAGCACCACGCCCATGATCACCAGGGCGTCGAGCAGGCCACCCGTGAACACCGACACCAGGGCGGAGGCGGCCAGCAGACCCACCGGCAGGGATTTGAACTGACCGGCGAGGATGCTGAAGCCGGAACGCGGCACCGCCTCCGGCAGCACGTTGGGTCCGTACTTCTGCAGGCGCTGCGCCGCGCGGGCACTGCCGAGGCCCAGGCCCGGATCGCTGTCCAGGGCCGCCAACGCCACCTCCGCTCCCAGGACATGCCATGGTTTCTCCGCCTGGGCGGCGCCGTGGCCGATGAGCCGGCGCAGCCGGCGGCCACCGGGAGCGGCGCCGGGTGCCGGGGTCGCCGCGCGCAGCAACTCGGCCAGCATGGCGGTGATCTCGTCCAGCGGGCGGCTGGGATCGAAAAGGACGAGCACGTTGCCGGTCAGGTCGCTGGCGGCCACATAGCGCACTCCCCGGCGGCCGGCCAAACCGGCCTCAACCACCTGCTTCAGCGGCGCCGAGCGCTGCAGTCCGGCGACCTTGTAGCGGGCGCGCCCCGGCACCGCCGTGTGGATCGGCCGGACCAGCGTCTCGGATTCCTGCACTGCGGCCTGCATGCGACCGATCCTCCTGGATACCGCGATCACTGCCCGCCCCGGTTGCGGCACGCGGCGGGCCTATTAAGGTAATCAGCCCACGGCCGCAGCATAATACGACTCAAGGACGATGCGCGGCCCTCAGCCGTGGTCGGAGAGATAGTCGCCGGGCACCTTGCCGCCCTCCAGGCCGTCCTGGCTGGACACGATCTCCGCGGCGAAGGCGGCGGCGTCCCGGAACGGCAGCAGCACCCGGTCGGCCCCCGCCGCGCGCAGGCGCCGTGCATCCGCTTCGGTATGCGCGGTCAGCACCGTCATGCCCTGGAAGCCCCAGCGCCGCAGCGCTTCCAGCAGGGCCAGATTCACCTCGGTGGAAGCCAGGGTGCTGACCACCCAGCGCGCCTCATGCAGGGGCAGGGTTTCCGGGTAGTCGGGGTCCTCGGCGTCGCCGAAGCGCACGTTGATGCCCAGGCGGCGGAAACGGCGCACCAGCTCCGGATCGAAGTCCACCCCCAGCACCTGGAAGCCCTTCTTCTGCAGGTCGTCGGCCAGCAGCCAGCCGTAGCGGCCGAGGCCGTAAATGATGATGTCCACCGGCCGCTCGCCCGGCAGGACGTGGCCGCCCTCCTCCGCCTCGCGTTGGGGCCGGCGCCGCTCGAAAACGACCAACCAGGGGTCGAGCCAGCGGTACAAATGATGGGAGTAGAGGATCATGTAGGTGGACAGGGTGATGGTGATGAGCCCCACCAGGGTCACCAGCCCCACCGCCTCGGGCAGCACCTGCCCCAGGCTCACGCCCAGGGCGATGAAGACGAAGGAGAACTCGCTGATCTGGGCGACGGTGAGGCCGGCCAGGAAGCCGGTGTGCCTGCGGTAGCCCATGTAGCCCATGATCGCCATGACGATGAGTGGATTGCCGATCAGCACGAAGAGCGACAGCGCCACGGCCGCCGGCACCTGGCCGCCGATGGTGGCGAAGTCCAGCTGCGCCCCCAGCTCGATGAAGAAAAAGAGCAGCAGAAAGTCGCGCAGGCTGGTCAGGCGCGTGCTGATCGCCTCCCGATAGGGCGTGGAGGCGAGCGAAAAGCCCGCCAGGAGCGCGCCCACCTCCTTGCTGAAGCCGAGCATGTCGCCGAGGGTCGCCAGCACCGCGCCCCAGGCCACGGCGACGATGAGCAGCAGCTCGCCCGAGCGCGCCAGCAGGTGCAGGACGCGGGGCAGCACGTAGCGCATCAGGAGCAGGATACCGATCACCACCGCCGCCAGCTTCAGCGGCAGCCACAGCAGCCCGTTGTCCGCCGCCGGCGCCAGGCCCGCCCCCAGCACGCTCAGCACCATCATGGCCAGGGCCACGGCGATGTCCTGCACGATGAGAAAGCCCATGGCGATGCGTCCATGCAGGGAGTCGATCTCGCGTTTGTCGGACAGCAGCTTGACGATGATAATGGTGCTGGAAAAGGTGAGCGCCACGGCCACGTAGAGCGCGGTCAGGGGCGGCATGCCCAGGGCCAGGGCCAGCGCAAAGCCGAACACGGTGGTGAAGACGATCTGCCCGAGCCCGGTGGCCAGCGCCACCGGCCCGAGATTGCGCACCAGCCGCAGGTCGAGCTTGAGGCCGACCACGAAGAGCAGGACGGTGATGCCCAATTCGGCCAGCAGCTCGATGGGGTCGCTCGTCACCACCCAGCCGAGCACCGCCGGGCCGGCGATGATGCCGGTGGCGATGAAGGCGACCAGCAGGGGCTGGCGCAGGCGCACGGCGACGGCGCCCGCGAGCGCGGCGAGCAGGAGCAGACCGGTCAATTCGTAGTAGATGCTCACGCACGTCCCCGGGTGAGATGGGCCGCAGGCAGGCGCGGCGGCCGCGCGCCTGCCCTCCTATAACCTTAGTCCGAAAAAACCCGCAAAGACTCCCGGCCCCTCAATCGGCGTTGCGGTACAAAAGCCCGCGGCGCACCAGCCACTTCTCTCCCTCCACCGCGAAGAAGACCACAGTCGACAGCACCAGGCACAGGATCAGCTCCGCCGCGCTCAGCGGCGCGGTCTTGAAGATGGGGTTGAGGGCCGGCACGTAAAGGGTGGCCATCTGCAGCACGAAGGTGAGCAGCACCGCGCCCAGCAGCCAGCGGTTGGACAGCAGCCCCTGGCGGAACAGGGACTCGCGCTCCGAGCGGATGGCCAGCACGTGTCCCATCTGCGACAGGGTCAGCACGGTGAAGGCCATGCTCTGCCAGTTCTCGGAGCCCTGGTGGTAAGCCCAGGCCAGGGTCAGCAGCGTCACGCCGCCCATGAGCAGGCCCACCCACAGCATGTGCTGCCACATGCCGTGGGCGAAGATGCTCTCCTGCGGCGGGCGCGGCGGGCGCTGCATGACGCCCTTCTCCTCCGGCTCCGCAGCCAGGGCCAGGCCCGGCAGGCCGTCGGTCACGAGATTGATCCACAGGATGTGGATGGGCAGCAGCGGAATGGGCAGCCCCAGAAAGGGGGCGAGAAAAAGCGTCCAGATCTCGCCCGAGTTGCTGGTCATGGTGTACTTGATGAACTTGCGGATGTTGTCGAAGATGCGCCGGCCCTCGCGCACGGCGCTGACGATGGTGGCGAAGTTGTCGTCCAGCAGCACCATGTGCGCCGCCTCGCGCGCCACCTGAGTGCCGCCGCGCCCCATGGCCACGCCGATGTCGGCGGCGCGCAGGGCAGGCGCGTCGTTGACGCCGTCGCCGGTCATGGCCACGAACTCGCCGCGGTCCTGCAGGGCCTGGACGATCTTGATCTTCTGCTCGGGGTTGACGCGGGCGTAGACGCGGATATGCTCGACGCGCGCCTCGAAGTCGGCCAGCGGCAGGCGCGCCAGCATTGGTCCGGTGATGACGCCGTCGTCATCGTCCGCCGCGACGATGCCCAGGCGCCGGGCGATGGCGCGCGCCGTGGCCGGATGATCGCCGGTGATCATCACCGGCGTGATGCCGGCGGTCCGGCACAAGGCCACCGCCTCCGCCACCTCCGGCCGCGGCGGATCCATGAGCCCCACCAGCCCCAGGAAGGTGAGCGCCGTCTCCACGGCCTCCGGGTCGAGCGTCGCGGGCCGCGCCGGCAGCGTCCGGTACGCCACCGCCAGCACCCGCAGGCCGTCGGCGGCCAGGCGCTCGGCCTCCGCCAGCACCGCCGCTCCATCCACGGGCCTGGCGCCGTCCGCCGTCAGCGCCTGCGTGCAGCGCGGCAGCACGCGCTCAGGGGCGCCCTTGACGTAAACCATGATGCCTGTGTCCGCCGGATGCAGCGTGCTCATGCGGCTGCGCTCCGAGTCGAAGGGCAGCTCGGCGACGCGCGGTGTCTCGCGTTCCAGGACGGCCTTGTCATAGCCCGCTTGGGCGGCGGCTTCGAAGAGGGCCAGCTCGGTCGGGTCGCCCAAAAGCGCCCCACCCTCCCCGCGCACGGCGTCGTTGTTCAGGGCCAGGGCGCGGAGCAGCAGGGGCCAGGGCCCGCCCCCCGCCGGTGCGGCCGCCGGCACCGTCCGCCCGTCCACGTGGAAGGCCTCCACCCGCATGCGGTTCTCGGTCAGGGTGCCGGTCTTGTCCGAGCAGATGTAGGTCACCGAGCCCAGGGTCTCCACCGCCGGCAGGCGCCGGATCAGGGCCTGCTTGCGCACCATCTTGCGCGCGCCCAGAGCCAGCGCCACCGTCACCACCGCCGGCAGCGCCTCGGGAATGGCCGCCACCGCCAGACTCACGGCGGTCATGAACATCAGCACCGGCGGCTCGCCGCGCAGGAGGCCGACGGCGAAGAGAATGGCGCTGATGGCCAGCACCACCAGCGCCAGGCGCCGGCCGAAGCGGGCCAGGCGCTTTTGCAGCGGCGTCTTGATCTCCTCCGCGCCATGCAGCAGGGCGGCGATGCGGCCGATCTCGGTGGCCATGCCGGTTGCCACCACCAGACCCGTCCCGCGCCCGTAGCTCACCAGCGTGCCCTTGTAGGCCAGGTTGCGGCGATCGCCGAGGGGCAGCTCGCGCTCCGCGAGCGCCGCGACATGCTTTTCCACCGGCTGCGACTCGCCGGTCAGGGCCGCCTCGCCCAGCTTGAGCTGCGCCGCCTCGGTGAGGCGCAGGTCGGCCGGCACCACGTCGCCGGCCTCCAGCAGCACCACATCGCCGGGCACCAGCGCCGCCGCCGGCACGCTCAGCACCTGCCCGCCGCGCCGCACCCGCGCCGCCGGCGCCGCCATTTGCCGCAGGGCCGCCACCGCCCGCTCCGCCCGGTACTCCTGCACGAAGCCGATGACGGCGTTGAGCACCACGATGACCACCACCGCGATGGTGTCCTGGGGCTCGCCCACGATGCCGGAGATGACGGCGGCGGCGATCAGCACCAGGATCATGAAATCAGCGAACTGGGCCAGGAAGATGCGCGCCGGCCCGCGTCGCCGCTGCTCCTCGATTTCGTTGGGGCCGGTCGCCTCCAGCCGCCGCGCCGCCTCGGCGGCGTTCAGGCCGCGCGCGGGATCGGTCTGCAGGCGCGCCGCAACCGCCCCGGCATCCAGCAGATGCCAGGACTCGACCGCCGCGCCCGTGACATCTTCCGCCCGCTTATTCGCCGTAGAGGTAAAGGACATAAGCGTTCAACAGATACAAAGAGAGGAGAAAGAGACTGGCCCAGCCCACGTTCTTGAGAAAACGCGGGCTCGCGGGGTAGAGCAGGCCGACGATGGCCACGCCCATCATCATCATGGCCGACAGCACGGACACGGCGTGTATCGGCGACACAAGGGACAGCAGGGGACCCTGCAGGAAAAACACGTCATCGACGGCCACGATGACGAGATTGAACAGGATGCTGCCGAACAGGTTGCCGATGGCCATGTCCAGCGCACCCAGGCGCAATGCGGCGACCGTCACCGCCAGCTCGGGGGTCGTGGTAGCCAGAGCGATGAAGAAGGTACCCACGAAGGTGCGATGCCAACCCATGGCCGTGGCCATAGCCTCGCCCAGAAAGGGCAGGCCGGCACCGACGCCGATCACCAGGAGGGCAGCAAATGCGTAGCGGCGGGTGGCCTGCGCCATCGTCAGATGCGGGTAGCGCTCGGCCACCTCGGAGGAAAAGGCGGCCATCTGCTGGCGCTCGTAGCGGTACACCGTGCGCATTGCCACCAGATAAATGATCAAGATCGCCGGCGAGTAGAAGCCCACATGCCCAATCGCCCAGACTGCGCCGCTGCCGGCCAGCAGCAGGTTGAAGCCGATGAAGCCGATGAGGATGACACCGAAGCCCGCAGACAGGACGTGCCCCCGGCTAGCCCGGGTATAAACGGACTCTCCGCGCTGGAGGAAATCCAGGAGCACGATCAGCGCCAAATTGAAAACGCAGGCGCCCAGCACATTGCCCAAAGCAATGTTCGGTGCCCGCGCCAGCGCCACCGCGCTAACTCCCGTGATCAGCTCCGGCAGGGAGGTGACGGTGGCCAGGAGCACGAAGCCGATCCAGGTGCCGCTCAGGCCTGTCTTCTCAGCGATCACATCGCCGTAGCGGGACAGCGTGTAGCCGGCCATGCCGACGACCAGCACGGCCGTGGCAAAGAGGGTCCAGATCAACGCAGGCAGCAAGGCACTCCCCTTGTGAACGGCACACGGAAAGGCGCCTTGCGGGCGCCTGACCGGGTCCAGTTAAGCACAGGGCCGCCGGAGCGGCAAGGCGCCAAGGGCCGCGTCCCGCCGCGGCGCTTGGAGTCGCCGCCCTTATTGCTTAGACTATCCGGTGCATGCAGCCCGCCGACCGCACCGCAGGCATGCCCCTGACCGGGAACCCTCCGGAATGCCGGGAAAGTGCCGTTAAAACACGGATGGCCCGCCCGCACCGGGACGGCTGCCGGAGCGGGCACAGAAGAACTCATATCGAGGCAGGCGCCAAGACGCCCCCAGGGAGTGAGATGGAAGTCGATATCGCCATCCGCGATGCCGCCGGCAGGATGCAGACCAAGCGGGTCTCCTGGCTGCCCAAACGGGCCAGCGACGGCGTCCATCTGGCCGGCGTGGTCATCCACACCCGTCCCGAGGTGGTACAGTGGATCTCCGGCGACGTCATGCAGCGGGTCCTGCGCGATCTGGAAAGCAACTACGCCATCGGCCATTTCCTCAACATCCAGAAGGGCACCATCAACATCGCCATCACCAAGCTCAGTTCCACCGAGCCCGCGGCCATAAACGAACTCCTCGCCACCCTGCGCGCGCTGGAGGACAAGATCCGCGCCCTGGAGGAAGCACTGCAGAGCTTGGAGGCACACGCGCCTTGATGTGGGCTGAGGCCAGCAGGATGGGCTTGCGAGGGCCGATGGGTGTTGCAGTTTGTAGCTTGGGCTGAGTACCGCCAAGCCCAACGGATGCAGGAGCGGAGCGGGTTGCGCCCGAAGACTTGCCGATCGGCACAGTGGATCGCCACTGAATCGCGAGCCAGCCCGCCCCAACCCTCAAAACGCAGCCCCCGCCTACCCCGTCCCTTCCTCCCGCGGCGGCGTCACCAGCACCTTGTCCACCCGGTGATCGTCCATGTCCACCACCTCGAAGCGCAGTCCCTCCCAGGTGAAATGCTGGCCCACCTGGGGCACGCGGCCCAGCTGGCTCATGACGAAGCCGCCCAGGGTCTGGAAGCCGCCCTCGGCCAGCTTGCGGGTACGGAAGATGGCCTCGAAGTCGTCCATCAGCAGCATGCCGTCCAAGAGCCAAGAGCCGTCCTCGCGCTGCACCGCCTGCGCCTCGCCCAGGTCGCGGCTGAGCGGCACGCTGCCGACGATGGATTCCAGGATGCCGTTCAGGGTGAGCATGCCCTGGATCTCGCCGTACTCGTCCACGATCAGGGCCGCGTCCACGCCCGATTGCTTAAAGAGCTCGAAGGCGTTGACGGCGAGCGTGGTCTCGGGGATGAAGAACGGGTGCTGCAGCGCCTGGCGCAGGTCGAAGGCCCGGCCCTCCATGCACTGGGCCAGCAGGTCGCGGGCGCGCACCACGCCGAGCAGTTGGTCCAGGCTGCCGTCGCCCACCGGATAATGGGAGTGCAGGGTGCGGGCGATCTCGCGGCGGCTCAGCTCGGGCGCATCCTGCACGTCCAGCCACACCAAGTCCGGCCGCGGCGTCATCAGCGCGCTCACCCGCCGGCCGCCCAGACGGAACACGCCCTCCACCAGCTCCCGCTCCATCTCCTCGAAGATGCCCATGCGCGCACCCTGCTCGACCATGATGCGCACCTCCTCCTCGGTCACGCTCGGCTCGGTCGGCTGCTTGACGCGCAGGAGCCGGAACACGAAATCGGTAGACAGGCTCAGGAAGCGCACCACCGGATGGACCGCGGCGGACAGCGCGCGCATGGGCCGGGCCACCGCCGCGGCGATGCGCTCGGGATTGTTGAGCCCCAGGCGCTTGGGCACCAGCTCGCCCAGGATCAGGGTCAGATAGGTGATGACGGCCACCACCAGTGCCAGGCTGATGCCTTGGCTGTAGGGCGCCAGCGCCGGGAAGATCGCCAGGTAGACCGCCAGGCGCTCGGCGATGGTGGCGCCGCCGAAGGCCCCGGCCAGGATGCCCACCAGCGTGATGCCCACCTGGATGGTGGAAAGAAAGCGGGTCGGCTCCTCGGCCAACGCCAGGGCGGCACGGGCCTGTTCGCTGCCCGCCTCGGCCCAGTGCTGGAGCCGCACCTTGCGCGCCGACACCAGGGCGATCTCGGACATGGCCAGCACGCCGTTCAAGAGGATCAGCAGCACGATCACCAAGAGTTCGAAGGCCATTCTCTCCTCCCAGCCAAGCCGTGACTCTCCCCTATTATGCGCGCAACGCCCCCCGGCATCACCGCCGCGCTTCCGTCTTTCGCCGGGGTTTTCACCAAGTTTTCTAAGCGCGGATCGCGCCTGCTTTTTTCCGACTTATCCACCGGATGTGCACGCTTCGCCCACCGCTATTCCACCATGCATCCACCGCGATATCCACAATATGTAGTATGCCTTGACAAAACTTTCCCCTATATCTATTACTCTAACGGTCAAGATCTGCTACACTGCTTCGCAACGGAAACACCCCAGGAGGATACAATAATGAGCCGACCCAGCAGCGCCATGCCGTTCCAGGACACCCCCGCCGATACCGCCGCCTACGCCAACTACAAGGTGATCCGCCGCAACGGCGGCGTCGTGGCCTTCGAGCCGAACAAGATCGCCGTGGCCATGACCAAGGCGTTCCTCGCCGTCGAGGGCGGCACCGGCGCGGCCAGCGCGCGCGTGCGCGACGTGGTGGCCCGGCTCACCGAGCAGGTGGTGCAGGCCCTGCTGCGCCGCCAGCCCGGCGGCGGCACCGTGCACATCGAGGACATCCAGGACCAGGTGGAGCTGGCGCTGATGCGCGGCGGCGAGCACGAAGTGGCGCGCGCCTACGTGCTCTATCGCGAGGCCCGCGCCCGCGAGCGCGCCGAGGCGGCCAAGCTGCAGCCCAGCGAGGCCCCCGTCCTGCGCATGGTCCTGCCCAACGGCCAGCAGGTGCCGCTGGACCAGGCGCGCCTGCGCACCGTGGTGGAGGAAGCCTGCGCCAATCTCGGCGACGCCGTGTCCGTGAGCACCATCCTCGACGCCACCCTGCGCAACCTCTACGACGGCGTGCCCGAGGAGGAGGTCTTCAAGTCCGCCATCCTCTCCGCCCGCACCCTGATCGAGCGCGACCCGGCCTACGCCTACGCCACCGCCCGCCTGCTGCTGGACCACATCCGCCGCGAGGTGCTGGGCGAGGCCGTCACCCACGCCGAGATGACCGCGCGCTACCCCGAGTACTTCGCCGACTACATCAAGGCCGGCATCGAATACGAACTGATCGACCCCAAGCTCGGCCAGTTCGACCTGGACGTGCTGGGCGCCGCCCTCAAGCCCGAGCGTGACCTCAATTTCCAGTATCTCGGCCTGCAGATCCTCTACGACCGCTACTTCATCCACAAGGACGAGCGCCGCATCGAGCTGCCCCAGGCCTTCTGGATGCGCGTCGCCATGGGCCTGGCGGTCAACGAAATCGACCGCGAGGCGCGCGCCATCGAGTTCTACGAGGTGCTGTCGAGCTTCGACTTCGTCAGCTCCACGCCGACCCTCTTCAACGCCGGCACCCTGCGCCCGCAGCTTTCCTCCTGCTTCCTGACCACGGTCTCGGATGACCTGGACGGCATCTACGACGCCATCAAGGAAAACGCCCTGCTGTCCAAGTTCAGCGGCGGTCTCGGCAACGACTGGACCCCGGTGCGCGCCCTCGGCGCCTACATCAAAGGCACCAACGGCAAGAGCCAGGGCGTCGTGCCCTTCCTCAAGGTGGTCAACGACACCGCCGTGGCCGTGAACCAGGGCGGCAAGCGCAAGGGCGCGGTCTGCGCCTACCTGGAGACCTGGCACCTGGACATCGAGGAATTCCTGGAGCTGCGCAAGAACACCGGCGACGACCGCCGCCGCACCCACGACATGAACACCGCCAACTGGATCCCCGACCTCTTCATGGAGCGGGTCATGCAGAACGGCGAGTGGACCCTCTTCACCCCCAACGAGGTGCCCGAGCTGCACGACCTCTACGGCCCGGCCTTCCGCGAAGCCTACGAGCGCTACGAGCGCATGGCCGACGAGGGCCTGATCAAGCGCTTCAAGCGCGTCTCCGCCGTGGGCCTGTGGCGCAAGATGCTGACCATGCTCTTCGAGACCGGCCACCCCTGGATCACCTTCAAGGATCCCTGCAACCTCAGAAGCCCGCAGCAGCACGCCGGCGTGGTGCACAGCTCCAACCTGTGCACGGAGATCACCCTGAACACCTCCGACAAGGAGACGGCGGTCTGCAACCTGGGCTCCATCAACCTGGTCGCCCACGTGGACGAGGACGGCATCAACCTGGACAAGCTGGCGCGCACCTGCCGGGTGGCCATGCGCATGCTCGACAACGTCATCGACATCAACTACTACGCCATCAACAAGGCGCGCAACAGCAACCTCAAGCACCGGCCGGTGGGCCTCGGCATCATGGGCTTCCAGGACGCCCTCCTGAAGCTGCGCATTCCCTACGCCTCCGACGAGGCGGTGGAGTTCGCCGACTACAGCCAGGAGGCCGTGAGCTACTACGCCATCCTCGGCTCCAGCGAGCTGGCCCGCGAGCGCGGCGCCTACGCCAGCTACCAGGGCTCCCTGTGGAGCCAGGGCATCCTGCCCCAGGACAGCATCGAGCTGCTGGCCCGGGCGCGCGGCGACTACCTGGAGATCGACCGCTCCAGCCGCCTCGACTGGAGCCAGGTACGCGAGCACATCAAGGCCTACGGCATGCGCAACAGCAACTGCCTGGCCATCGCGCCCACGGCCACCATCTCCAACATCGTCGGCGTGAGCCAGAGCATCGAGCCCACCTACCAGAACCTCTACGTGAAATCGAACCTCTCGGGCGAGTTCACGGTGCTCAACGACTACCTGGTGGAGGACCTGAAGGCGCGCGGCCTGTGGGACGAGGTCATGGTGCACGACCTCAAGTACTTCGACGGCTCGGTCATGCCCATCGACCGCATCCCGGCCGATTTGAAGCCCCTCTACGCCACCGCCTTCGAGGTGGACCCCAAGTGGCTGATCGAGGCGGCGGCGCGCCGGCAGAAGTGGATCGACCAGGCCCAGAGCCTCAACCTCTACTTCGCTCAGCCTTCCGGCAAGAAGCTGGACGAGACCTACCAGCTCGCCTGGCTGCGCGGCCTGAAGACCACCTACTACCTGCGCTCCCTGGGCGCCACCGCCGCCGAGAAGTCCACGGTCAACGCCTCGACCCTGAATGCGGTGCAGGCCGCCCCGGCCGAGCCCGCGCCCAAGGTCTGCTCGATCCTGGACCCGGACTGCGAGGCCTGCCAGTAAGCGCCGCGCAACGAGAAATGTAGGAGCGGGCTCGCCCGCGATCGGCCGCCTACCCCTCTCCCGCCGGAGAGGGCCAGGGGCCCCATAAAGAACAGAATCAAGGAGAGGAAAAATGCTGAGCTTCGACGACGTCATCCCCAGCCCCAAGCGCGCCGCCGCCCCGGCCTACGCCGATCCGGCCGTGCCCGAGCCGGTGTCCGAGTTCGCGCCCGCCGCCCCGCTGGCCAGCGTCAGCGTGCGCGCCGAGAGCGACCGCCGCATCAACGTGGACGACAAGCGCATCATCAACGGCCACGCCGACGTCAACCAGCTCGTGCCCTTCAAGTACCAATGGGCCTGGGACAAGTACCTGGCCGGCTGCGCCAACCACTGGATGCCCCAGGAAATCCAGATGTCCCGCGACATCGCCCTGTGGAAGGACCCGCGCGGCCTGACCGAGGACGAGCGCCGCATCGTCAAGCGCAACCTCGGCTTCTTCGTCACCGCCGACAGCCTCGCCGCCAACAACATCGTGCTCGGCACCTACCGCCACATCACCGCCCCCGAATGCCGCCAGTACCTGCTGCGCCAGGCTTTCGAGGAAGCCATCCACACCCACGCCTACCAGTACATCGTCGAGAGCCTGGGCCTGGATGAAGGCGAGATCTTCAACATGTACCACGAAGTGCCCTCGATCCGGGACAAGGACGAGTTCCTCATCCCCTTCATCGACACCCTCACCAACCCCGACTTCAAGACCGGCACCTTCGAAGCCGACCAGGAGCTCCTCAAGTCCATCATCGTCTTCGCCGGCATCATGGAAGGCCTCTTCTTCTACGTCGGCTTCACGCAGATCCTGGCCCTGGGCCGGCAAAACAAGATGACCGGTGCCGCCGAGCAGTACCAGTACATCCTCCGCGACGAGTCCATGCACTGCAATTTCGGCATCGACCTGGCCAACACCATCAAGCTCGAAAACCCCCAGCTCTGGACCCCCGAGTTCCAGGCCGAGATCATCGAGCTCTTCAAGACCGGCGTCGAGCTTGAGTACCGCTATGCGGTGGACACCATGCCCCGCGGCGTGCTGGGCCTCAACGCCCAGATGTTCCACGACTACGTCCGCTTCATCGCCAACCGCCGCCTCCAGCAACTCGGCCTCCCGGCCCAGTACCCGGGCGTCAGCAACCCCTTCCCGTGGATGAGCGAGATGATGGACTTGAAGAAGGAGAAGAATTTCTTCGAGACGCGGGTGACGGAGTATCAGACGGGGGGGGCGTTGAGCTGGGATTGAATGGACTTGCAATCTAGTACGCAACGCCATATGACACCTAATCCGGCAGGGATGGAGAAACCCAACGTTTCAGGCGCGCTACAAAACTATCATTCGCGGCCTCGCGCGCCCGGGCAATGGCCGGCGTGAGTGGCATGTTACGGGCAATGGCAGGTGGCCGAGCTTTGGCATACTCCGCGGCCCCTGTTGGTTTATAATGGCCTGGAAGATGCTATAGGGACTTAAGGCGGACGAGCGGCCATTGAAAAATGATCAGTTAACCTCTATATTAACCACTAGGCAGACTGTAAATGGGTGTGACCTGAGTATGGAACTTGTAGCCAATCAGGCAGTGAGTCCGGGGTGGATGGTATCGGGTTCCGACCAGTTCCGGCGAACGGTCGCCGGGGGCTTGTAGCCATGGGCACTGTGCGGCCGCTGCTCGTTGTAGAACTGCCGCCAACGTTCGATCAGCACCTTCGCTTCGGCGCGGCTGCGGAACCATTCCCGGTTCAGCAGCTCGTCCCGAAGCTTGCCGTTGAAGCTCTCGACGAACCCGTTCTGCCAGGGGCTACCCGGCGCGATGAAGGCCGGGCCGATCGCCGCGTCGCGCAGCCAGCGCATCACCTTGGCCGCGGTGAACTCGGCGCCGTTGTCGGAGCGGACAAAGGCCGGTTTGCCGTAGATCCGCATCAGTCGCGACAGGGTCAGGATCACGTCTTGCGCCCGCAGGCTTGCCCCGACTTCGATCGCCAGGCACTCCCGGGTGTATTCGTCGATCACGCACAGCATCTTCAAGGCGCGTCCGTCGACCATCTGGTCGTGGACGAAGTCGTAACTCCAGACCGCATTCGGGCGAACCGCGCCCGGCAGGCGGATGTCGTTGCCGGAACGGCGGCGGCGCGGCCGGCGGCGGGGAATGTTCAAACCCAGCTGGCGCCACAGGCGCCGCACCCGGGCCTCGCCCAGGTCCAACCAGGCCGCCATGCGGCGATACCCGAACCGCGGCACCTTCGGCGACGCGGCCAGCAGCCGCTCGGCCACCGCCTGGTCCTTGGCGGCCTGGCGCGGGGCGTAGCTGGCGATGCGGCGGCTCAGGCCCAAGTAACGAAGGGCCTTTCGCTGCGAGATACCCCGACGGACCAGCACCTGGACCGTGTCGCGTCGTTCCGACGGGGTCATCATTTTTTTCGGACGATCTCCTTCATCCCGTCGATGACCAGCATCTGCTCGGCCACCAGCCGCTTGAGCCGGGCGTTCTCGGACTCGAGGTCCTTGAGCCGCCGGGCGTCGGGCACGTCCAAGCCTCCGAACTTGTTGCGCCAGCGGAAAAAGGTCTGCTCGGTCAGGTTGTGCTTCTTGCACAGGGCCTTGATCGACATGGCGCCGACCTCGGCCTCGCGCAGGATGCCGATGATCTGCTCGTCGGTGAATCGCTTCTTCATGGAGCTCTCCTTGCCTGTTAAGGGTAGAGAACTCACCAGCCAAATGGCTACACGATCCGTCTCAGGTCAGGTGAGCATGTCGGCAACAGGCTGACCATCCGGTATTGCGATGGAGCGGAAGCAAGCCTGCAAGAAGCGCTCAGGCACATACCGGCGCACCTAAAAGATCGCTGCATCGCTCAGTTCGTGGCCCGGCGCAATCTCTTGGCTGATGGGGAGCAGATGCGGAAGCCGGAACACTTCAACACGGAAGGAGCCTTGCCAGACGGCGGCAACTTCTTTGCAATCAAAACCACTCAGGGACTACGTGCCTATGGGTGGTTTTCTAGTCGACATAGGCACGTATTCTTCATCAGCCACTTCGTATTCAAGAATTACGACAAGCTGAAAAGAGCCGATGAAGACTTGGTGCGTCGCAACTGGGAGAAAGAGGAGAGATAGGATGGCAGACATTTTTGATCAGTGGCTCCAGGAATCTCCAGAGCATGAGCGCCTAGTCAAGCAGGAAGAATTGATTCTAGGTGTCACGGAAAGAATCTGGGCAGCTATGGAAGAATTGGGGGTAAGCAAGACCCAACTCGCTGAAGCCTTGGGCACCAGCAAACCTAACGTGACGCAACTGCTCAACGGCACACGCAACCTGACGCTGAGAACGCTGTCGGACATTGCTTTTGCCTTGAACCTCAAAGTCAAGGTCAGGCTGTGCAAGACGGATGACGAAGACCACGATCTCTGGAAAAGTTGGCAGCATATCACGTCAGTCCCGAGGCTCGGCATCCCTACTCACATGAACGATGGCGAAGAGTGGTCGTCGCCCGCCAAAGCCGCTTGATATGAGCACCACGGACCCGCTTCAGCAGGCTATCAAGTGTTTGGCCATTCAGGACGTATACTTGCGGAACACTGCGGTAGAGCTGGTTGGCGATTTTGATCCACTGCTCGCCCAGCAGGAGTTGCTAGTTCAGTTCAAATTTAGGCCGAAGGCGTTCGAGACCTTGGACGTTGGGCCAAGTTCCGGCGAAGATACCCTGAAAATGCTGCGGGTCGTGCTTGAGGCAGGCATGCGATTTATTGATCCCGCTTTTGAATCAGCCGGCGATGGCGAGAAGGAACCTGCCGAGAAGTACATTAGAGCTATTATCTCCGCTGAGTTTGTTGCGGACTATCAAATTCTTTGTCCCGACCTGCCTCACGAAGCGTTTGAGGCATTCGCCAAAAAAAACGCCGGCTTCCATATGTGGCCCTACTGGCGTGAGTACGCGCAAAGCATGTGTGCTCGGATGAGACTTCCGCAGGTCATGTTCCCCATGTACCAAGTGCCAGCATAGACTAGCCCGCCATCCGGCGGGCTGTTTCGTGCCACTCATATACGCCTGGGCCTCAAGTCGCCCGTTCCGACTCAATGCTAATCCCGTTACACACGCGTCAGCGCGGCGCAGTCCAAGCTGTATACCCCGCCTGGGTCCGCTCCACAGCGCGCCACTCAGACGCCACAATCTACTTAACCCGTCCCGCAGATAAACAGTGGAGTCACAGAGGGAATGGGGTCATGTCTTGCATTGCGCTGTATAACTTGCATCGGATCATGCGGGCGAGGGCAGTAAGCGTAGGTTGGGCTGAGCGCCGCGAAGCCCAACAGCCCCCTCAAGCGGCCTAGCCCCCTCTCTCAAACATCGGCCGTTGGGCTTTACTTCATGCAGCCCAAGCGACAGAATCGTCGTAGATCTCCAATGAGAAGGCAACCGCCCGCCCATGCGTTATCGGCGCTCCAACACGCCCGGCGCGACGTATTTCTTTACCGTGGTGACGCAGCACCGCCGGCCGATTCTGTGCCTGCCGGAGAGCGTGGACCTGCTGAAGGGCGCCATGCAGGCGGTCAGGCGCGCGCACCCCTTCCAACTCGATGCGCTGGTCCTGCCGACGTCCCCCCTGGATTGAGTAGCGGGTCGCTTTGGAGTCCAATTCTCTAACCGAAGGAGATTGGACATGAAGAAGCGATTTTCGGAAGAGCAGATCATTGGTTTTCTGCGGGAGGCGGATGCCGGCATGGCGGTGAAGGATCTATGCCGCAAGCACGGCTTCTCGGAGGCGAGCTTGTATCTTTGGCGCAGCAAGTTCGGTGGGCTGGAGGTCTCGGAAGCCAAGCGGCGCAAGGCCCTGGAAGCCGAGAATGCGCGGCTGAAGAAGCTGCTGGCGGAGTCACTGCTGGAACAGGCGGTGACCCGCGAGGCCTTGCGAAAAAAGTGGTAGGCGCACCGGCTCGTCGCGAGTTGGTGCGCTGGATGAAGGAGCGGGGCTTGACCGAGCGCCGCGCCTTGAGGGTGATAGGCATGAGCGCCGCGAGCTTGCGATACCGGCCAGCGCCCGATCAGAACGCGGCCCTGCGGGAGCGGATTCAGGCCCTGGCCCACCGCCATCGGCGCTACGGGACGGGGATGATCTACCTGAAACGGCGCCAGGAGGGTCAGATGGTCAATCACAAGCGCGTGGAGCGACTCTATACCCAAGCCCATCTGCAGGTACGCCGGCGCAAGCGCAAGAAAGGGTCCGTGGGTGAGCGGCAGCCGCTGGTGCGGCCCGCGACGGCCAATCAGGTCTGGTCCATGGACTGCGTGTTTGACCGCAGCGCCGATGGGCGCGTCATCAAGTGCCTGACCATCGTCGATGATGCCACGCACGAGTCGGTGGCCATCGTGCCGGAACGGGCGATCAGCGGCCAGCAATTGACCCGCATCCTCGATCGGCTGGCGGCAACGCGTGGTCTGGCGCAGGTGATCCGGACCGACAACGGCAAGGAGTTCTGTGGCCGCGCCATGCTGGCCTGGGCGCAGGCCCATCAGGTGGCGCTACGACTGATCGAGCCGGGCAAGCCCAACCAGAACGCCTACATCGAGTCGTTCAACGGCAGATTCCGGGATGAGTGCCTGAACGAACACTGGTTCCTGACCCTTGAACACGCCAAGGTGCTCATCGAGGCCTGGCGACAGGAATACAACGAGGAGCGGCCGAAGAAGGCCTTGGGCGGACGGACACCCGCCGCCTATGCAAAACACCTGGCCGAGAAATCGACTACACTGGCGAACGGACTCTAAACTACACCGCTACTCAAATTGGGGTGATGTCGCTGCTGCCGGAGCATCTGCACTGCCTCTGGACCCTGCCGCCGGGTGATCACGATTTCCCGACGCGCTGGAACCTGATCAAAGGCCATTTCACCCGCCATTGCCCGCCGGATTTCAAAACGCCGCCTGATGCCGCGCGCACCCGCAAGCGGGAGCAGGCGGTGTGGCAGCGGCGCTATTGGGAGCACCGGATTCGCGATGAGGCGGATTTTGCGCGACATTGCAATTACATCCATTACAATCCGGTGAAGCATGGGCTGGCGCAGCGGGCGGGGGATTGGCCCTGGTCGACTTTCCGGCGCTTCGTGGCGCAGGGCGTATACGCGCCGGATTGGGGTGATGCGGTGTGGACAGGCTCGCCCAACGGCGAATTTGGGGAATAAGCCGAAGGAAGCGTTGGGCTTCGCGGCGCTCAGCCCAACCTACGCTGCCAACCCATCATTCCACCGGACCTGCGCGAAAGCTGCGCAGCCGGTGAATTCAGACGTTGGGCTAGAACATGCGGCTTTGGTCATTGCATCCCAAATATCTCGATCCGCAAGGTCTCATGGCGCTGTGGCGGGAAGCGCTCCTGGCGCAGGCCGTACTGCGCGGGGAAACGCGCGGCTACCGCCACCATCCACAGCTCGACCGCTTCAAGCGGCACGCAGCACCACTCGCGGCGATCTCGCTGTACCTCCAGGCCGTTCATGCAGAAGCCGAGGCCCGCGGCTATTCCTTCGACAAGAGCAAGATCCAGGCAGCAGGAGAACAGGCCATCCTTACGGTTACGTCCGGCCAGATGGAATACGAGTGGGCGCACCTCATGGCCAAGCTGAAGGTGCGCAATCCCGCGCTTTATCAGAAGTGGCGAGCAACGGCGGCGCCGGAGGCGCATCCCTTGTTCAAAGTCTGTGCTGGTAAAGTGGAACCGTGGGAGCGTCCATGACGCATCGTTTGGTAGAGCGCAACAAGCCGCGCCCCTGGGCTGGCGTGCTTGATGCGCGGCGCCACGCCCGGCGCTTATGGCGCCTTGGGAGAATTGCGAACTGACGGCCGGCCAAATCGCCCGCCGGCCGTGTACCCGCCCTACTGGCTCACCGCCCGGCCGTCCGGCAGCGATTCATCGGCCATCGGCGCTTCCCGAAGCTCCCGCCCGAGCAGCGCGCTCAGGGCCTGTTCCTTGGAGTCGTACAGGTTTTCCGCACCCAGGAACGCCGCCAAGCCGCCGGCCTCGAAGGCGTCGCGGACCTGTTTCTTGAGGCCGCTGAAGGCGAGCGTGACGCCGGCTTCGCGCAGCACCTGGGCAATGTCGCGGATCTTTTCCTCGCCCGAGGCGTCGATGCGGTTGATGCCGCTGCCGACGATCAGCAGGGTGTCGGCCTTGGGGAAGCGAGCCCGCGCCTCCAGGATGATATCCTCGAAATAGGCGACATTGGCGAAGATCAGGGAGCCGTCGAAGCGGATGGGCACTACACGCTCGCTCACGGGCACGAGGCCGTGGGTGTCCAGGCCGGCGAATACGCCGTCCGGGCGCACCCCCAGAATCTCGGCGCGCGGCTTCATGGTCTTGACGAGGAAGGCGATGGCCGTCAGCAGGACGCCGATCAGGATGCCGCTGGCCATGGACGGCGCCATGAACAGGGTGGCCGCGAAGGTCACGATGCCGATGACCGCGCCGCTGCGCTCCACGTGCCAGGCGTGGATCAGCGGCCGCACGCGAATCAGGCCGAAGACCGCCATCATGACGATGACGGCCAGCACCGCCTGCGGCAGGTGATAGAGCAGCGGCGTGAGGAAGAGCAGCACCAGGACGACGGCCATGGCGCTGACGATGGCGAAGAGGCCGGTGCGGGCGCCGGCGCGCGCGGCCACCGCGGAGCGCGAGAAGGAGCCGCTGACCGTGTAGGCGCCGAAGAAGCTGCCGGCGATGTTTGCCAATCCCTGGCCCACCAGCTCCTTGTTCACGTCGACGCGCTGGCGCGTCTTGGCGGAGATGGCTTTGGAAATGGATACGGCTTCCATGAGACCGATCAGGGCCATCACCAGGGCCGCGGGTAGGAGCGGAATGATTGCATCCCAGCGGAACGCGGGGGCATGGAAGGTCGGCAGGCCGCGGGGAATCTCGCCCACCACGACGCCGCCGGCAGACAGCACGACCTTGCCATCCCGCACGCCGGCGAAGCGCCACTTGCGGCCGTCGGTCTCCACGCCGGCCGGCAGCCTGTCGGTGGGATAAAAGCGCATCACCCCGCCAGACTCGACGCCAGCGAGCGCAGCGGCATGGAGCCGCACCCGCCGCTGGTCGTTGTCGCGCCGGAGGAGTTTGGTTTCCGTGCGCAGCAGCTTGATTTCACTCTCCATGCGCATGAAATGCGTTTCCTTGAGGTCCTCGCCGCCCGCGTCCCGCAGCGCCTTGAGCTCGGCGCTCCTGGCGGCCACCGCCGCGTTGAGCTCCTGGATATTCTTTGCCGCCTGCTGGTAGTCCTGGATGAGCGTTGCGGTATCCCGGTCCATGATGGCGGTGGCCGGCACCTCGATCCGGCGCTCGAAGCCGATGGAGGCGCTCACCGCCGTCGCCACCGCCACGGCGATCAGGAGCACGGGCAGGCGCGGCGCGGTCCGGCTCAGCCACCAGATGAAGGCCCAGGCGCCGGCCGCGAAGGCCAGGGTGGGCAGATGCGTTTCCGGGAGCTGCGAGATGACGCCCCAGAGGTCGGCCAGGTAGAAGTCGCTGCGCGGCATGGGCACGCCGATGACCTGGTTCAGCAGCGACAGACCGATGATGAGCGCCGCGGCATTGGTAAAGCCGACCATGACCGGGCTGGAGATGAAGTTGACCAGGAGCCCCAAGCGGGCCAGCCCCAGCACCAGGCGCAGGATGCCGACCATGAGCGCGAGCAGGATGGACAGCTCGATGTAGGAGGGCGTGCCGGGCGCGGCCAGCGGGATGATGGCAGCGGCGGAGAGCAGGGAGAGCATCGCCACCGGGCCGGTGTGCAGCTGCGGACAGGAGCCCCAGAGCGCCGCCACGATCACCGGCACAAAGGAGGCGTAAAGCCCGTAGACCACCGGCAAGCCCGCGAGCTGCGCGTAGGCCATGGACTGCGGCACCAGGATGAGTGCGACGGTGATGCCGGCGACGAGATCCACGCGCAGCGAGTGGCGCACCGCGGGCAACCAACTTAGAAAGGGAAAAACGGTTCTCAAGACGTTCATCTTTATCCAATGAATCCAATGATTGCTTTGAACAGCGGCATTGGCGGGTTCGTTTTTATCATCTATATCTCGGCCCGGCCAGACGGCTTCCACCCATTGAGAGCACCCGTCCGGGGAAGCGCACGGGAACCGGCGGCGGGTACGGTCGGCACCGCGTTCTACGTGGAAGCGCCCACGGCCGGCGGATGGCATCGTGGCACCAAGGCTTTCTGCCGCGTCGGCGGGCGCCTGCACCCAGGAGCTTGCCGGACCCTGCGGATACCGGCATCCACCAGCACACCAGATTTTGTAGGTTGGGCTGCCCGAAGTAAAGCCCACGAAAGAAGCAAGTACCCGGGATGTGGCGCCAGAGCATCATCGGCTTGGCAAAGCGCAGCTGGCCGCGTAGCCGGCCTTGGTCGGCTTTACTGCGCGCGCTCCAGGCGCCACAATCCCGCTCTGTACGGGACGCCCGTCCCAAGATAAACAAAATCGGAGAGGACCCCCACCCATGGAATTCCTGGATGCTTTTACCAGTCCCGAGCTGCTGCTCGCGCTCGTGACGCTCGCCGCGCTGGAGATCGTCCTTGGCATCGACAACATCATTTTCATTTCCATCGTCACCGGCAAGCTCCCGGCACATCAGCGGATACCTGCCCGGCGCCTGGGCATCGGCTTGGCGGCGATCACGCGCATTCTGCTCCTCTTTTCGCTAACCTGGATCATCGGGCTGACCGCGACCCTCTTCGAGGTCTTCGGCAATGCCATTTCCTGGCGGGACATCATCCTCATCGGCGGCGGGCTCTTCCTGATTGCCAAAAGCGCCATGGAGATGCACGACAAGCTGGAAGGGCCCGGCCACGAGGGGCGGCGGGTCGGCGTGCCGCTGGGCTTCGGCGCCGCCATCCTGCAGATCCTCATGCTGGACGTAGTCTTCTCGCTGGACTCGGTGATCACAGCCATCGGCATGGTGGACCGACTGGAGATCATGGTCGCGGCCGTGCTGATCGCAGTATTGGTCATGGTGATTTTCGCCAATCCGGTCGGCAATTTCGTGGAGCAGCACCCCACCATCCAGATGCTGGCGCTGAGCTTTCTCCTGCTGATCGGCACAGTGCTGATCGCCGATGGCCTGGATTTCCACATTCCCAAGGGCTACGTCTACTCCGCCATCGCCTTTGCCACCGCGGTCGAGCTCCTGAACATCCGGCTCCGGAAGAAGAGCGAGCCGGTGAAACTGCACGATGCGACGCGGGAGGAGCAGCCGTAAGCATCCGGCGCGGGTCAGCCGCCTCGGGCGCCATGGCCGATGGCGCCCGGGCCGTCTGTCACAGCTTGTCAACGCCGGTCCGGCCTTGTCGCGCCTGTCAACCATTTGCCATAAAGCTGCGTTATACTACGTTTGGGTGCTACCGGCACCCGCTCAGGCTTTGATTGTGTCAGCTCAAATTACTGAAAAGGATAAGATCCATGCATAAGAAGCTGTCTACCGCTCTGAAGCTGTCCGCCCTCCTCCTGCCCCTCGGCCTGGCCGCCTGCGCCACCAACGGCGACCTGAAGCGCGTGGAGGCAACCGCCAACCAGGCCCAGACCACGGCCACCCAGGCCAACCAGACGGCCAACGCCGCCCAGACCACGGCCAATGAGGCGATTCAGCGCGCCAATCAGGCCCAGACCACGGCCAACGAGGCCATGAACCGGGTGAACCAGCTGCAGCAGCAGGCCGCCGCGCAGCCGGCACCCGCCATGGACCAGCGCTTCGGCAAGGCGATGAACAAGTAACGCCGCCTAGCCCGCAGGCCCGAAGGCCGGACCACTGGGTCCGGCCTTTTTTGTGCGCCGCCGCTGTCAATCGGCACGCCCTTCCGCCTCGCGCGCGAGCAGCGCACGCTTGCGCGCCACTCCCCAGCGGTAGCCGGAGAGCGCGCCGTCGGTGCGCAGCACCCGGTGACAGGGAATGGCCACGGCCAGCGGATTCGCGGCGCAGGCGCGGGCCACCGCCCGCGCCGCCTTGGGCATGCCGAGGCGGGCGGCAAGCTCCGCATAGCTCAGGGTGGCGCCCGGCGGGATCGCGCGCAGCGCCTGCCAGACCCGCTGCTGGAAGGCCGTGCCGCGGATGTCCAGGGGCAGGTCGAGGCTCAGGGAGGGCGCCTCGACAAGGCCGACCACGCGGGCCACCCACTGCTCGAATTCGGCATCGCCGCCGATGAGCTCGGCCTTGGGAAAGCGGTCCTGGAGCTCGCGCAGCAAGGCATCGGGATCGTCGCCGAAGGCGATGGCGCAGATGCCCTTGGCGCTGGCGGCGACCAGGATCGCGCCCAGCGAGCAGTCGCCGACCGCCACCCGCAGCGTGAGCCCAGCGCCGCCGGCGCGCAAGCGGCCGGGCGTCATGCCCGGCGACGCCGCGGCGGCCGCGTAGCCGTCGGGCGCGCTGGGCAGCCGCGTAGGCCTTCGGGGTGATGCCGGTGATGCGCTTGAAAAGCCGGTGAAAATGAAAGCGGCTCATGCCGCAAGCGGCGGCGAGGGCCTCGAGCCTGGGCAATTCCTCGCTGCGCTCCATCAGGCGGCAGGCCTTGGCCACCAGAGCCGCGTGCCGCGCGGCCGGCGCCGGCTGCCGCGGCTGACAGCGGCGGCACGGCCGGTAGCCGGCCCGTTCGGCGGCGTCGCAGCTCGCGTGGAAGCGGACGTTCTCCCGCCGCGGCCGGCGCGCCGGGCAGGACGGCCGGCAATAGACGCCCGTGCTGCGCACCGCGTAGTAGAAAAGCCCGTCCGCGCCGGGATCGCGGCGCAGCACCGCCGCCCAGCGCGCCTCATCGGTGGCGAAAAGTGCCCCCCTGCCCGTGTTCGTGCTTGCCATGACACCCTCCTTCCGGCCTCGTCTGCCGATCGTCTTGTCTGGACGATCTTCGCCCAAGGCGGCCGCGGATGCACCCCGTTTCTTGCCGGCAAAACCCCGCGGCGCGATTCAGGCCGGCCCGGCAGAACCGGCCGGATATTCGCGCAGCGGGGCGCGCCCGGCCTGCCAGGCACGGGTGATGGGCTCGATGATGCGCCAAGCTTCTTCCGCCTCGTCGCAGCGGATGGCCAGCGTGCAGTCGCCCCGCAGCGCATCGAGCAGCAAGCGGCTGTAGGCGGGCAGCGGCGACTCGGCCAGCGGGCTGTCGAGCACGGCTTCCTGCAGGTAGAAGCGATCACCGGCACCCAGGACGTTCAGATTGAGGGTGACTCGCTCCTGCGCCAGCAGCAGACGCAGCACGTTGGGGGTGGCCTCGTTCTCTTCGAAGGCAAGGTGCGGCACCGGACGGAAGTGGATGGCGATCTCCTGGCGGTCGCGGGCGAGCGCCTTGCCGGTGCGCAGGATGAACGGCACCCCGGTCCAGCGCCAGTTGTCGATGAAGCAGGTCACCTGGGAAAAGGTTTCCGTGTTTCGGCGCGGATCGACGCCCGGTTCCTGCGCATAGGCCGGTACCGCCCGCGCGCCGATCCGCCCCGCGCCGTAGCGGGCGCGCAGGGTGTAGCGGTCCACCTCCTCGGGGGTGAAGCGCCGCACCGCCCGCAAGACATCCAGCTTGCGATCACGCAGGTCGCGCGCGCTCAGGCTGAGAGGCACTTCCATGGCGACCAGGCACATGAGTTGCAGCAGATGATTCTGGATCATGTCCAGCAAGGCGCCGCTGGCGTCGTAGTAGCCGGCGCGTCCCTCCAGGGCGAGGGTTTCCTCCCAGGTGATCTCGATCCGCGCCACATGCGCCGCGCGCCACAGGGTCTCGAAGACCCGGTTGGCAAAGCGCAGGCCGAGGAGATTCTGCACCGTCTGCATGCCCAGGAAGTGGTCGATGCGAAACACCGCCGCCTCGCCGAACTGCTCGGCGATCAGGCGGTTGAGGGCCTGGGCGGAGGCCAGATCCTGACCGAAGGGCTTTTCGATCACCAGGCGGCTGCCCGCGGGCAGGCCGGCGGCGCTCAGGCTGCGCATGGCCGGTGCATAGACGCTGGGCGGCAACGCCAGATAGGCTAGCAGCGCTTCGTCGTCCAGCGGCTGCAACGCCGCCGCCATTTGCTCCGCGTCGCTGACGTCGGCCTGGCGGTAGCGGAGCATGCCGATGACCGCGGCCCGGGCCGCTGGATCCAGATCGGCGGCGTGGCGGGCGAGCCGTTCGGCCATCTGTCGGCGAAAGGCCTCGTCGCTGCCCGGCTGGCGGGCGATGCCCAGGATCGCGAACCCCGCCGGCAACTGGCCCTGCGCCTGCAGGCGCGCCACGGCCGGCAGCAGATAGCGGGCGCTCAGGTCGCCGGCGGCGCCCAGGATCGCCAAGCGGCGGATCATGGCCGCCCTCCCCGCAGGGCGCGCGCCAGCTTCACGCCGCTGGCGATGAGGCCGACATGGCTGAAGGCCTGCGGGAAATTTCCCAGAAACGCGCCGCTGACGGGATCGATCTGCTCGGGGAGCAGGCCCAGGTCGTTGGCGCGGCCGCAAAGGGAGTCATACAGATCCATGGCTTCCCGCACCCGCCCTTGACCGCTCAGGTTGTCCACCAGCCAGAAGCTGCACAGAAGAAAGGCGCCCTCGTGGCCCGGCAGGCCGTCCGGCGACGCCGCCGGCAGATAGCGGTACAGCAGGCCGCCGCCGGCCCCGAGCCGCTGGCGCACGCACTCGACGGTGGCGACCATGCGCGGATGCCCGTAGGGCAGCACCCGCCTGAGCGGCAGCGCCAGCAGACTGGCATCCAGCCAGCCGTCGCCCAGGTACTCGGTCAAGGTGCCCTGCTGCGGATTCCAGGCCTCGCCGAGGATGCTGCGGCGGATGGCCTCGGCCTCCGTCCGCCAGCCGGCGATGTCACCGGGCAGGCCCAGGCGCTCGGCCAAGCGCGCGCCGCGGTCCAGCGCCACTTGGCACAGGGCGGCCGAATAGGTGAATGGATGGCCGACGGTCCGCACTTCCCAGATGCCGTGATCGGGCTGGCGCCACTCCGTCCGGGCCTGCTCAACGAACTGATGCAGGCGCGACCAGAGATGGGGCGTGATGCGGCCGCCCCGGCTGGCCCACTGATAGGCACAGTCGAGGATCTCGCCGAAGACGTCGTGCTGACGCTGCTGCGCGGCGGCATTGCCCCAGCGCACCGGCGCCGAGCGGCGGTAGCCCTCCAGGTCGCCATCCTCCCGCTCCGGCGGCGGCTGGGTGCCGTCCAGGCTGTACAGCACGCACGGACGGCCGGGGCTCTCCACGTCGTCGAGCACCCAGGCCAGGAACGCCTGGGCCTCATGGGTGAGGCCGACCCGGCGCAGGGCATAGACGGAGAAGGCGGCATCGCGAACCCAGGTGTAGCGGTAATCCCAGTTGCGGGCGCCGCCGATCGCCTCCGGCAAGGACGAGGTGGGGGCTGCGATGATGGCGCCGTTTTCGAAGTAGTCCAGCAACTTCAGGGTAACGGCCGCGCGCCGCACCAGCGGCGCCTGGGGACCTTCGTAGTCGAAGCGGCTGATCCAGGCCTGCCAGGCGGCGAGCGTGTCCTGCATGACCTCGTCGTGGGAGAGCGGGTCGTAGCGGTATGACCCGGGCGCCCAGGACAGCACGAAATGGGCGCGCTCGCCGCGGGTCAGGCGATAGCGGCCACGCAGCCCCTGGATGGGCACGGTGGCATGGAAACGCAGGGACGGATCGCCCGCGCAACGGATGCGCAGGCCATCGCCGTGGGGCTCGGCGGCGACCGGCCGCCGGGGCACCATGGCGACGCGCAGCGGCACCTCGCCTTCCAGCACATCGACACTGCGCAGCAGTTCGCCGCGCGCGGCCCTGACGCCCTCGCCCAACTCGGCGCCGCGCCGGAAGGTCATGGCATCGGTAACGCGCAGCACGCCGTCTGGCCCGCGCATCTCGGTGACCAGCACGCCGCTGTCGGGCAGGTAGTACTGCCGGGAGTCGGCAAGGCGCTCCGGCGCAATGGTGAAGGCACCGCCCCGGCGGGCATCGAGCAAAGCGCAGAAAATGGGTGGGGAATCGAAGCGGGGGACGCAGAGCCAGGCGATGGTGCCGTCACGCCCGACCAGGGCCGCCCCCGCCCCATCCCCGATCAGGCCGTGATCCTCGATGGGCAGGTAGCCGTCGGGCGCATGGGGCAGCGGCTTGAAAGCGGTCTGCAGGGAATGCGGTGCATCCATGATCACCTCTCGGCTCGGCATGCGGGATGGCCGGCCGCCTTCCAGCAGGGAGATGGAAGCGCGCGACCTCGGCAAGCGCCATGTCGCCTTTCGCGCTCGCGGACCCAGGCGTTGCGCACGGGACAACAGGGAAAGCGGCCAAGCGGACAAGCGGGTTCCGGAAAGCGCGGCGGCGCATGTGGCGGCAGTCTCCGCCTCAGAACCCGAGCCTTTCCTTGACGAGGATCATCGTGATGCGGCCGGGCGTCGCCTCCTTGCGGATCACCAGCACCTTGTTGACGCCGCTGCCGGCGCCATAAGCCTTGCGGGCGCGCGCATCCTCGTGGGGCAGGCTGTACTCGTGGATGCGCCGCATGCCCTCGGCGAAGTCCTTGACCAGCTTCTGCGCGCCGACCACCCAGATCACGCGCGCGGCGCCGTAGGCATAGGCGGGCAACTGGCTGCCAGTGGCCGAGGCGATCAGCACCGTGCCGTCCTCGGTCACGGCGTGGACGCTGCCGACGGCCCAATCCGGACCGGCGCCGAGCTTGCGCATCTCGCTGCCCTGGCTTTGCTTGTCCATGGCCGTCAGCCGCTTGCGCACCGGATCGTAGCGGCCGGATTCCATGATCTCACGGACGGCGCCGATGGCTTCGAGCGTCATGGAAGTCATGTTCATGACCTCCGCGCCGGCCGGCAACAGCTCGAAGAGCCGCTGCCTGGCCGCGGCGCCGTTCTCCACCACCAGAGCGTCGATGCCGTGCTGCTTGAGCGCGGCGACGGTGCGGTCGATGCGCTCCTGGCTGGCGACCACCTCGAATGCTTCGTTCGCTTGCATGATGCCTCCTGCATTCGCAGGCGACCACCCCGGCCACCCGCTCCGAAAATGGTCGCGCTTGCGAGCGCAACTGGCGATCCGACCAAAGCAGCCCTTGCCGGGCACCTGGGCAGATGCCGAAAAGTGCCTATCTTTTAGGCCAGCGAGGCTGGTCACCAGCCTGTCCGCGCCCATAACAAAAAGGGGAACACATGATCCGGCCCGTTTTTTCACCGTGCCGCTGCTGCTGGCTGCATCCCTGCACGCCCACACCGCGCCCAAGGACACGGTGCAGTTGAGCTACGCCTGGCCCGCGCACCTGGAGAGCCAAGTGGACTTCGTGTCCAGGAGCAGCAAGATCACCGGCAAGCAGGAAGAAAGCCTCGCCATGACGGGCAGCTACCGGATGCGCAGCGTGCCGGTGGCCGAGGGGCTGCGCATCGACTTCGACGAGGTGCGGGTGGACATCCAGAATACCGGCATGACCGCGCAGAAGCTGGACGATTTCCAGCGGGCCCTGCTGAAACTGACCAGCGTCAGCCCCAGCTACATCGTCAGTCCGGCGGGCGAGTACGTTCGCACGGACGGCCTGGATAGCCTCCACGGCCGGATCAGGAGCTATTTCGACGAGACCGTGCAGAACGCTTCGGGCGGCCGGGAGCTGCCGCCGGCTGCCCGGCAGGTGATCGAGGGGCTCATCAACTCCCTGTTTTCCAAGGAACAGCTGGAAGCCATGATTGCCGAGGACTGGAACCGCAGCGTCGGCGCCTGGGCGGGCGGCGAATTGGCGCGGGGCTCGGTGTACCGGACGAACCTCACCTCGCGGGTGCCGATGCTGAACAACGCGGCTGTCCCCATGCGGACCTCCATCCGCTATCTGGGCCGGGTGCCCTGCCATGCAGCAGACCGCGCGGTGGGCTGCGTCGAGTTGGAAATGCGCAGTCTGGCCGATTCCCAGAAACTGGCCCAGGCCATGGGCCCGTTCATGGCCCGCTTCGAGCGGTTGACGGGCAGCCAGCTGACGATCAAATCCATGCGCGTCGACTACCGGGCCAGGCTAGTCACCGAGCCCGGCACCCTCCTGCCCCACCGCGTGGAATCCCGCAAGGTGAGCGCGATGACTATGGTCCAGGCCGGGCAGGCGCAAACCGCGCGGCAAACCGATGAGCTGCAGATGACCTACCGCTACATCCCGGCGACACCGGGTCGGTGAGCGCAAGAACGGGATCCCATGGCTTGCCGAGCGCGCTGCCGACGCCGCAAGCGGCATTCCAAGGGCGGAATACTACGGAACGTCATCAGCATCGCCGGCCATCTGCGGGACTGAGCGGCTGCCGGGCAGGCACCCCGCCCGCCCGGCGACACTCGGCAGCCATCGAAAAGTGCCTCAGAAAATCATTTTGAGCACGCCCGTAACTACCAGCAGCCCAATCAAAAAAATGATGAAAACGGTCCAGCCGATGAATTTCAACATGCTGCCCTCCATTTTATTGATCATTGTCCTCTCATCCTTCGACCCCGATTGCCCTCATGGCGTTTCCCAGGTCCGACCAGGGTCTTAACCGGCGCGCCGCAACGTGAAAACGCTGCCTTTTATGAACCACCTCGGGATTTTGCGGGTCCACTGAGTAAAAGGCTGATTTACTCCATCAGCGGAGCAACAGGAGGGGATCATGTCGATCGTGGAAGATGTGTTCAGAGGCGGGAAAGTGGCGCTGGGGCTGGCGGCGCTGACCGGAATGGCGGTCTTCAGCGGCATCGTCCTGCCGGTGGCCAAAGCCGTGCTGCAACCGGCGGCCCGGGGCCTGATCGGCGGGATGGCGGGGCGCGACCGGCGGGCCGGCGCCAGCATGACGCAGCCGGTACCGTCAGCAGCGACGCCAGAGGCCTTCATGGGCGAGTCCGGCACCACGGCGCGCCAGCCGGCCACCGCCACCCCACCCGTGGTGGAGTTGCCGGTCGTGGAGCGGATTGCCGCCCGGCGGCCGGCAGCGGTGGAGACGGAGGCGTGGCATCCCGGCCTGCCGGACCGGCGCGTGGCTGCGAAGGCTGACCGACGGGTCGGCATCGACCGGCGCGTGGCCGCCACGCCGGCGAAGAAACGGCGCAGCCGCAAGAGCGCGCCGGAAGCGGCGTGGCACGCCGGCATGCCGGACCGCCGCACGGCGGGACATCACCGGCGCTCGGCCAGCGGCGACCGGCGGGCGGGCGCCTCCCGCTGAAGCGGTGCCGCCCTCCGGCACTCAGAGGTGGTAGTCGCCCGCGGCTTCGGGCTGGTAGAGCACCGCCTCGACCCGCATCGCGCGCCGGCCGCCGGGCACCTGCCACTCGACCACCTGCCCGACGCTGGCCCCCAGCAGCGCGGCACCCATGGGTGCCAGCACCGAGATCTGCTTGCGGCCGGCATCCGCATCCTTGGGAAAGACCAGCACGTAGTCCTCGCTCTGCCCGGTCTGCGTATCTTGGAGGCGCACCTGGGAGTTCATGGTCACCACATCCGGGCGCACGTCTCTGGGTTCCACCACGTGCGCCTGGTCGAGTTCCGCTTCCAGGCGGTCCAGGTATTCGTAGTCGCGGTCGCTGGCCGCCCGCGCCGAGCGGATCATGCCCTCCAGGCGCGCACGATCGAATTCGGTGATGTAGATATTGCTTGCAGCCATTGCCTGCTCCTTTTGTGCACGAGAAAAGCCGGAAAAAGGACGAGAATGGGGCGCCACGCACGCGCGGTCGCCCCGCTAGGAGCGCGTGGCGAGGCTCTCTTGCGGGTGGGACGGCAGACTGGAAAAACGAAAAAACAGCTTGGGTGACAACGATCGACTCGACTGGCGCTGTGCAACAAAAAACGAGTACCTGTTTAGCATCATAGGCAGCCACAGCTTACTTTACAAGCCGACTCGGGACTATCCGCCACCCGGTGGGTTGACGAACCCGGACTGGACAATCTATGTTTGCGCTCCCCAAAAAACTCTGTCTCAGGCGAGAAAAAATCCACCAGCCATGTCGCACAAAAACCTGAAAACTCTGGCGTCCCTGCTGGGCGTGGAGTTCAGTCCGGTCAGCCACGCCGAACGGCTCATCTCCGCGCTGGGCGGCTTGCTCGGCATCCTCGGCGTGATCTGGATCAGCCAGCATTTCGTGGGCGCCCACGCAACCGCCCTGGTCGTGGCGTCCATGGGCGCGTCCGCCGTCCTGCTTTTCGCCATGCCTCACGGCCCACTCTCGCAGCCGTGGCCGCTGGTGGGCGGCAATCTCATTTCGGCCGCCATCGGCGTGGCCTGTGCCCGCCTGGTTCCCGACGAAATGCTGGCCGGAGCGCTGTCGGTCGCCCTCGCCATCGGCGCCATGCACTATCTGCGCTGCCTGCATCCGCCCGGCGGCGCCACCGCGCTCACCGCCGTGCTGGGCGGCCCCGCGGTACACGAGCTGGGCTACCACTACGTGCTCACGCCCGTGCTCCTGAACGTGAGCATCATCCTGCTGATCGCGATCGGCGTGAACGCCCTCTTCACTTGGCGCCGCTACCCCGCCGCCTTGGCGAAGAGCCGATCGAAGCCGGCGAATACGCCGCTCTGGCAGGGCGAACCGGAGGCCCGCTTCTCCCACGGCGACCTGGCCTATGCGCTGAGGGAGCTGGACTCCTTCATCGACATCAGCGAGGACGATCTGGCGCGCATCTATCAGCTCGCCGCCCGCCACGCCCAGCAGGCGGACAGCCTGGATCCGGAACTGATCCGTCTGGGCGGCTTCTACAGCAACGGCCGCTACGGGGAAAGCTGGGCGGTGCGGCAGGTGATCGACGTGAACGGCACGCCCGACGCCCCGCAGGGCACCATTGTCTACCGGGTGGTGGCCGGCAAGGGTGCCGGCCGTGCCGCCGCCTGCAGCCGGGAGGAGTTCGCCCGCTGGGCCAAGTACGAGGTCGCCAACCAGGAAGGCTCCTGGCAGCGTCTGGCGGGCTGAGCCGCCTGGCGGCATTCCCGCTTGGCCGAACCCCATCGCGGGCCAGCCCGCTCCCACATGCCGGCACCGCGCGTAGGAGCGGGCTGGCCCGCGATAACGCTGCCGCCCTCGCCGGGCGGCATTGCGCCTACCCCTCCCCCGGCGCCGCCAGCGCCTCCCGCAGCGTCGCCACCAAGAGCTCCCGCAACGCCCGCCAGTGGCGCCCGCCCGCCCAGACGTGCCGCTGATTGACCTCCAGCTCGATGCCCACGTAGCGGTCCGCCGGAAAGCGTCGGCGCAGGTAGGTGGTGAAGCCGTCGGCACGGCCGGCATAGGGGTAGTTGCGGCGCACCCGCAGATCGCGCGCCCGCGCCCGCAGGATGGCCTGCCAGCGGCCGCAGAGGGCGGCCTCGCTGGGCCGCGCCGGGTCGTAGAGCAGACCGACGTCGGCGCGGCGCTCGACGCCGTCGAGCACCGGGGTGAAGCTGTGGGCGGCGATGTGCAGTACCCGACCGCCCTGCTCCAGCAGTGCGGCGACCTGCGCTTCGGCCCGCCGGCGGTAGGTCAGATAATAGCGTGCCAGAATCTCGCGGCGCACGGCGGCGGGCGCCTGCCGGGTGGCCTCGGAATAGAGGCGCGGATGGCCGATGGAGCGGTTGAGGTCGACCAGCAGGCGGCTGGTGGTGGAAACGACCAGGGGCGCGTCCAGCGCCGCGGCCAGGTCGCGGGCCAGGCGCAGGGCGCCGGGATCGTAGCCGCGATGGCTGTGCAGCAGGGTCTCGCGGCCCTCGAAGAGCGGTCGGTAGCGCGGTGGGATGCGCTTGCCGCCGTGCTCGCAGGTGATGAGAAAACGGTCGCTCACGGCGCCCCGGCGAAGAGCCGCCCCGCCGCCAGGCAGTCGCACAGCTCGCGGTAGACGGCCTCCAGGCGCGGCCGTTCCCAACCCGGCCCCAGGGCGCGCTGGATGCGGCGGGCGAGCGGCCCCTGATCCAGGATCACCTGCAGCGGTTCCCGCCAGACCTCCCGCTCGCCGGCGCTGCTCCACAGGGTCGCTTCAAGCAGGTGCCGCCACAGCTCCCGCGCCTCGCCGCGGCGCCCGGGGAAGCCGAGCAGCCGCAGATAGCCGGCATCCTCGATCACCGTCCGCTCGGCGTCGCGCATGCAGGCGCGCAGGATGGCCGCCAGCGCCTCGGTGCCGATGGCCTGCTGCGCGGCCAGCGGTGCCCAGCGGGCGTCATAAAGAGCCTGGATGGCGGCGGCGCTGGCGGCGGCGATGGCGAGGTCGGCCTGCGGGCACTCCTGCATGTCGATGACGCGGATCTCGATGGCGCCGCGCTCGAAATGGGCGATGGCGCCGCGGGCGTTGAGCCACTCGTGCTGCAGCACGCCGCCGGGATCGAAGGGTGCGATGTCGCGATACATAGGCGCGAGAATGCGCTCCTCATAGTCGGCGCGGCTCGTCACCGTCTCCGGGATCACCAGGCCGGTGATGGACGGGATTTGCAGGGCATTGCTGCGGTAGGCTTCCAGGCGCAAGTCCAGCAGGCCGGCGGGGCGGCCAGCGGCAATGGGCGAGCTGGCAGCCAGGGCCGGCAGGATGGGCAGCAGCAGCCGGACGGCGGCGTGCAGCCGCGCGAACTCCGCGTCATCGGCAAATGGCAGGTTGAGCTGCATGCTCTGCAGGTTGGCCCAGCCGTGCGCCCGGCAATCGAAGATGCGGTCGAAGGCCTGGTAAATCTCGGCATTGTCGTGGGGCCAGAGCCGGGTCTCGGTGCGCGGGTCCATCCACGGATGCATGGCGCTCGGCATGAGCCGGGCGCCCTGCGCGGCGAGCAGGCCGTTGAGGTAGTCCACCTCGGCCTGGAAGGCGGGCGCGAGCGGCGCGAGCGCGGGCGCGGGCTCGGCGTTCTTGAGCTCGATGAGGTGCAACACCAACTCGTTGGACCAAGCCAACTGCCCGCGCTGCATTTCGTTGCCGCCGCCGGCAGCGCGCAGCAGCCGATCGGCGATGGGCCGCACCGCCAGGGTGCGGCGGTCCACGATCATGTATTCGAGTTCGACGCCGTAGCCGGCGAAAGCGTGCAGCGCGCTCATCGCGGCAGACACCGCTTGTGCGCCTCGATGCGGCGCAGGAACACGCCCATGATCTCGCGGTACAGGGCGTCCTTGAGCACGCTGTCCTCGCAGCCGGCATCCACGCTGGGGTTGTCGTTGACCTCGATGACGTAGCAGCGGTCGCCCACCTGCTTGAGATCGACTCCGTAAAAGCCCTCGCCGATGAGATTGGCGGCCCGCAGGGCGGCCTTTACCACCTCCTCCGGCGCCTCGCCCACGGACAGGGTGCGCGCCGGTCCCTCGACCAGCTTGCGCTCCTCCTCGCGCTTGATGATCTGCCAGTGCCCAGCCGCCATGAAGTATTTGCAAACGTAGAGCGGGCGCCGGTCCAGGATGCCCACGCGCCAATCGAACTCGGTGGGCAGATACTCCTGGGCGATGATCAGCTCCGATTTTTCCAGCAGCTCGCCCGCCTTGGCGAGCATCTCCTCCGCCGACTCCACCTTCACCACGCCTTTGGAAAAGGCGCTGTCCGGCTGCTTGAGCACGCAGGGCAGCGCGATCTGGGCGGCGATCTGATGCACGTTGTCCCGGTGCACCAGCAGCGTCCGGGGCGTGGGCACGTGGTGGCGGGCCAGCAGTTCGGCCAGGTAGACCTTATTGGTGCAGCGCAGGATGGAATCCGGATCGTCGATCACCACCAGCCCCTCGGCCACCGCGCGCCGCGCAAAGCGGTAGGTATAGTGGTTCACGGCGGTGGTGTCGCGGATGAAGAGCGCATCGAACTCGGCCAAGCGGTCGAAATCCACGCGGGTAATGAACTGCACCTGCATGTCCAGGGCAACCGCGGCCTTCTCGAACTTCTGCAGGGCCTTGGCGTTGGACGGCGGCTCGGGATTGGCGGGATCATGCAGGATGGCCAGGTCGTAGCGCGGCGCGGCGCGCTTGCGCAGGCGCCGCTTGCGTCCGGCGAAATGGTCCAGGGCCGCCTCGACCACGCATTCGTGATGGGAGAGCGGGATATCGGCGGGAGCGATGGGCTGCACGCGGCGCATGCGCCATTGGCCGTTGTGGCGATCGAAGTAGGCACGCAGCAGCGGCGCCGGCAGGAGGCTGAAAATCTGCTGGCAGAGCAGGTCGTAGCGGCCCGCCACGTTGCGGCCGAAGTAGATGCTGAGTTCGAATGCGTTCGACTTGATGGGCGCGAACAGGCGCTGGATCAGCTCGTCCAGATCCTCCGTCAGAAGCCGCACCACGTTCGGCGACTGCAGATCCTCGATGGCGCTCACGGTGGGCAGCGGATCGTGGCCGCGGGCCTCGGCCAGCAGCGAGACGTAATAGCCGAAGCTCTGGTAGCGGTAACGGCTGCACAGGTTGAACACCTTGGCATCGCGGTCCTCGCCGAAGGCGGGGTCGGTCAGATAGGCCCGCGCCGACACGACGGTCACACCGGGAATGTCGATGGCCCAGTCGCCGGGATCGCTGACGACGAAGAGCAGGCTCATGCACGCCCCGGCCGGCGCGGATGGATGACCAACAGGTTGGCATCGTGGGTGACGATGCCCAGCAGCACGGCGTCGACCACCCGATCGATGTTGATCCAGTACTCATGCGCCGGACCATAGGGGTGCGGCCCGTAGGGATCGACCACCAGCAGGGTGCGCTCCGGCCGGTTGTAGCCGGCAATCACCACGAAATGCCCGGCCGGCAGGCCGCGCACGTCGTCCGCCTCGTCGTTCGGCCCGTATTCCCGCGCGGTGCGGTAGAGATAAGTGGAGCTCAGGCCGGTGAGGATCGGCAGACCCCGGCGCAGCAGGCCGCGGATCAGATGACGCGACAGATCCACCAGCCGCAGCCGCCCGCCGAGGCCCAGGAACTCCAGATAGCCCTCGGTGGCGTGGTGCAGCCGCGGATCGCTCTTCAGCTCGCGCTGGCGGCGCAGGCGCTCGGCGATGTCCACCCCGGGCCGCGCGAACCAGGTGGGGTCGAACACCGTGAGATTGTAGGTGTAGATGGTGGCCTGATAGCCTTTGCGCAGGGCGTCGCAGGCCAGGAACACGGCGAAGGTGCCGCCGTGCTCGAGCCTGCGGGTGCGGGGAATGACGGCCTCCAGCGCCTCCTCCTCGCCCCAGTAGCGGTACAGGGCATGCAGGCAGGTGGGGCCGCAGGTGGTTTCGTCCGGCTGCGGCAGGATCTTGACCGGCAGGCGCAAGGTGGTCGGCAGCATGGATGGCACACCTCCTCAAAATGAAGCTGACTTGATGATGCCGCAACGGCACCGGAAAAACCTCCTCCCTTTGGATACTTCCCCGTGCTCAGGCCGTTGCCTTGACGCAAGCGGCCTTGCGGGCTTTGGTGAAGACCTCCAGGCGGGCGGCCTCGCTGACCGCCACCACCGCCGGATGGCGCAGGCGCCGCTCCGCGGAAATGGCGTAGAAGCGCTCGCGCACCCGCTCGCTGCGGCCGATCGGCTCCACTGCCGCGTTGCGCATGATGTCCTGCTCGATCACGCTGGGGGCGATGAAGATGCCCACGCCCGCATGGCCGAAAGCGGTCATCAGCGCACTGTCCTCGAACTCGCCGGCGATGCGCGGCCGGATGTTCAACTGGTCCAGCCATTGCATCAGGGCGCCGCGCAGGGCGGTGTTGGTGGCCGGCAGCAGCATCGGCGCCTCGCTCAGGGACTCGGGAAAACGCTCCCGGTAGCGGGCGGCCAGGTCGCGGGCGGCGAAAAAGGTGATGCCGCATTCGCCGAGCAGGTGGTTGAAGGCGCGCACGTTGGCCGTGGGGCTGAGCGGCGTATCGGCCAACACCATGTCCAGCTTGTGCACGGCGATGTCGGCCAGGAGATGGTCCAGCTTGCCTTCCCGGCAGACGATGCGCACCGGCTCGGGCAGGTGCAGGGCCGGCTCCAGCAGGCGGTAGGCCACCATCTTGGGCACCACGTCCACGATGCCGACGGTGAACTCCAGCGGCTGCCCGCTCACGCGTCCCTGCAGCACGTCCTCCATCTCCGCGCCCAGGCGGAAGATGTCGTCGGCGTAGTTGAAGGCCAGCCGACCCATGTCGGTAAGCACCAGATTGCGGCCGGAGCGGGTGAAAAGCTTGCCCCCCAGCGAGTCCTCCAGCACCCGCAGCTGACCGCTGATGGTCTGCGGGGTCAAGTGCAGGATCTCGCTGGCACGGGCGATGCCGCCTTCCTTGGCCACCGTCCAGAAATAATACAAATGGTTGTAATTCAATCCTCTCACGCCACCAACCTTTCGGATTTTCCGAAGATATATACCAACAACAATCGAATTTTATATTAGTTTACAGATGCGTACACTAGCTCCTGCCGTAGGATGTAACGGGAAACCCCGTAGCCTTTGCCCCTGGCTGCGTTTACCCGCCGGCACCAGCCGGAACGTTGACCAGGGGCATTTTTGAGATTCCAAGAGGGGAGTCATGAAACGCATCGTACTCTTTGTCCTGACCAACCTGGCCATCATGGTGGTGCTCGGCATCACCGTCAGCGTGCTCGGCGTGGGCCGCTTCATCTCGCAGGCGGGGCTGGATCTCACCAGTCTCTTCGCCTTCGCCGCCATTTTCGGCATGGGCGGTTCGTTCCTGTCGCTCGCCATCTCCAAGTGGGTGGCCAAGATGTCCACCGGCGCCCAGGTGATCGAGCAGCCGCGCAACCAGGCCGAAGCCTGGCTGCTGGAGACGGTGCAGCGCCAGGCGCGGCAGGCCGGCATCAAGATGCCGGAAGTGGCGATCTATGACTCCCCGGAGCCGAACGCCTTCGCCACCGGCCCGAGCCGCAACAACGCGCTGGTGGCGGTGAGCACCGGCCTGTTGCACAGCATGCGCGAGGATGAGGTGGAGGCGGTGCTGGCCCACGAGGTCAGCCACGTGGCCAATGGCGACATGGTGACGCTGGCGCTGATCCAGGGCGTGGTGAACACCTTCGTGATCATGATCGCCAAGATCGTCGGCTACGCCGTCGACCGCTTCCTCTCCTCCAACAGCGACGAGGAATACCAGGGCCCCGGCATCGCCTACTGGGTGACCAGCATCGCCGCCGAGATCCTGCTGGGCTTCCTGGCCACCATGATCGTCATGTGGTTCAGCCGCCGCCGCGAGTTCCGGGCGGATGCCGGCGGCGCCGGCCTGGCCGGCCGCAGCAAGATGATCGCCGCCCTGGAGCGCCTGCGCGCCATGCAGGAGCCCTCTCACCTGCCGTCGCAGATGGCCGCCTTCGGCATCAAGGGCGGCGCGGCGTCGGGGCTGATGAAGCTCTTCCTGTCCCACCCGCCCCTGGAGGAGCGCATCGCCGCCCTGCGCGCCAGCGCCGGCCGCAACCCGGTGTTCCAGGACTGACGCTACCGCGAAGGCGCCTCCGGGCGCCTTTCGCTTTTTCCGAGAGGAGCAAGCCCATGAAATGTCCGATCTGCAATGTGGAATTGAAGCTGGCGGAACGCCAGGGCATCGAAATCGACTACTGCCCCCAGTGCCGCGGCGTGTGGCTGGACCGCGGCGAGCTGGACAAGCTCATCGAACGCTCCGCCACGACCGCAGCCCCCCAGCCGCAGCCCAGCCCTTACCCGCCGCAGCACGCCGACAGCCACTATCATCACGGCGGCCACTACCGCAAGAAAAAGCACAAGTCTTTCCTTGGCGAGCTGTTTGATTTCGATTGAAGCCGCGGCGTGAACCTGGCGCAGCTTGGTTGAGAGAGGTAACGGGTTGCGCCCGCGATGTGCGGGCGGATGGCAGGCAAGCTCACTCCGTAGCCTAGGTGCCGGTCCGCCCCGAACACCCTCTCCCGCCGGGAGAGGGCCGGGTAAGGAGCAATGCAACGAGCGTTCCGGCAGCAACCCTAGGTCGCGCTACAACTGCCGGCGGTGGGAGTGGGCTTGCCCGCGATTCAATGCGGCGGCCGCTACGGCGGATCGCGAGCAAGCTCGCTCCTGTCGCCGGTGGCGACAGCGGGGTTCAGGGTTTGGTTTTTCCACCCCGCTGTCCCGCCGGGCCGGCGGGAAATGTAGGAGCGAGCTTGCTCGCGACTGCTTCCCGATCGGCACAGTGGATCGCGAGCAAGCTTGCTCCTACAGCCAATGGCGGCAGCAACGAGCGAGCGTCTGTCTGAGTCAGCGCGGCCGGCGAGTCAGGCAACGGGCGTTGCCCGTTTTCGCGAGCCGCAGGCGAGCGTGAACGCAGCGAACGGCAAAACAAGTGCAGCGAGAGCGTCCAAGCGATTTGCTGTCGGGTAACCCCCGACACCTAACCAGCGCGGGCGCCAACCCGCTCCAACTCTAAATCGACTGGCTGAACCAAACCCAGCCCACTCTACCCCTCATCTACCCCTCAGCCGCCGACCCGGCCTCCGCCCCCGCCTGCTTGGACGCCCCGGCGGGCTGCTGGTTTTGCTGCGTCTGCGCGGACTGGGGTACCTGGGCAGGCGCGTGGAGCGCGGCAGAGGCTTGGGAAACGCCGGTGGAATCGGTGAGCAGACTGGCGAAGATCACGCTGAACAGCGAGGCCCACGCCAACACGGTGAGCACGACGACCACGTAGAGGGGACTGCTCTGCCACCACCGTTTCTTTTTTAACGTCTGATCATGCATGTACAGGTACTCCTCTGGCTATCGCCTGATGAATCATGGCCTGGGACCGGCCGGCCTGCTTTCAGCATAGCCCCGCGCCGGATGGCGGGCGAGGGGCAAATGCCGGATGAGGGTGTGGGAGGCCTCGCCGCGCAGGGCCGGGTACAGGCCGCTGCCGTGGCGGTCGGTGCCTAAGGTGCAGGCGCGGAGGCGCCCGCTTCCGCGCCGGGCCGCCCGGCCGCCCCCGCCGGCATGCTCATGTCGGCAGGGCCATGTTCGCTCAAGCGCGCAAAGGCCTGCTCGGTCTTGTTCTCGTTGACCCGCACCGCCACCACCGCTCCGCCCCGACGCACGCCGTCGAGATAGTTGCTCAGCATGACCGCGCTGATGCCTTCGCGGCTGCGCACATCCGCCGTACCTACCTCTTCCAGCACGGCGCGCAGGCCGTCCAGGGGATCGGTGCCGGGATGGGCCGAGGCTCCGCCCTGTTCGAGGCGGAAATCATCGCCCGGGCCAAAGCTCTCTTCCCAGGCGAAGAGATCGATGTCGGCCCGCGCAAAGCCGTCGTTCACCAGCTCCAGCACCAGCCGCCCCGCGTCGGCGGCATTGTCGTAGAATCCCACCACTTTACTGATCATGGCACCTCCTCGTCATTCAGTGACGACCCGGCATTGCAGAGATGCAGCGCCAGGGCCCGCGCAGGGCTCACGCCAGCGCCCCGTACCACATAGACCCGGCGCTGCGCCGATAATTTCCGGTTGCTTGTCCGGGGGCACCCAAAGCTACAGCCCGGGTGGCCTTGACATGGGATGTGCTGGGGGATGCGCCACGGGACGACGATAGCGGCGGGCCCGGCGCGCGGAGCCCGCCGCTGCGCTTCAGGCGGGCGGGCGCCGGCCCATGACCAAGGCGACGACGAACATGATCAGGAACAGGATGAAGAGGATCTTGGCAATGGAAGCCGCCGCGCCGGCAATGCCTCCGAAGCCCAGCACCCCCGCGATGATGGCGACGACCAGAAACACCAAAGCCCAATGTAGCATGGCTGCCTCCTTGCTTCGCAGTGAAACCGAACGGCCCGCAGGCCGCGTGGCATGGGATCGATCCAGCCATTGTCGGCCGACTGGCCACTTGACGCACCCAACTTTTGGACCGTGTCCAGACTTTTTGCCCAGGACCTTCGGCCAACGGCAGCCCCTAACGGGGCCACGCCGCCTGCATGCCATCCAGCATGAACTGGACGGCCAGCGCGGCAAGCAGCAGACCCAGTATGCGGCTCAGGGCGTGGGTGCCGGTTTCGCCCAACAGGCGCACCAGCAGGGGTGCGAAAAGCAGGGACAGCAGGGCCAGCCCGAGCACGCCCAGCAGGGCGGCCAGCATCCCCATCAGCACCAGCGGCCCGGGACGGCCGGCCGCCATCAGCAGGACGGTGGTCAGAGCGCCTGGCCCGGCGATCAGCGGGAAAGCCAGCGGAAAGACGGAGATATCCTCCTTGCGCGCCGCCTCCACGCGCTCCTGGGCGGTGGTGGCGCGGATACCCGACTGGCGGGCGAAGATCATGTCGATGGCGAGCAGGAAAAGCAGCACGCCGCCGGCAATGCGAAAGGCCGGCAGGCCGATGCCCAGCACGCGCAGCAGCTCGACGCCGAAGAGAAAGAAGACGAGCAGCATGGCCAGGGCGATGGCGGTGCCTTTGAAGGCCATCCGGCGCACCTGGGCCGGCTCCTCGCCGTAGGTCAGTGCAACGAAGAGCAGCGCCAGTCCCACCGGGTCCACCACGATCAGCAGCACCGTAAAGGCATGCAGAATGTCCATGGGAACAGTTTAGCAGGACAGCGCAAGGGTGCCTGCCGCAGAAAAAGGCCCCGATCGGGGCCTTTTTCTGCGGAAGCGAAGCCTCAGTGGGTCCGGAAGAAGTCGTCCACCTCCCGTTCCGCCTCGTCCCGGGTACGGCCGTAGCGTTCCTGAATCACGCCGACCATTTTGTCGCGCTCGCCGGCGATGCGGTCGAGCTCATCGTCGGTCAGCATGCCCCACTTGCGCTTGACCTCGCCCTTGAGCTGATTCCACTTGCCCTTGAGAATGTCTTCGTTCATGGAGCGCCTCCTTTTTCTGAATGAGTGGATACAAACAATGAGACCCGCAAATGATCCACGGGTTGCACAGCAAGCTGCGGTCAGCCAGGGAAAGCCGCCATTTCGCCGCGGCGCCGCTCGATGCCGCTGCGCCGTTCCGCCGCGTAGCCATGGCGGCTGCCCGAGCGCCGGTCGGGGATCATCCGCCGCTCGGCGCCGCGCCAAGCCGGCGCACCGGCCGCCATGCCGGTCTGCCCACTCGCCCAATCACTCTGCAGCCAGGCGGCCGCCCGCTCACCCACGTCCACGGCACCGTGGCTGCGCAGGATGTCCATGACCGTGTCGGCCTGCTCCGAAGTGCTCCGCACCGCGAGCATGATCCCGCCCCGGCGCACGCCTTCGGCGTAAATGGACGCCGCCTCCGGATCGACCGGCGCGCGCGTTCTGGCATCCACGAGACCGACGTCCGCCAGCAGGTTGCGCACGCCGGCCATTAGGGCATCGCCGAGATGGGTGGATACCGGGCTGCCCTCCGGCTGATACTCTCCACCGATGCCGACGCGCTCGTGCCTGCCATGCACCTCTAGGGCGTCGCCGCCGAAGCCGCGGCGTTCCAGTTCCCGCACCGCGCCTTCCGCCGCGGCGCGACTGTCAAAGAGTCCGATCACTCGCCTGTCCATGTCGTTTCTCCTCTTTGTTTCTCCCGGCCGTGCGCCAACGCGCCGGCCATGGCAAGGGTCTCTATCTCAAAAGGCAAAACGGCGGTGCCGAAAGTTCAGCGGCATACGCCGCAGGGAGGACCCGGCAGGCAGCCCGCCCCGGTGGATCGCAAAGTCCGTCGAAACTGCTTAATATCCCTGCCTTGCTGCAGGCCGCGGGCATTATCGGCGTGCTGGCGAGCCGGCAGGTCAAAGGCTCCCAGGATTTTTTCCTGGCGGGGCGGAGTTTGCCGCTGTACATCTCCACCGCCGCCCTCTTCGCCACTTGGTTCGGATCGGAAACGGTGCTGCGCGCGCCGGCCAAGATCGCCGAGGAGGGTCTCCTGGGCGCCATCGACGATCCCTTCGGAGCCGCCCTGTGCCTCATGCTGCTCGGGCTCTTCTACGCCCGACCCCTGTACCGGATGGCGCTCCTGACCTTCGGTGACTTCTACCGGGTGCGCTACGGCCGGCGCACGGAAGTGCTCGCCAGCCTATTGATGATTCCGTCCTATTTCGGCTGGATTGCCGCGCAAATGGTGGCGCTGGGCATCATCCTGAACGTCGTCCTGGAGATTCCCACGCCCGCCGCCATCCTGGCGGCGTCGCGGGTGGAGGTCTTCTACACTTTCCTGGGCGGCATGTGGGCAGTGTCCCTGACCGATTTCGTGCAGACCCTCGTCATCATCGCCGGCCTCCTGTTCGCCTTCCACGAACTGGCGCCCGCCCAAGGAATATCAGCTTTCATCGCGGAGCTGCCGGCGGACACGCTGCGCTTCACGCCCGAACCCCGCCTGCGGGACATTCTGCTCTACCTGACCGCCTGGATCACCATCGGCCTCGGCTCCATTCCGGGGCAGGACGTGTTCCAGCGGCTCATGTCGTCGCGCTCGGCGCGGGTGGCCGTGTGGTCGGCCCTGCTGGCCTGACTGATGTGTCTGAGCATCGCCCTCGTGCCGCTGGCTTTGGGGCTCTTCGTGCAGGCGGCGCACCCGGAACTGCTGATCACCGATCCGCAACTCGCCCTGCCGGCGGCCATCCGGGCATACGCCAGCCTGCCCACGCAGGTCCTCTTCTTCGTTGCCCTGCTCTCCGCCGGCATGAGCACAGCCAGCGGCGCCCTGATCCTGGCCCTGGCCAACAGCAACATCTACGAGCTGGTCGGCGCCTCCGCCGCGCTGACGCTGGTATCCCTGTTCGTCCCCCGGACGGCCGGGCTTTATCTGAAGCAGGCCAACACCGGCGGCGCCGTGCTGCCGATAGTGGCATGCTGGCGTGGATCACGGGCGAGTTCGTCCTGGATGCGGAACTGGCCCTCCTCTACGGATTGGGAGCCAGCATGCTGGGCATGATGATGGGCATTCCCCTGGGCAGACGTACCGCCGGGGCCGACGCTTAGCGCAACGACGGCTGCCGGACGTGCCGCACGTCCGGCAGCCTGGAACCTGCCGAAGGGACAGGGCGGGATGCCCGGTCAGGACAGCATCAGCGGCTTCGGTCCCTTGCCTTCCGGGCCCATCTTGGAAAAGACGTTCACCAGCTCGGCACGCGCCTCGCTGAGCACCTTGGCCAATTGGGTCGGCGGCAGATGGTCCATCTGCACCAGTGCATCGTCCGGGTTGACGGTGTGTTTCACTTTGTAATAGGCCAGCTCGAGCACCAACAGCTTGATGCCCTCCATCAGCTGCTTTTGGCTGCCCTGCCGAATGGCATCGTCCAGCTGCTGATTGAGCTCTTCGAAGTTCGGCGAGCGGAGCTTGGGCTGCAACGGGTTGACGAGCTCCTGCACGTACTCCACGATCTCATAACGCTGTTTATCGCTCAGATTCAGTCCATAAGCGCTCATGATTTCCCCCCTTTTTGATAAAGCCACCACCGGTCGCATCACTTTATTACCGTGTGGCCGACGAGGATACAGACGTTAGTCTGTCCCCGAGGCAGGGGGTACGGCACGGCTTTTTCCAAGCTGCGGCGCGCTAGTCTTTCTTGGGCTTTGCCGGGATGCCCGGCGGCATGGCGATGGGCTCCTGCATGTTGGCCGGCGCGCCGGGATCGAAGGCCTCATTGGCCGAGGGCGCTCGCTGCGCCGGGGTCTTGATCGGCTGCTCATCGGGCACGCCGGCCGGTTGGCTGATCACGTCGCCCGAGCGCGGCGGCCCCGCATCGCGGCTGCCGCCGGGCGGCTGGACGGGCGCGGTAGTCGGCGGATAGATGACGAAAGACCGCTCCCCCACCACCGCCTGCGTGCCCACCGTGTGCTTCTGCAGGGGGGCGCCCGCGGGCGGCTGATTCGCGCAGGCGACCAGGAAGGCCGGGAGGGCGAATGCGGATAAGCGTTTGATGTCCATGGCGCGTTCTCCTCGCTGCTTAACAGTTAAGAGCACGCGGACCGACAAAAGTTTTTGCCGGCCGGGACGGGAAAAGCTCTACTCGGCGCCGGCGGTCATGGGCACATAGAGGGCGTTGCCGCGGCGATTCACCAGCAACGCGAAAGTTTGCCCGGCCTTATAGCGGGAGACCAGCCGATTGAACTGTTCCACGCTCTGCACCGGGTCGTTGTTCACTGCCGTGATCACATCGCCGGGCGTGATGCCCGCAGCGGCAGCCTGGCCGCTCACCTGCTCGACCAGCAAGCCGCCCTTGACCCCCAGTTGCTCCTGCTGGACCGGCGACAGCTCGCGCAAGGCCAAGCCCAGGGCGTTGTTGCCCCGGGCCGGTCCCGGCGCGGCGGCGCTGCGGGCAGGGGCCGTCAATTCACCGACCACGACGCCGACCTGCTGGGTGCGGCCCTTGCGCCAGATCTGCAGCGTGGCGCGGCTGCCCGGCTTGGTGGCGGCCACCAGCCGCGGCAGCTCGCTGGCGCCGTCGATGGGCTCGCCGTTGTACTTGAGGATTACGTCGCCGACCATCAGGCCGGCCCGGTCCGCCGGACCGTTCCGCTCCACCGAGGCGATCAGCGCGCCATTGGCGCTGGCCAGGCCGAAGGACTTGGCCAGTTCTTCGTTCATATCCTGGATGGCGACGCCCAGCCTCCCGCGGGTGACCTTGCCGTGCTCGCGCAACTGCTTGGCCACTTCCAGCGCCACATCGATGGGAATGGCGAAGGACAGGCCCATGTAGCCGCCGGTCTGGCTGTAGATCTGCGAATTGATGCCGACCACCTGGCCCTGCAGATTGAAGAGCGGACCGCCGGAATTGCCCGGGTTAACGGCCACGTCCGTCTGGATGAAGGGCACGTAGTTCTCGGTGGGCAGCTCGCGGCCGACAGCGCTGACGATGCCGGCGGTAACGCTGTTCTCGAAGCCGAAGGGCGAGCCGATGGCGGCAACCCATTCGCCTACCTGCAACTGGCGCGGATTGCCCAGATCCACCACCGGCAGCTTGCTGGCATCGACCTTGAGCAGGGCGATGTCCGTGAGCGGATCGCTGCCGACCACCTTGGCCTTGAACTCGCGCTTGTCCGTCATGCGCACGGTGATTTCGCTGGCGTCCTGCACCACGTGGGCATTGGTGAGGATATAGCCGTCCGGGCTGATGATGAAGCCGGAGCCCAGGGACTGCGCGGGACCGCGCGGCCGTCCTCCCTCCGGGTCCATGAAACGGCGGAAAAAGTCGAAAAACGGGTCCTCCTCGTCCGGCAGCCCGGGCATCGGGTGCATGGGCGGCAGGGCATCCCGACTGGGTTGCTCGATCGTGGTGCTGACATTCACCACAGCCGGTCCCTCCTTTTTGACCAACTGGGTGAAGTCGGGCAGGCCGGCAACGAGCGGCTTGGCGGGTGTCTGCGCGGTGGGCACGCTGGGGAACGGCTCCCCCTGCTTCTCCACTTTCTGGCACGCCGCCAGGGACAAGGACAGCAGCAGGACGGACAGCATCTTGCTTGCGACTGCATAGCGACTGATCAAAGCGACCTCCCTGGGTGGATGCGGGCTTTTCACGGCTGCAAGCGGTCATCATCATCGACGATGAAGCAGGCTGCCCAAGCCTCGTCCGGCGCCGCTTCCAGCAGTAACCTGACTGCGGCTCATGAATCCATGATATGCCATAGCATCCTGCTTGATAAAGAGTATCCGGCCGGACATCGGCACGTCATGGATCGCGCGTCCCAAGGGCACTACCCAGGCGCCAGCCACGACAGGCCCTCACCCTGCCCGCTCCCGGCGGGAGAAGATGTCCGGGGTGCGCGGGCGGGGTACCGTGCCAAGCGCTGGCGGGCTGGCTCGCGATTTGGTGGCGGCCGGGACGGCGGATCGCGGGCCAGCCCGCTCCTACGACCGGCGGCAGCGGGGTTCAGGGTTTTGGTTTTTCCACCCGTTGACTGGACCATGCAAGCGCCAAATCAGCCCAAGCGCTCGCTCCTGCCTTCCCTTGCCGCCAAGGTAAAGTAAAAAGCCGCCCCTTGCCCCACAACACCTTCGGCCCAGATGCGGCCGCCGTGGCGGGCGATGATGCGCGCCACCGTGGCCAGGCCGATGCCGTGGCCCTCGAACTCGCCGGGGCTGTGCAGGCGCTGGAAGGCGCCGAAGAGCTTGTCGGCGTAGGCCATGTCGAAGCCGACACCGTTGTCGCGCACGAAGTAGATCCGCTCCTCGGCCTCCTCCCGCACGCCGAACTCGATACGGGCATCGGCCTGCTTGCTGGTGAATTTCCAGGCATTGGTCAGCAGGTTCTCCAACACCGCCCGGATCAATTGCGCATCCCCCTCTGCCAGCACGCCTTCGGCCAGGACGAACTCCACCTGCCGCGTCGCCTGGGTCTGACGCAGACGCTCGGCGATCTCTCGGGCAAAGGCACTGAGGTCCAGCGGCTCGCGCTGCAGCTCGCCCCGGCTCAGGCGCGCCAGATTCAGCATGGCGTCGATGAGCTCGGCCATGCGCTGGCTGGCCCGGCGCACGCGGGCCAGATATTCCCGGCCGGCCGGGTCCAAGGCCTCACCGTAGTCCTCCAGCAGTACCAGGCTGAAGCCGTCGATGGCGCGCAGCGGCGCGCGCAGGTCGTGCGATACCGAGTAGCTGAAGGCCTCCAGCTCCCGGTTGGCGGCCATCAGCGCCGCCGTCCGCTCCGCCACCCGCTGCTCCAGCTGCGCCCTGGCCCGCCGGCGTTCGCGCTCGAGCTGGCGCTGCACGCGGAAGGCGAAACGCCAGATGCTGTAGGTGCCGATGAGCAGAAAGAGCAGCAGCGCCAGGGGAATCTGGATGCGTTTCAGCCAAGCCTGCCAGATCACGGTACGGGGCAAGGACACGAACGCCGTGAGCGGGTAATTGGGCAGCCGGTGGTAGGCGCCGAAGCGAAACTCGCGGTCGACATCCGTCACTCCCTGAAAGGTGCCTGTTTCACTGACCGGCTTGCGGCGCAGGGTCTGCACCAGCGGCCCCGTGCGCGGCTGCCCGTAGATGGCGGAAAAGTTCAGCGGATTCGGCCAGCGGCTCTCCAGAAAGCCGTCCTCCCGGATCAGGCCGATGGTGGTGCCGGCCGGCAACGCCACGTCGCGCCAGAGCGCCTGCTGGTTTTCCATCCAGAGATTGGCTGACAGAATGAAGCGCAAGCGCCCCTGCCCATCGCGCACCGGATACTGCAGCGGCATGATCCACTGCCGCACGATGATGCCGTAGCGCGGCCGCGCCACGTACAGGCCGGTGCCCGCCGCCGTCCTCTGCATGTCCGGCATGAAGGTGGGCAGGCCGCGCAGATCCGGCAATGGCCGATCGAGCGGCAGCTCGGACGGGATCAGCAAGTCTCCATTGGGACGATGGAGATTGACCGCGCCGATCTCCGGATGCGAGCGCTTGAAGCGGTGCAGCAGCACCTGGCCGGCTGCCCGGTTGCGCACGGCGTCGATCTCCAGCAGATCCTGACCGAGCAGATCCAGGCTGCTAGCGTAGAGACCGTAGAACTGCTCCGCGGATTTGGCGGCGAAGTCGGCCAAGCTGGCCAGTTCGCGCAGTTTCTCGGTCTTGACGGCATGCCAGGCATAGACGCCGTACAGACAAGCGAAGACGGCCAGCAGGCCGACCAGCAGCCGGAATGACAGGGCAAGCGGTGTCTTGTACTCGGTTTCGGCTTTGAAAAACTGGGTCACGGTTTCCGCGGGTTCTCCCGTGGTGCGCGCCGCCTCCGGCGGGAGCCCCGCAGGCGGCAGCCACATTGGCGCCGCACTGCGCCGGGCATGTGGAACGAAGCACTGCCAAGCGCGGGCATGGCCGTTGCCTTTCTCAAGCATACATCAAAATAGGAGATCGGATTCGATTTGCCACGGCCTTCCGGCGCTGGCCCGCCCATCACACTACCGCGCCGGCCCCGGCCCGCTCGATCATGGCGTTGATGGCCCGCTGCAGCACCTCGGGCAGGTGGCGGATGCGCACGTCCAGAAAACCCTGCACGATGAGCGAGCGCGCCGCCTCCTCATCGATGCCGCTGGCCATGAGATAGTCCAACTCCTCCTGCGAGATCATGCCCACCGATGCCTCGTGCGACAGCGCGACCCGCAGCGCCCGGCCCTCCAGCTCGGGAATGGCGTGAATGCTGCCCGCGGCGTCGAGCAGGAGCCCGTTGCAGGCCATGGCGCCACGCATGCCGTCCACCTCGCCGATGAGATGGCCGCGGGTGATCACTTGGCCGCCGTCCGAAACCACCCGGCTGACGATCTCCGCCGAAGCACCGGCCCCCTGCAGCCGCGCCCGGCCGCCCAGATCCAGCCGGGAGCCGGCAGGCGCGTAGACCACTGAATAGAACTCCCCCAGCCCATCGGCGGCGATGGTGGCCTCGGGGTACATCTGGATGTAGCGGACCGGCGTCATGGCCACGTAGTTGGAGATGAAGCGCCCGCCTTGCTCCACCTGGGCGGCGCTGCGCGGATAGACCTCCACGCCCGGGCCCCAGCTGTGGATCATGGTGGAGGTCACCGTGGCGCCGGGGCGGACGTAGAACTCGGAAATGCCGATGTGCTGGCCCGTCTCCACGTGGCTGGCGGTGGTACAGCCGCTGATGAAATGCACCTCGGCCCCGGGCTCGGCCACGACGATGTTGTGCACCACCTGGCGCATGGCCGTGGTGCGGATCAGGAAGCAGGTCTGCACCGGCAGCAGCACCCGCTGGCCCGCGAAGACGCGGATGAAATGGCCGAGCGGCACCATTTGCCCGGCGGCCGCCCGCGTGTATTCGTCCCGCTCCCGCTCCACCAAGCCGAAGCGCAGCGCCGGCAGCCAGTCATAGCGCGCCAGGGCTTCCGCCAGCGGCAGGATCTCCAGCTGGCTGCTGCGCGGCAGCGCCTCCAGCACCGCGTGATCCGCCACCAGGAAAGTGCCGGCGCGCTCGTCCGCCTGGCCGAAGCCGACCCGGCCGAGTTCGCGGAGCTCCGCGGGCGACAGCGGTGCATCAGCCGACATGGCTGCCTCCCGCCGTCGTCCGGCCGCCCTCGCCGTAGCCGCCCGCGCGGATGCGCTGGAACAGCGCGCGCACATCACCGCTGCGCACGATGCGGCCATCCAAAAAGACATGGCCGCGGTCGGCGGCCACGTAGTCCAGGATGTAGCCCGTGTGGGTGATGATGAGGCCGGCACTCGCCTGCCGCGCGGCGGGATCGTGCAGGATGCGCCGGATGGCCTCGGCAATGAGAGCGATGTTCTCCAGGTCGACGCCCGATTCCGGCTCGTCCAGCAGCACCAGCGCCGGCGATTGGGCGTAGAGCTTCAGAATCTCCGAGCGCTTGAGCTCGCCGCCCGAAAAGCCGAGATTGAGTTCCCGCGCCCGCAAGGCATCCAGATGCAGCGCCGCGAACTCCGCCTTGATGTCGGCGCGCCGGCTGATGGCGCGGATGAAGGTCTCCAGCCGCACGCCGCGGATGACGGGCGGACGCTGAAAAGCCAAACCGATGCCCAGGCGGGCGATGGCATCGGGCGCCAAGCCGTCGATGCGCTCGCCGCGAAAGCGAATGGTGCCGCGCGTGATGGTGAAGCCCGGCAGGCCCATGATGGCCGCCAGCAGCGTCGATTTGCCCGAGCCGTTGGGGCCGAAGAGCACGTGCACCTCGCCGCGCGGGACGGTCAGCTCCACGCCGCGGAGGATCTCCCGCCCCCCCACGGCCACGTGCAGATCCCGGATCTCCAGCAGCACGTTGCCCATCCCGGCTCCTTGCGCTTGGCCACTCGGACGAACGTCTACCCCTCCAACCTAAGTCCGATGCGGCAACATCTTGTTTTCGAAGAAATTCGCCTATTATCCAAATTATCCTTTGGTCATTTTCACAGCGGTTTCACAGTCGGGAGGGGATATGGACCTGCTCAGGGAAGATGACTCATCCACGGCCCACACGGGCCCGTCCATATCGGTGGAAATGGACACCATGCTCGTCTTTCTGGCGGGCTTGGTGCTGCTCCTCATCGGCATCGTCCGCAGCGCCTACTTCTGCATGGGGCTGGGCGCCGCCTGCTGCTGGATCGCGCTGTCGCTGCCCTTCTTCCGCGAACGAGGCTAAAGCCGCCACAAACAGCTGGCCTTCAGCCGGCCGGCACGCCCGGCGGCATGGCGATGGGCGCCTGCATGTTGGCGGGGCTGCCCGATCCCGCCGCGCCGTTCGCCGGCCCGGTGGTCGCGCAGGCGTTCAGGGCCAAACATAGCAGCAAGGCGGACAGGCTCTTCAGATCCATGGCACGTTCTCCCGGTTTCACCATAGATTGAGAGCGTGCGATCGCCCAAAAGTTTTGCCGCGGCAGCCCTGGCGCGAGCGGCTGTCGGTACTGCATCCGTCCTTGTGCCGACGCCGTCCCGGCGCCGATCGGTCACAATCCAGCAAGAGCAAGCCCGATTGCCGCATGAGCAAAGCGGGCCCGACGAAACCAAGCAGGGGGAACCGACATGGACGGCCAGACCGGCGAAGCGCACGGCGTGGAGCACCGGCTCAGCCCCCGGAAAGGGGCCAGGGTCAAAGTCTATCTTTCCTGCGGGAAGCAGCCGATGCAGCGCTGCTCCACCCGCAACCTGAGCGGCGGCGGCGTCTTCCTGGAAACCCGGCTGCCGCTGCGCCTGAACACGCCGGTGCAGCTCCTCTTCGTGCTGAACCGCGGCGTCGTGATCCGGATCTACCGCCTGTCGGCCATCGTCGTGCGCTTGAGCAAGGACGGCATCGGCCTGATGTTTTGCAAGCGCAGCCCGGCCAGCCGCCGGGCCTGATCCTCCAGCCGCGCCGGCCGGGCCCTGCCCCGCAGCCCCGGCCGTCCGCCACGCTGCCCCTTTCCTGCCCTGCCGCAGCCTCCCGTCGAACTCCCGCATCCCGCGTGGAACCACTCGCCGGCACAACGGCCAAATAAAATACGCGAGTCATCTGCACAAAGCGGTTGATAGAACTAAAGTCGGAGTCTAGACTCTAACGCAGGCAAGTTGTCCTTCATCCAACGAGTTTGGCTTCAACCGCCGGGGTTCCCCCGGCCCGGTGAACAAGGAGAACGCCATGTCCCGCAACGCCTTCGCAAGTCTACCGCAGGATGAATCCACCGAACTGGACCCGCAGATCGACGCTTCCGCCGCGGACGCCAGGAACATCGTCACCTACCTTGACGGACAGGACTACCCCGCCGACGCCACCATGCGCATCAGCGTGGCCGATCTGCACACCCTGCTCTCGTCCTTCCTGGCGCTCTACCAGGAATGCCGGGGCAACGCGTTGCCGCCGCGGCTCGGCAAAGTGCACTAGCTGTTTCAGTCGCCCATGAAAAAGCCACCCTTGCGGGTGGCTTTTTTGCGCCGGCGCAGCCCGGCCAGGCATGTTCAGTCGAGGCTCTGCTCGTTCAGGATCTTCCCCCGGCCGAGATCCAGCAGCAGGTTTTTGCCATCCAGCAGGGTGGCGCAGGCCAGCAGGAAAATCTCCACGAACTCGTTGCGTTGCGCCTCGGGCAGTTGGCTATGCCGATTGAAGGTGCCGAACATGGAATCATGGAAGGCGGCGATGAAGAGGATCATGCGCTTGAGCGCTTCCCGGTCGTCCGGGTCGATGCGCTGGAAGCCGCCGAACAGCACCGGTTCCCCCAGCTTCTCCTTGATGCTGGTGTAGAGATGGTGGATGTACTCCGCCGCGCTCTGCCGGCCTTGCTCGTCCGCCAGGCTCACATCCATGCTCACCTGCTCACCCGCCCGGGTCTTCAGGGTGATGCGCTTTTCGATGGGTCCGCTCGGCGGCGGGGCGTAGGGATTGATGATCATGGCTGGTCTCCGCCTCGGCTTTCCGCCATTGTAGCACACCCCCACGCCCGGGCCAGGATGCCGTCAAGGCCGGTAATAGAGCCAGCCTGCCGCCTGGCGGTCCACGATGTAAGCGATGCCCGAGGGCACCGGCTCGGACACCGGGTTGAGGTCCGAGAGCTTCTTCCCCTGCGCCTTCATGGTGTTCTCGCAGGCTTTGAAGTGCACGCCCCGGGACGCCAGCTCCCGGATGCGCGGACTCAGGGGATTGTCCTTGTACAACAGGCTCAGGCCTGGTCCCAGGGCAACCACTTCCACCGTCACCTTGCCCTGGCCATAGTGGTTGATCAGATTATTGACGTTGGCCAGCAGCAAACCTTGCTTGTCCGGCGTCCCGTCGGCCATCTGCACCACCACCCGAGGCGGCGCCTTGGCACTGGCATCGGCGGCCTGAGCGGCAAGGGGGGCGGCCAGCAGCATCAATGCGCTCAGCCACAGGCCCAGCAAAATCGGGTAAGTTCCTTTCCTCATTCAAGTCTCCTCTGGCAAGTTACGTTTCCAAGCACATCCCGCACCGATCAGCCGCTGAAGGTGTTCACCCCGGCGGAGCGCCTGTCGGCCACCCGCCGCTCGGCGCCCGTCCAGATCGCAGCTTGTCCGCTTTGGCCGCTCCCCTGGCGCCGGTCGGCCTGCAGCCGTCTTTCCGATCCGGGCCAGCCGACCTTGGCCTGGTCCATGTACCGGATGCCGGCGGCGCCGGTCGCCGGCCTGGCTCCCGGGCTGGGCCGAGTCCTGCCCTGCGGCAACGGCTGCGCGATTCCGCCAGCGGCCGTGGTTCCTTGCGTGCGCCATTGGGCGACGCGCTCGCGGATGTCCACCGAGCCATGGCGCTGCATGATGCTGCGGGCCAGTTCGATCCGGTCACCGGGGTTGCGGATCGTCACCAGGGTGCCGCCCCGACGCACCGCCTCTTCGTAGTGCCGGGCCTCATCCTCGGCGACACCGCCCGCGGTCAGCGCACCGATGAGGCCGCCGGCCACCGCGCCCACGCCTGCACCGGTCAGCACGGCTGCCAATGGTCCCATGGCAACGATGGGCCCCAGGCCCGGAATGGCCAAGGCGGTCACGCCCGCCAGAATGCCGATCAGGGAACCAAAGGCCGCCCCCAGGCCGGCCATGCCGGCCTTGTCCCCATCGCTGAGCTCGGGGCCATACTCCCTGGTTTCGCCATCGGCGCCGTACATGACGACGCTGACGTCATCCGGGCGGAACCCCTCCCGCATCAGCGCCTGGATGGCATTTTCCGCTTCCGTGCGACTGTCGAACAGAGCAACAACGGTCTTGTCCATGCTTTGTCTCCTTGTCAGTCGAGTCCGCAGCATTTTGGCATCGGATGCACCCACAGCGCCCGGATTCAGTCCGCGGATCGCGACTCGCCTGCACGGCGCCCGCCGCCGCTGCGGCGATCCACGCCGGTCCGCCGCTCGACATCGCGCCCGTCCGGCGGGGAGGCGGCCGGGCGCCATCCCATGCCTGCGTCCGTCTCGGGGGGAGTCCAGCCGTTTTCCCGCCATTGGGCGCTCCGTTCGTCGATGCTGACCACGTCGTGGCTGCGCATGATCCGCATGGCCTGCTCGGCCATGGCCTCGTTGGCCCGGACCCGGATCAGCGTGCCGCCGCGGCGCACGCCCTCGGCGTAGAGCCCCCGCTCTCCAAGGGACAGGTCCGTGCCCTTCCAGGGGTCCACCAGGCCGATTTCCGCCAGCAGCCAGCGCAGGCCGGCCATCAGGCTGCTGCCGAGATGGGTGGCCTCGCCGACCTCCAGCCGGTCTTCGGGGGAGTACTCCATGTTCTCCTGGCTGACCAGGAGGCTGATGTCATCGCGTGAAAAGCCGTTCCGCTCCAGGTCGCGCAGCAGGCTTTCCGCTTCCGCGCGGCTGTCGAAGAGGCCGATGACCGTTTTTTCCATTGTCCACACTCCTTTGCCCCGGAGGCGGAAAGCCTGGCTGCATCCAGTCCCGGCCTCGTCCGCCGCCAGGCGAGATCTACATCCATTGGGCCGCGCCGCTACTGGAAAGTTCAGCCGCAGCCAAGTGCGCGACCGGCTGCGGCAGGCCGGCGCCCCGAGATTTACTTGAACTCACCCAAGGTGAAGTAGAAGGTGGCGCCCTGGCCGACGGCGCCTTCGGCCCAGATGCGGCCGCCGTGGCGGGCGATGATGCGCGCCACCGTGGCCAGGCCGATGCCGTGGCCCTCGAACTCGCCGGGGCTGTGCAGGCGCTGGAAGGCGCCGAAGAGCTTGTCGGCGTAGGCCATGTCGAAGCCGGCGCCGTTGTCGCGCACGAAGTAGACGGGCTGGCCATCCTGCTCGCGCATGCCGAACTCGATGCGGGCATCGGCCTGCTTGCGCGTGAACTTCCAGGCATTGCCCAAGAGGTTTTCCAGAGCGATCCAGAGCAGGCTGCCATCCCCCTGCGCCAGCAACCTTTCGGCGATCCGGAAATCCACCCGCCGCTCGGGGTGAATGCGCACCATCTGCTCTTCGATCTTGGCGGCCATCCGGCTGAGATCCACCCGTTCGACATGCATGTCGGCCCGGGTCACCCGGGACAGGCCCAGCAGCGCGTCGATGAGCTCCGACATGCGTTGCGCGCCCCCGCGAATGCGATGCAGATACGATTTGCCCGTATCATCCAGCACCTCGCCGTAATCCTCCAGCAGGGCCAGGCTGAAGCCGTCGATGCCGCGCAGCGGCGCGCGCAGGTCGTGGGACACCGAATAACTGAACGACATGAGCTCCTGATTGGCGGCGGTGAGCTCCGCCGTGCGCTCCGCCACCCGCTGCTCCAGTTCGGCGTTCAGCGCCAGCACCGCCGCCTCGGCCTGCTGCTTCTCGGTGACGTCGCGAAAGGCGAGCACGATGCCCCTCACCTCTTGGTCCATCCGGATCGGGGAAGCGGTGCAGGACACCGGAAAGGTGCTGCCGTCCCGGCGGATGAAGTGATCTCCGTCGTACTGCAGCGTCCTGCCCGAGGTCGCTACCGATGACAGGGGACACTCCGGCGGCAGCCCCGCATCGCCTCCGTAGCGGGCACAGACGAAGCCCAGCAGCGGCATGCCGAGCACCTCCTCCTTGGAGTAGCCCAGCATCTCTTCGGCCGCGGGATTCATGAAAGTCAGGCGTCCGGCTTCGTCCAGGGCGCAGACCCCCTCGCCCAGGCTGTGGGTCAGGGAAAAAGTGAAATTCAATTGGTGGCGCAGCTCCTGCTCGGCCGCGCGCAATTCGGAATACAGGCGCGCATTGTCCACCGCCAGCGCCGCGAAGTGCGCCAGTTGTTCGGCGACGGCGAGGTCCGCCGGCCCGAAGCGGCGCTCGCTTTCCGTAATCATGAAGGTGATCGCGCCCAGCAAACGGCCGCGGGCCATCAGCGGCACGCACATGAAGGAGCGGACTTCCAGCTGGCGCAAGCCGGCGAGATGGACCTCGTCCCGGGCGATCAGCGTGAGGATGACGTCGCTCATCTCCGTGATCAGCTCGGCTCTCCGGGTACGCAGGACCTTGTAAATGCCGAACTTGCCTTCCGGGTCATAGGGATAGCGGTTCTTCAGCTCCGCGACCAAGGCCTCCTTGACCGGGTTGCGATGCATGAACACCAGCTCGTGAAAGGCGCGATCGTGGTCCAGCATATCCACCATGCAGAAGTCACAGAACTGGGAGATTGCGAGGGAAGCCACGTTCTGGAGCGTGCGTTCATAGTCGAGGGATTCGGCCAGCACCGCCACCGCTTCGGCAAGGAACGCGTGATTCTTCGATTCCATCAGCAAAGCACTCCGGCGGCGGCCGGGGAATTGCAGCGCTACCGCCTCATGTACGTCACGGAAACTACGTCTGAATACGAAGTATAGTTGGCATTTTGGGGCTTGATGGAAGGAGGACGGCATTCGCCGCCCGAAATGCGCAGCGGGCCTGGACTAGATGCCGGCCAGTTGCTTTTCCAGGCGCCGGGCGAATACGGTCATCTCCTTTTCCGCCTGCTTGTCGCCCCGCTGGCGGGCCACGGCGATCCCCTGCCGGTAGGCATCCAACGCCTCCGGCAAGCGGCCGTCCGCGCTCAGGGCCTTGCCCAGCAGCTTCCAGGCCGCCGAGTACTGCGGATCCTGCCGCACGGCAGCCTGCAGGTGGCGTGCCGCCGCGGCCGCGTCCCCGGTTTTCAGGTACTCCATCCCCAGGCCGAAGCGCAGCATGGCGCTGTCCTTGCCGCTGGCCAGCAGTTTTTCGAAATTGGCAATGGCGGGTGTAGTCATGGCTTCGATTCTAGTTCATTTGGGGGAAATGCGGTTCACCGCCGGCTGCGGCGGCATGTCTGCCACGATCTGCTGCGGGTCGAAGGCGACGCCGCCCTTGATGACCCGGTGAATGCGCCGGGTGTTGCGAATATCGGCCAGCGGGTCGGCGTCCAGCAGCAGCATGTCCGCGAGCTTGCCGGCCTCGATGGTCCCCAGCGCGTCCGCACGTCCCATCACGCGCGCCCCGCCCTGGGTGGCCGCCCGCAGAATGGCGGCGGGCGGCAGGCCCGCTTCGGCCATGAGCTCGAGCTCGCGGTGCAGGGCCGGACCGTGCAGCGTGCCGATGTTGCCGGCGTCGGTGCCGGCGGCAATGGGCACGCCGGCCGCCTGCAGGCGGCGCAGGTTCCAGGACATCACCTCCCGGCCGGGCGACCGTTCCGCCCAGAAGGGCGCCCGGCCAGGCAGATGCTCGAGATCGGCAAAGGTGGCGATCACCGCCGGGTCGCCCAGGCGCCGTTCGATCTCCGTGAGCCGCACGCGCCGGCCCAATACTTCCCGGTAGCCCTCCTGAACCATCAGGGTGGGGATGTAAGGCACCTGCCGCGCGCGCAGACGGCGGACGAAGTCGTCGTCCACCCGCCGGTCATCCACGCTGTGCACCAGGACGTCCGCCCCGGCCGCCAGCGCCGCCCGCGCCACCGCGAGTTCGGTGGCATGCACCGCCACCCGCACGCCCGCCGCGTGGCTTTCCGCCGCCACCGCCCGCAGCAGCGCCGCTTGCGCCGCCAGATCGTCGCCCGGCACGTGGATGAACCAGAACTTCACGAGCTCCGGCCGCCGATCCAGCTCGCGCCGCGCCAGGACACGGGCCGCCGCCGGCGAGTCCACCCGGATGATGGGCGGATCATCGCTCTCCAGCTCCGGCGGCAGATAAGTGGAGATCAACGGCCCCGCCACCGCCACCCGCGGCGCCCGTTGCGTGCGCCGCGCCAGCTCGCGCAGCTCGAAGTTCCAGAAGGGCCCACCCATGTCCACCACCGCCGTCACGCCGCTGGCCAGGTAGCGGGCGAGCGTCGCCGGCAGGCGCGCCTTGATCCAGGCGACTTCCTCGACGTAGGGACGCAGGTCCCGCAGGTCGATCACGTCCGGGCGGGTGTAGAGCCCGCCCGACTGGAAGAAATGCACGTGGGCGTCGATGAGCCCCGGCATGAGCCACTTGCCGCTGACCTCGACGATGCGGGCATTTTCGGGAATGGCCAGCTGGCCGCGGCGCCCCACAGCCGCGATGCGCTCGCCCGCCACGAGCACCACCGCATCCGGACGCGCCGGCGCGTCGGTGCCGTCGATCAGCGTGGCGCCGACCCAGGCCGTCACCGCCTGCGGCCCGGCGGCCAGAGCGGCAGCATGCATCAGGAGCGCGGCCAGCGAGCCGATCCACATCATCTTCATGCATGGGCTCCCGGCATCGATCACGATCATCTGATCTTTTGACCGGCGCCGGGCGGATTCGGCTCAATGGGGAACGGCTTCACCGCAGCGGGTGTGGGTGTCGGGGTTGTCCGGTTTTGGAGACCGGTCGCGGGCCGCAACCCGCGCCTTCAGGCAACAGCCCCGTCGGACCGCATCCCTCTCCCTAAAAGGTATTCTGCACCTCCGTCACGCCCGGCACGCCCCGCACGATCCGGGTCACGACATTCTTCAAATCCAGCGTGGAGTTGGGACAACCCACGCAGGCGCCTTTCATGCGCACGCGCACGACCGAGCCTTGAATATCCACCAGTTCGATGTCGCCGCCATCGCGCATGAGAATCTGCCGCACCGCCTCCACCGCCTCCCGAACTTTTTCGGGATCCGGCGGCGGCAGATCCGCGCCGGGCGGCACGGGCGCGTGGGCCATCTGCCTTTCCGCCATGGCCTGCGCCCGCGCGATGCGGTAGGCGCGGTCCGGGTCGACCGCCTCGATCTCGTCCAGCTCCTCTTCCGTGTAAAAGCGGATCGGCTCGACCGGTGGCCGCTTGTCTTGAGCATCAGCCATCGTGGCACCGTTTTCTGAAATCCGGGATGAGCTTGGATTATACTCTCTTTGACTAGGGCGGTCATGGCGGAGCGGCACTGTTGCGGGATTGAGCGACTGCCCGGACTGCGGCAGCTTCCGGCGACAAGGGCCGCCCCCGGGAAAGGAGGATACACTTGAGGCATTGGCTGCTTTGCATCCTGGCGTGCGGAGGGCTGGCGGGCGGCGCCCAGGCGGCCGACCCGGCCCGGGAGCTGGACTTTTCCATTTCCGTGCGCACGCCGGAGCAGGTGACTGCTTTTTATTCGGCACGCGGCTTTCCGGACCAGGCCGTGCGCGCCCTGGTGAACAGTTGTTTGCTGACGGTCGGCATGCACAACAACCGCCCGGACGTGGTCTGGCTCGAGCTGGCCAACTGGCGCTTTACGGACGCCCAGGGCCGCAAGGTGCGGCGGATCACCCGCCGCGACTGGGAGGCACGCTGGGAGCAGCTCCAAGTGCCGCCCGCCAGCCGCGCCACCTTCGGCTGGACCCAGTTGCCCGAGAGCCGGGATCTGCAGCCGGGCGAGCCGGTGGGCGGCAACGTGGCAGTGCTGCCGCCCACCGGGCCCTTCACCCTGGAAGCGCGCTTCCGCACTGGGCAGCGCAAGGACGGCCCCGTGCTGCGCGTGCGCATTCCGGATCTGCGCTGCCCCGCGCCCGGCACCGAGGAGAACAGGCCATGATGCGCATTTTGCTCCTGATCGGCGCCCTGCTGCTGACGCAAGCGGCCGCGGCCGCCGCCCCGGCACCACCCCGGGGACTGATGCCCCTGGACGGCCGGCCGGCACCGGCGCTGCGCCTTGCCGACATGAATGGCCAGGTGACCGATCTGCAACAGCTGCGCGGGCGTTGGGTGCTGGTACACTTCTGGGCCAGTTGGTGCGGGCCCTGCCGGCGGGAGATGCCCACCCTGCAGCGCCTGAGCGCCCGGATTCCGCCCACGCGCCTGCAACTGGTGCTGGTGAACACGGCGGAAAGCGAGGACGAGGTGTTTTCCTTCCTGGCGGGCGTCACCCCCGAGCTGAACACCCTGATGGATCGGGACGGCCGGGTGACCGAGCGCTGGCAACCGCGCGGGCTGCCGTCGAGCTTCCTGGTGGACCCTCAGGGCCGCCTGCGCTATCTGGCCCTGGGCGGGCGGGACTGGACCACGCCCGCCTACCTGAACTTCCTGCAGGCCCTGACCGCCCCTTGAGCCGTCCCGCGCCACCCCCGACGCTCAGTGGACCTGCTGTTGCCCGCTCGCATCCTCGGCGCTGACCGTAAAGTAGAAGGTGGCGCCCTGCTCCACCTTACCCTCGGCCCAGATGCGGCCGCCGTGGCGGGCGATGATGCGCGCCACCGTGGCCAGGCCGATGCC